>VBKY01000101.1 GCA_005879255.1 Deltaproteobacteria bacterium
TTAAGGATAGATGCTTGACTTCCCTAAACCCGAGTACTTACTGGCGGCGAGTCTGTGCCCCCAGCGGCGGCCCGCCGTCGCTTATGTCTTCGACGAAGCGAACATGCGCGAAAAAACCTTTCTCGCATTGCCTTCTGTAATCTTGCGGCGCTCTTCGTCCGTAAGCCAATCGATGGACTGGAAGATCGGCACGAGGTCCTCGAAGTTGCGCCCGGTTTTAGGATCGATGGCGTTGACCGCGCCGAACATTTCGGTGGCGAATAGCACGTTGTCGACGCCGACGCGCTTGATCAAAAGCTCCATCGACTCCTTGTCGTAAATCGCCATATCCCAATAAACCCGGCGCGCCGCTTCTTCGAACGGCTCGAGCCCTTCTTTCACGTGCATGCCGCGCTGGCGGTTCCATTGGAAGGGGATCGCGCCGCCGCCGTGCGGGATGATGATCTTCAATTTCGGAAAATCTTTGAATACGCGCGACTTCAAAATCTCCACGGCGGCGGAATTATGGTGCGCAATGTAATAGGCGTTGGTCAGATGCATCGCCGGATTGAGCGAAGCACTGGCGTGCACCGTGCACGGCACGTCGAGCTTGACCAACTTTTCCCACAGCGGATACCACCACTCGCTGCCCATCGACGGCGTCAACGGCTCGCGCCCCCCCGCCACGTCGGGATTGACGTTGCAGCCGACGAAGCCCAAGTCGTTAACGCAACGATCGAGCTCGTCGGCCCATTCCGTCGGCGCGACGCCCGGCGACTGCGGCAGCTGGCAGACCGGAGAGATCTTGTCTGGAAAAAGCTTGGCGACGCGCGCGATCAAATCGTTGCAGGCCTCGGTCCAGTAACGGCTTATGAGGGGCGAGCCGAAGTGATGCCCCATCGCGCCGGCCTGCGGCGAAAACAACAGCCGGTCGATGCCGGACTCCTGCATGCGTTTTAGCTGGCCCTGCATCGAGCGAGCGACGTCCTCGTCGCTGATAATGAGCTTAGCGCGCACCGGCTTGGCGAGGTTCGTGATTTGTTGCCCGCGGTAAGCCTGAAGTTGCGCCGGCGCCGTAGTGAAATGAGTATGAGCGTCGATGATCATGAGCGTGCCTCCTTCTTGCGTCAAATAACGTAAATTCAAAATCCGAATTTTGAAATTCGCAACAACGCCGAAATCCTAAACTTGAAATTTCAAAACCCCCAACCGCAGCGAAACTTTTTGGGAAGTTTTATTTCCTTTTGTTATCTGAAATTGTGTCGAGCTTCAGGTTTCGTGCTTAGAATTTACTAATAAATTTGGCGATTGTCAGTCCCAAAACTCTTTGTTATACCAATCATCTACAAATCACCAACTAAAGAGGAACGGACATGCCAGACATACCCCGCCTTAACGGCGTAATCAAAGCCCTTGAACAAAACCAAACCGCTTTCGTCGCTTTCACGCCCGTCGACGTCGAAAGCGCCGTCGCCATGGCGAGCTCGAAGCTCGACGGCGTCGCCTATGAAATGGAGCACGCGCCGCTCGATTTTCCCGGGCTGCGTCAGGCACTCCAGTTCATGCTCGATCGCCGCCAGCTCGTCGATCGGGGCACATTGGCGCCGGCGGTGACGCCGATGGTGCGCATTCCGCCCAACGGCATCGAGATGAATAGTTGGATTGCCAAGCAGGTGCTCGACATCGGCGTGTTTGGCATTATCTTTCCGCATATAAGCTCTGTCGAAGAAGCCTGGAACGCCGTCGGCGCCTGTCGCTATCCGCGCTTGTCCACCGCGCCGATTTATAATCCGCCGGGTATCCGCGGCGACGCTCCCGCGCGGGCGGCGCGCTACTGGGGCCTGACGCAGCAAGAATATTATCGCCGCGCCGACGTTTGGCCGCTCGCGCCGGACGGAGAAATTCTCGTCGTCATCCAATGCGAGGAGACACGCGCCATCGACAACTTGCCAAGAATTCTCAAGGAGGTGCCCGGTATCGGCGTCGTCTTGATTGGAGAAGGCGATTTGAGTCAGGAGCTCGGCCATCCGCGTGAATACGAGCACCCGGTGGTGGCCGACGCCATTAATAATATTCTCAAGATCTGCAAGGAGCACAACGTACCCTGCGGCCATCCTCACCCGGACGCGCATAACATCGAGCGTTTGGTGGCAAGTGGCTACCGATTTCTCATGCCCTCGTCGCCGCGCTCCTTTGGCGTCCTCGATCAGGGACGCAAGCTCGCCGGCAGGAGTTAGAAATGAATTATCCCGCAGCAATCTGACGGAGTATTAGAGCAATCGAGAACCATCTATTTGCTATCACCTCCGCATGTCGTAGCGGGGGTCTACCATCGGAATTTCGCCTGGATTCCCGCTAAATACATGCGGGAATGACGGACTGCTACTTCGCTAAGGAATTAAAGTTCTACGCAGTCGAAAATCACAAACGTTTGCCACCTGGCCATGGACGCGTGCATGATCGTCGAAGCGATATTCGCCGAATTTACTGGCTCGAATCATCGGCTCGCCCAGCCGATCCTTTTTTAGTCTGTGTGAATCGCTGTTACCTGCCTGTAACATTCCGTCTTGTCATCAGCCTACACTAACGCATCGTTTCCCTACTGCACTGCACTTCGCCTCAAACGTTGTTCGACGAGTGATTCCCTCTTCGAGCAGTGAAATGTTCACTCTTTGAGCACTGCCTGTTCGAGAAACAGGCAATTTCCCTGCGCTCAAGTGAGATATTTTGCAATTTGGCGCGGATTTCCAAAGTGAGTCCGTGGCATAACAATTGCGCACTTTTTAAAACAAAGCGAAACAGCATCACACGGATTTAGCCGAGTGTCGCTCGCCAGAGGCATGAATATTCTTTATACGATTGCGAAGATCTACAGCAATAAGTGGAATCGGACGAATTATGCATGATGTAAAAAAGTTGTTAGTCCCCATCGATTTTTCCCAGGAGTCGGAGAAAGCGCTGATGTACGCTTCATCCTTGGCAAAACAGTTAAATGCCGAGCTTATCGCCTTGCATGTAGTCGAGGATATCACGGAAGAAGAGAGTCTTCTTTCATTTGTATTTCCTCCCGAAGGTTGGCCATTTTTTGACGTGCAACCGCGACTCCGTCCGCTGGATGTTCTGCTCCGAGAACGGGCCCTCGACCTTTGGAATTTCATCGATCGAACGATTCGCGACAGAAGCCCAATAAGAGTTAAGAGACTTGTAAGGTTGGGATCTCTGCGCGAGGAGATCGCCTCCGTCGCGCGGGAAGAACACATCGATCTCATCGTCTTCGAACTGCGCAAGCGGTTTCTTTTCCGCAGTATGGCAACTCGAAAGCTGCTCAAGATGATCAACAAGCTTCCGTATCCCGTTCTGCTGGCGCCCCCTATCGAGGAGGACACTCCCACACGAGGAAAACGGCTGCGCATCTTTAACCGTATTCCGGCCGAGAATCCCGCATAGAAGCAGTGAGCTCCTCCGTGATCGTACTCCCTGCGAGTGAACGAGGATCACCGAGACACGTGAGCCACGAAATGCTGCCGCCGATCAGTTTATGCTAGCCGCGCATCCCCGCGGACGGTAATCGTCCAGATCACGTTAAGGATCTTGAGCCGATTGCCTCGCCCCAAATTGCACCGTTCCGGCGAAGATGGTAATTCAGCAGCATGTCCAAATTCACTGAGTTCTGCGCTGACCACTTCAAGAAATATTTCGAGCTTCACCCCACCGATGCCATTTACTACGGGGTCGAAGGTTTTGATCACCTTCTGAACGATTATTCAGACGACACTTACAACGCTGAAAAAGCCTTTGTCGAAGAATCGCTAGCCACCCTGCGGCAAATCTCGACGGAGGGCCTAGATCAAGACGAAGCCATCGATTGCGCCTTGCTCGAAGGCAAGCTCACCATTCAAAATTACGAGCACGCCAAAGAAGACTACCGCCTCAAGTGGCCGGACACCTATTCACCGATCGATGCGATTTACATCCTCACGGTTCGATCGACCAACGACTTGGCTGGCAATCTGTTGAGCCGTTTGAATCGAACACCGGCGCTGATTCGCCAAGGTATTGCCAATCTCGGTCGCGGCGAAGCGAACCCACCGCGGCTCTGGACCGAAATGGCCATCGAAGGCGCAAAAGGCGGAGTGAGCTTTTTAGAAAATCTCGCGATGCATCCAAAGATCAAAGAATCAGTGAAGAACGTGGCCGGATTGCACGCCGCGGTGGAAACAGCAAAAAGTGCCGTGAGCGATTTTGCCATCTTTCTCGAACGTGATCTGCTGCCGCGCAGCCGCGGAGTCTACGCCGTTGGCGAAGCGCACTATAATCTGTTGCTTAAGAGGAAACATTTTCTAGATCACGATGCTCAGACTCTGCTATCACTGGGAGAAGATTTGTTCGCGAAAACGAAGAAGGAACTCGGCGACCTCGCCAACGAACTTGCGCCGGGGAAAGATATCGAAGGCGTCACCCGTTCGATTCAAGACAAGCACCCGGCCATCGACGACGTTCTTCCGGCCTATGAAAAGGCGATGGAAGCCGCGCGTGATTTCGTCAAGGACAGGAAACTAGTTTCCTTTCCTCCCAAACAAGAGCTGCACGTCGTGCACACGCCGGAATTTCGCCGCCACGAGATTCCGTTCGCGGCTTATTTATCGCCGTCGCCCAAAGATCCCGATCAAGTCGGCTACTATTACGTGACGCCTGTCACCGAAAATGATTTACTCCGCGAGCACAATTGGGTGGGCCTGGAAAACACTTCCGTTCACGAAAGTTATCCGGGGCATCATCTTCAATTCTCGATTGCCAATTGCACGCCGGCTGCTTCCACGCTGCCGCGTCTGATGAACGAGTCGTCGGTTTTCTACGAAGGCTGGGCGCTTTACTGTGAGCAGCTCATGCAGGAGCAGGGTTTTCTGAAAAGCAAGGAACACCGTTTTGTGATGCTCAAAGATCGTCTCTGGCGCGCGCTGCGAATCATCATCGATGTTAAGACTCAAACCGGAAAAATGAGCTATGACGAAGCTGCCGACTTGATGGTGCGAGAGCTCCACTTCCCGCGCGCCCAAGCTTGTGGCGATCTCAATTGGTATAGCCAGTCGCCCTCAGTCCCGATGGGCTACGCTCTTGGCTGGTCAATTATCAATCGCCTGCGCCAACAGGAGCAGAAAAGGCTCGCAAGCAAATTCGTGCTCCGGGAATTTCACGACAAACTTCTTAGCTGCGGCAGTATCTCCCTGCCGCTTGTAGAAAAGAGACATTTTACAGAATGACCGAAAACGACTGGAACGTTTTGAACGATTGGAACAGCTTGAACGATTCGACCCGTTCCAGTAGTTCCACTCGTTCCAGTCGTTGGATAGCCGACTCCCTCGTTTTTGAACCTTGAACTTTTGAACGTTGAACCCTTGAACGCATGAGTCCACCGTCAAAGAAGCTCAAATCGCCCGCACACAAGGGCCCTCTGCTTGGCGCCCACATGTCCATCGCCGGCGGCGTCGGCAATGCGCTGCTCCACGGCAAAAAGGTCGCGTGTGACGCCATTCAAATCTTCACTAAATCATCGCGCCAGTGGGCGGGGAAACCGTACACGAAGGAGGAAATCGAACAGTTTCGCGTTAATCGGCAGGACACCGGCATCACAACTATCATTGCCCACGACTCTTATTTGCTTAATCTAGGATCACCGGATGCGGGATTAAGAAAGCAGTCCATTGCCGCATTTATCGACGAGTTGGAACGCTGCGAGCTTCTCGGAGTCGCCAATCTCGTCGCCCACCCGGGCGCCCACGTCGGCGCCGGCGAAACGGAAGGCATCAAAACCATCGCCAAGTCGCTGGACGAAGCGCACAAAGCTTGTCCGGGCTACACAACCAAGATCACTTTGGAAATCACTGCAGGTCAAGGTTCCACGATTGGATATCGTTTTGACCAAATCGGCAACATCATGGACGCGACCAAAGAAAGCGAACGCCTGCGCGTCTGTTTCGACACCGAGCATGCTTTCGCTGCCGGCTACGACATCCGCACCAGGGAAGGTTACGAGCGAACGTTTGTGGAATTCGATGAGGCGATCGGCATCGACCGTCTCGCCGCCTTTCATCTCAACGACTCGAAAAAGGAATTTAATTCCCGCGTCGACCGCCACGAGCATATCGGTAAAGGACAAATCGGCGTCGAAGCTTTTCGTCTCCTCTTGAACGACAAGCGCTTTTGGGGTCTACCGATGTGTTTGGAAACGCCCAAGGGACCCGACCTAAAAGAAGACCGTGAAAATCTCGAGCTGCTGCGCAGCCTTTTTAGGGAAGACTGAGCGCGCTCACCTTCGAGTCCACATCGAAGTGCTCGACTTTAGCTGCTTTAGCGGCGAGATTTCGTACTACAGCGCATTTAGGGAATATCCAATCGTTTCGCGAGATGGTCGCTGCTTTTGGTTCTCAAGCGTATATGATTGTGCATTTCGCCGTCTATGACCTCGCTGGCTCTTGACATAGGCGTTCACGTCTTTGTAACCCGAGCACAAAAATTCCCAAAAATTAATTCCGCGATAACGGCACGTCTCACAAACGCTGAGCAAAACAAGATAATCTTGAATTCCAGCCTCGTTACTCCTACCTCCAAACACGCGTCGAAGCGTGGCAAAGGCTTTAATGCCATGCTCCGCGGCGTTGTTATTCCACGGGACATCATCATAATCCAAAAACGTAAAAAGCTTCTCTCGATTTTTTTCAAATCGCTTCTTATAGCTGGCGCCGACTTCCGTCTCAAAATTGGTCCTTGTCAGCCAACGGTAAAATCTGCCAACCGACCGTTTGTGTTTTTTCATGAAACGACACCTGAGTCCGTACTATCAACGGTTTCAACGATTGGTTTAACCAAAGAGCCAAAACCTTTGACCACCGATTTAAGTTCTTCGTTGAATGGTTCCCGCAAGAGGTCGTCGTTTAAATCCCGCATCAAGTGAATGAGACACTTTTGCTGGGGACATCCAAAAGAATCGTAAAGACTATAAAAGTCAGAAACCAAGATACCCTTGAATTCCTTCAAAATAGCATGAACCTTGGCGCCCTCGCGACTCTCTGAGACAAAGTAAACCACGTTTTCCTGATTTGCTAAAACCCAAACATAGGCACTTCGACCGTTGAGACTTGCCTTCGTCTCATCGACATGAGCTAAGGGGCCTTTGACTATTGTTCGCAAAATTTTCTTGTAAGTTCCTTCATAAAAGGCGGCAGCAGTCTTTTTGAAGCGCCCTACAGATTCCCCGGTTAGGTCCAAACCAAAGAACTGACGTATCAACTTTGCTGCAGCTTGTTGTGAAATTTGCAAATCAATCGTAAGAAAAACTACAGAGCGTATCAATCCATCTCCATATTTGCTTCTCGTCCAGGGTTTCCTTTGGGGCATAAAGGTTTTCTTGCATTGCCAGCATTTGTGGCGATCAAATTGATAATTTACGACCCAACGTTTTACGCCTGCAGGTGAAAACTTGAGGTCATAGACTGTCTTACTCCTCGGCCCCCACTTATAAATCTCTCGCGACTTACAGTAGGGGCAAACAATAGTTCGTCGACGAGCGATCACCTTATTTGCCGGGCACTTTATCCGCCTTCTAGACCTGCGCATGCGGATTCGCTTCCGTAAGCGCGGCCGCCGAAAAACGATTCGCTCCCGTTGATAGTCCCAGTAAGAGGCGCGATTGATGTATTCAAACTCTGGTATCGCACAATTCAGCTGTCCAAACTTGAACGGGCCCCATCCTCTCAATTTATTGGTATCGACAAAATTGGAATCTTCATTCGGTCCCGCGGTTGATAATTGACCACACATCTTAGAGACACAGTACGCGACCAAGTGAAGACCTTCGCAATCGCTGGTGTTATAACTTAAGAGGGCTTTCTTAACGCTCAGCTCTCCTGAGACTTCCCAGTAATGACGAGCGAGCAATGCTTCATAGCCGTTTCCGATTTCATCTGGCCATCTGTGCCCAAGGTAGCCGGCAATATCTTTTAGGCTATTCGAAGATGTCGGGAAATAGATTCGGCTGTAGATTACAGACAAAAGATTAACCGCGTTCTGGACTAAACTTTCAACATATTCCGATTGGTCTTTTGACTTACAGTAACGCTTGTTCATGACTGTCAGAAACTCCTTTTCAAAGTTTCCGAAATGAATAATTCGGCCAAACCCGTGCACACGTAGGTCCTTGACCAGGTCGTTCCACATAAATTCTTCGTCGCAACGGTCGCCCGCCCAAAACGAGTGTTGGATTATCTGGTCGTTGAGACGAAACCGTAGTCCGGCGAGATAATAGAATCGATAATCGGGAATGCCCTCGACATCCAAAAAACAATCGTTGTCTTGAATTGTAAAAGTGGGAGTTCCGGCGACATGGATTTTATCCTCTCGAATCGCCAGTGCCCTTAGGGGATATGAGAAATTATCTGCATTTGAACGGAAACTTTTGCGCCGTCTCCTTGGCCGAAACGTGTAGGAAAGTTGCTTGACGGTGAAGATTCCTTTGCCCTGCAACTTTTGTCGTTCCTTAAGGCTCATTTTGGACAGGAGGCTCAAATCGTCCGTCTCCACAGCCTTCTGACGACACCGCAATCGGAATTCACATTCGATACAATGTTTGTTCAATATCAGCAGAGGTTCCTTTTCTTGTGTAAGCAGGTCTGTCATTCGTCGAACGTGGTCTTGCACTGCTTTGAGCAGGCTGTTCAGTCGAACTTTCTTTGCGCGATTACCAACCCCGTCAACCAACTTGCCTACACGAACAGGCACTCCGGTAAAGGTTTGTAGGCACAAAGCGTCATAAGCCAATAAGAGCCTTTCATGTCTCTCGGCGCGTTTATCCAATCGACATCGGTAGGGTATCCATTGAGCCTTGACGCCGCGTAACTCTACTTTTTCGGCAGCATCAATCGACGACCGCAACTCTCCGGCTTCAATGGAGCAATTGACGTAAACAGCCGACCCTTTGTTTGACAATTCAGCTTCCGTAGGATTCTCCACTGTCTTGCGGCCCGTTTTCTCCTGAAGGAAGTCCATTCCCTGTCGCCGCAAGTTATTCTCCCAGCTGCTCCGCCACATTCCAAATTTCGATTGCTGGCACGACGCCGCCGAGCTCTTGAGATAGGCTTTAGTTTGGCAATTTAGATAGGATGCGAAGAGTTCTTTGGTGATAACCATTGTTCTCTCCCGTTTCTGTTTTTCGGGCACTTAATGATCAATAACATTGATAACGTCGACTACGGTAAGCCGCATTGTGCGAAGCGTGTAGAATACAATGCAACCAATGTCTTAAGGTTATCGTAGTCAAAACAATTTTGATCGATATCCATTTTGCTGAGAGTTTATTGATCGCGCTCAATTACCGGTGTCCATTCTTCCGTCGATCGCCACGAACATATAGGCAAGGGCTTTATCGGCGTCGAAGCATTGCGTCTGCTCATAAACGACTCTAAGGAGGGCGAGGAAACGACCAGAATCCGTGGTCGATTCAAGGATTCATTTTGAACCCTCGCCCGCTTCAGCCTGAGGCTGATCCGACCATGGAGGGTGCGGCAGAGATAAGGTGTGAGCGTAAATTCTACGCCGGAACGGAAATCCCCGGAAAAAAATACTGCACAACGACTCCGATCAGATAGCCCAAACCTGCGGCGCTGACGGCGATGATGAAGAATTCCAGGCCGGACATGAATATTGATTTGCCCGCCAGATGTCCCTTGAAAGCGCCGACGCCAAAAAGGGTAATGCCGCCGAGGAGACCGGAGAGATAAAGCGCCGGCACACCAGAAAAAACAATATAAGGAACGATCGGGATAAACGCGCCGACGATGAACGACAGCCCCATCACCAAAGCGGCCTGGAGCGGCCGATTGATTTCCGCGCTGCCGAGACCGAACACTTTTTCCTGAAAGGTGCGCAGGAAAACGTTTCGCTCTTGGCTTAGCACTTTGACTATCCGGTAGCTTTGTTCCTTGCTCAGGCCTTCCTCGCCCAGCGCTTTGAGCAAACCTTCCGCTGCCATGTACGGTTCGCGCTCGGCCAGTTGTTCGGCTTCGGCAAGTTCCTTGTCAAAAATTTCTTTCTGCGCGCCGGAGGAAAGATAGGAGCCGGCGGCCATCGAAATGGCGCCGGAAAACATCGCTGTGAGACCGGTTATGATAACGACAATGTTGCTCTCTATGGCGCCCTGAATTCCCGCCAACAAACTGACCGTGCTGATCAAACCGTCTTGAATACCGAAGACGAACTCACGAATCCGCGCGCGGCTCTCGATGACCTGTCTTTTCTGCTGAATGACTTCAAGCGCCATGGGCAAAGACAATTTGATTCAAATCGCAGAATTGCAACCGCCCGTCACTAGGTGGCGATCATTTTTGGAGGGAGGCACGATTTTACGTCTGTCCTTTTGAGGTTGAATCAGTACTTCAACCCAAGATCGCCGGTCGGCTCGCCCGGCTTCCAATCGGACGGACAGAGACGTTCGGTGCGCAGAGCTTTGACGACGCGCAGGGTTTCTTCCACACTGCGGCCGACATTGACGTGACTCGCGACTTGATAAGAAATCACCCCGGTAGGATTGATGATAAATGTCGCGCGCAAGCTGACGCCCTCTTTCTCGTTCAACACACCGTAGGCTCGACTGAGCGTTTTGTCTTCGTCGCTCAGCAGCGGATACTCCAAGCCGCCAAGCTCCTCGGCCCAGGCCCGATGGCTGTCGATGGAATCGACGCTGGCACCGAGGATCACCGCGTTCTCACTCGAAAACTCCTTGGCCATTTTGCTGAAGCCGGTGACTTCTGTGGGGCAGATAAAAGTAAAGTCAGCTGGGTAGAAAAAGAGCACCAACCATTTTCCTGGATAGGAGGACAGCGAATATTCGGCTACCTTAGCCCGCAGAACGCCCTTCACTTTAAAATCCGGCGCCTTGTCGCCGATGCGTAGCTGGCTCATATTTCCCCCGCGATACTGTTCAAGGAACGTTTCTCTGCCAGAGAGAATACGTCGCTTTTTCGTTTGGCGATGCGTTCGAGGTAAACCAACGCTCTTCGACCGTGCCGGCTTTCAGCAAACCGAAGAAGTAGATTCTCAGCATCTGCTCGATCAGTTGCGGCAACGGCAAGTCGCGCTTGGGCTGGTACCACGTATAGATCCAGTTCATCATGCCGAACAGCGCGAAGGTCGCGATGCGCAGGTCAGTGCCCTTGCCACCTTCCTGCGTTTGCAGCTCGCCGATGAGGTCCATGATCACTTTCACGTAACGCCGCTTGAGCACGAGAATCTTATCGTTGAATTCGCCGGTGAGCGACTCATCTTCATGCGCCATGACTTTCATCTCCGGCATATTGTGCAGGAAGAAACTCAAGTGATTCTCGGCAAAGGCGCGGATACGCGGGCGGATGTCCGGGTTCGAATTTGCCGCCTGCTCCCAGCGTTGCAGCAGCGTTACAAAGCAGCGTTCCTGAATCAGAAAAAGCAGCTCTTCCTTAGTCGTGAAATAATAATACAATCCCGACAAACTCATCTTCGTGGCGCGTGCGATGTCGCGCACCGACGTGTGATGAAATCCTTTTTCAGCGAAAATTTTCGCCGAAGTTTTGAGAATTTGCTGAAGCTTTTCGTCGTAGTGACGGGTTGCGGGTTCTAGACGGCTCGACATGGGTATCACGGATACTTGCAAATCGATCTCGGAGTGTCAATCGACCATGTCCGTCGAAGGCAGGGCTGTCGTCGTGAAATCGGCGCAGCATCACTGGTAAAATTTCCGCAGCACGACAGAGCGGAATCCGCGGTGTTTTCCGTGTTTGTACGTTGTACAGAGTTTGTTGAATCACCCCCGACCATAGTGTATGTCTAAAAGCTTAGAGCGTATGAATTTCGAGAACGTCATCGTCGAAAAAGACGGCCCGATCGCTGTCGTCACGCTCAACCGTCCACAGGCCTTGAACGCTTTATCTTACGCTCTCGTAAAAGATTTGTCGCTGGCGATGCAAGAACTCGACCACGATAACGACATGCGCGTTATCATCGTCACGGGCGGTGAGAAAGTGTTTGCCGCGGGAGCCGACATCAAAGAAATGGCCGAGCGCGGACCGTTCGATGAAAAAATCCACGAGCGACTCGGTTATCGCGATCAGATTAACAAGATTACCAAGCCCGTGATTGCCGCAGTGAGCGGTTTCGCTTTGGGGGGTGGTTGTGAGCTGGCGATGAGCTGCGACATCATCATCGCGTCCGAAACCGCGCGCTTTGGCCAGCCGGAAGTGAATCTCGGCATCATCCCTGGCAGCGGTGGCACGCAACGCCTGACGCATGTTCTGGGCAAGCACCGCGCTATGGAACTCGTGTTAACCGGTGATTCGATTACGGCCGCCGAGGCGGAGCGTCTAGGATTGGTAAACCGTGTTGTGCCGGTCGAACTATTGTTGGAAGAAGCCAAAGCCGTGGCAAAGAAGATTGCCGCCAAGCCGGTTCTCGCAATTAGAGCGGCAAAGGAAGCTGTGCTCAAGGCGGCCAACGCGCCACTCGACGAGGGCCTGGAGTTCGAACGCAAGTCCTTCTATTTACTGTTCGCCTCCGAGGACCGCAGCGAAGGCATGAAGGCGTTTCTTGAAAAGCGCAAGCCGGAGTTCAAAGGCAAGTAAGCAGCGAAAGCTCACCGTGGAGTACGAAACAATCATCTACGAAAAAGTAAACGCTGTTGCGACGATCACGCTCAACCGGCCGCAATCACTGAATGCTTTCGTGCCGCAGATGAACAAAGAAGTCCTAGAGGTTTTAAAGGACGGCGAGCGTGACAAAGAGGTGCGCTGTTTGATGATTACCGGCGCGGGCCGTGCCTTCTCTGCCGGGCAAGATCTCAAAGGCAGGACACCGGAGCAAAAGGGCTCTCTCGGTGCTTCTTTGCGCGAGAAGTACAATCCGATGATCCGCCAAATCCGCCAAATGGAGAAGATAGTCATCGCGGCGGTCAACGGTGTCGCCGCCGGTGCCGGCTGCAATTTAGCATTGGCCTGCGACTTACGTGTCGCTTCCGATGAAGCAAAATTTATTCAGTCATTCGTGCGCGTCGGCTTGGCGCCCGACTCCGGTGGCAGCTTCATCCTGCCGCGGCTGGTGGGAGTCAGCAAGGCGATGGAGCTTTTGTTGCTCGGCGATACCATCGACGCTAAGGAAGCGCAGCGAATCGGTTTGGTCGCGAGAGTTTTCGCGGCCGCAGAATTCGCAGCATCGGCCAAAGCCATCGCCGAGCAAGTCGCCCGCGCGCCGCGCGGCATCGGGCTCATTAAACGCGCGGTGAACCACGCCAACCTGGCTAATCTGGAGACCGATCTCGACTACGAAGCTCACTTGCAAGAAATCGCCGGCCGGAGTTCCGACTACGACGAAGGCGTAAAGGCTTTCCTGGAAAAACGGCCGCCGGTGTTTACGGGGAAATAGTTTCTAACAACTCGGTGAAAAAGAATGGAATGCTTCGACACAAGCTCAGCACGAACGGAAAATGCCCGACGATTTCCATTCTCTGTTCGTTCGTTCTGAGCGACGTCGAAGGATGAACGCGACTTATCCAACAGCTTGCCAGTCTCGAACTTGAGACTGGACCGAGAAAGATATGCCCAACAAAACGGAAAAAATCGCCGTCCTCGGCGCCGGCACCATGGGCGCGGGTATTGCCCAGGTCGCCGCTCAAGCCGGCTTCGAGACGATTGTTTACGACGTCAAGCAGGAATTTATCGACGTCGGCTTAGGCCGCGTGCAGAATTTTCTCAGAGGCAGCCGCGACCGTGGCAAGCTCACCGCCGAGCAGGAACAGGAAATTCTCGATCGCTTCCGCACCACCACCAAGCTCGAGGATTGCAAAGGAACCAGTCTAGTCATCGAAGCGGCACCGGAGAAGCTCGATTTAAAGCGCGATATCTTCAAACAGTTGGACGCCATCTGCGACCCGGAGACGCTGCTCGCGAGCAACACTTCTTCCTTTAGCATCACGGCGATCGGCGCCAGCGCACAGCACCAGGAACGAGTTTTAGGTTTGCATTTCTTCAATCCGCCGCCGTTGATGGTGTTGGTCGAAGTGATCCAAGGCGATCGCACCAGTACGGCGACCATCGAAAAAGCCACGGCGCTGATGCGCGCCATGGGCAAGACCCCGGCGCGCGCCAAGGATACACCGGGATTTATCGTCAACCGCGTCGCGCGGCCATTTTATAATGAAGGACTGCGCATTCTCGGCGACGGTGGCGCTTCGGTGGAAGTCATCGATCGCATCATGAAAGAGGCGGGAAATTTTCGCATGGGTCCCTTCGAGCTGATGGATCTAATCGGCAACGACATTAACTTCGCCGCCACCGAGTCGCTTTACCGCTCTTTTTTCGAAGACCCGCGTTTTCGCCCGAGTCCGATTCAGCAGCGCATGGTCATGGGCGGCAACCTGGGACGAAAAACCGGGCGAGGGTTTTACCCCTATGACAAAAAGTAGTCTGGCGGTCATCGGCAGAAACCGCCTGGCAGAAGAACTGCTGGCGTTAGGTCACGAAAATAGTCTCGAAACGTCGCAGTTGAACGATGCCACGGCCGTCGCTTCGACGACCAACTTCGTCCTCGACACGGAAACCGGTGCCGAGGACAAGAAAAAAGCTTTGCTCCAACGTCTCGACGCCTCCCTGCCGCCGTCCTCGATCATCGTTAGCTCTTGCTTGCGATTTTCCACCACGCTGATGGCGTCATGGATAAAGAAGCCGGAAAGAATCGTCGGTTTTGCGTCTTTCTTTCCTCTGAAAGATCGAAAGCTGATCGAATTGGCCGGCGGTTTGCGGACGACCGAATCGTCGCTTGCACAGGCCGAACAGCTCTTTAAGTCCCTCGGCAAACAAACCGTACGAGTCAAAGACAATGCGGGACTTACATTTCCGCGCATTTTGAGCTTGATTATTAATGAGGCGGCGCGCAGCCTAGAAGAAGGCGTCGCCACGCCGGAAGAGATCGATGTCGCCATGCGGCTCGGCGTCAACTATCCGCAAGGGCCGCTGCGCTGGGCTGATCAGATCGGTTTGGATGAAGTGCTCGCCGTGCTCGAAGGCTTGCAGCGCGAAACCGGCGACGACCGCTACCGGGCGGCACCGCTCTTGAAAAAGCTGGTGGTTACGGGATTTCTCGGTGAAATCAGCGGCAGAGGATTTTACACATATCACGAAGGTCAGGTGAAGCCATGAGAGAAGCCGTAATCGTCGAAGCTGTGCGCACGCCGATGGGACGCCACAGCGGCATATTGAAAGATATTCGCACCGATGATCTTGCCGCGCATATTATCGCCAAATTGGTCGAAAAAACCGGCATCAACAAGGAAGAGATTGAAGATGTCTATTTTGGGTGTACGAACCAAGCGGGCGAAGACTCGCGCAACGTGGCGCGCAATGCTTCCCTGCTCGCCGGGCTGCCGTACACGATCCCGGGAGCGACGGTGAACCGCTTGTGCGGCTCCGGACTCGAAGCGATCAATCAAGCCGGTCGGGCCGTCGAGACCGATCACGGCGATCTATTTGTTGCCGGCGGTGTCGAGAGCATGACGCGCGGACCCTGGGTGATGGGCAAACCGGCGACCGCGTTTCAACGCGGCGACGTCCAGATGTACGACAGCTCGCTTGGCTGGCGCTTTCCCAACAAGCGAATGGCCGAGCTTTACTCGCTGATCAACAACGGCGAGACCGCGGAAAACGTGGCGGAGAAATACCACGTCAGCCGCGAAGATCAGGACAAGCTGGCGCTGGCAAGTCACCAGAAAGCGATCGCAGCTCAGAAAGCCGGCCGCCTGAAAGACGAAATTATTCCAGTGGAAATTCCCCAGCGCAAAGGCGCGCCGGTGGTTCACGACAAGGACGAAGGACCGCGCGCGGATACTTCGTTGGAGATCCTCGCTGGGCTGCAGCCCGCATTCAAAAAGGGTGGCACCGTGACGGCGGGAAATTCCTCGCCGCTGTCGGACGGCGCGGCGGCATTGCTGGTCACAACGCCGCAAAAAGCCGAGCAGTTAAAACTCAAGCCGATGGCCCGCATCGTCGCGTCCGCCACCGCCGGAGTCCATCCCAATTACTTTGGCATCGGGCCGATCCCGGCCACAGAGAAAGCGCTCAAGCGCGCCGGGCTCAGCATCGGGCAAATCGATCTGGTCGAGCTAAACGAGGCGTTCGCATCGCAAGTGCTCGCCTGTGCTCGCGAGCTCGGCATCGACCTCGACAGGCTCAACGTAAACGGCGGCGCCATCGCCCTCGGCCATCCGCTCGGCTGCAGCGGCGCACGCATGATGACGACCCTGATCCATGAAATGAAAAAACGCGGCAGTCGCTACGGCCTCGCGACCATGTGCATCGGGGTCGGTCAAGGCATTGCCACGATCGTTGAGCGCATAGCTTGACCGGCGCGAATCTCCATCGCAATAGTTGTTCTGGTTAGCATCTCGCGCAGAATACCTGCCTGCCACTGTCGCCTGTTGACATTGGCCCCCGTTGGAATGTTCTGGTACTATCGTCAAAACCTCAATCATGAAAATTCCGACCGAAGGAGAGACCCCCAAGACCACTTTGGGTGAAATTCACCATCCGAATCTCACCGAGCCATTCTCTATTTGGCCTACCATCGCCGGTGCGACGCAAAGCCCTAGAAAATTTTTGCTACTAACGCTCCTGACGCTGGTAGTCTTAATCAGTGTTCTGGTTCAATCGTTCAACATTCTGGCTAGCAGACATCGCGAACAAGTCCAGCAAGAGTTGCAAAAAGTCCTCGGCCAAGACGTCAGTTTCGAGGCTCTCGAAGTCAACTTATTCGGCCGGCCCGGCTTCGTCGCCAAAGAGTTTCGCATCGCTGATGATCCTCGCTTTGCGGCGACACCCGTAGTCCGGGCGAAAGAGCTCATTTTGGGAGTCAGCGTGTGGAATCTGTTTTTCGGTCGACTTGTAATCGACTCGCTCACGTTCAATGAGCCGGAGTTTCAGGTCATTACCAATGAAGCAGGACTGTTGAACTTGACGGCGTTCGTAAACCGCAAGAACGAGTTGGGGAAAGTTCCCAAACTACGGCCGCCCGCACCTGAGCGAAAGCATAGCCCGGTGGCGTTTGCGATCGGCGAAGTGCGCATCAGAGAGGGCCGCGTCGAATACGTGGATCGGTCGATCAAAGAACCCGCCGAGCTTCGGGTTAAGAATATCTCGATGACCATGAGAGAATTGGAACCGGCGCAAGCAACGAAAATCACCATTGCCGCATCGTTAAGCGAAGGAATTAGCCAGGACGTAAGGATCGACGGCCAGCTCAAACCCGCGCCGGGAGAGCATTCCTGGTTCCGCCGCGCCATCGATCTCAGCGTTCGACTCGATTCCCTTCATGTACCGGTTGTCGCGCGCGCCATCGCCGGATTGAGAGACAAGATTCCGCGCGAACTCGAGGTGACTGGCCCCATGTCGTTCCAAGCGAAGCTCAGCGGCACGCCGGAACGCCCACGCATCGGCGACATCACCTTGAAAGTTCCGTTATTTGGTTCCTCGGACTACAATGCCGTCATCAACGGCAGTGTTGAGTTTTCCGAGCGCCGCACGTGGGATGATGCGCAAATCCAAGGCAAGCTAGTCGTCGCCCCACTGGCGCTCACGCAACTCCGCAAGTTGCGCCTCTTCGAACAGAACCTTTCCCCGCTGCTAGTCACTGCCGGCACACTCGGCATCTATAGTCGTTTTGAAGGAACTTGGGAGAGTCTCCGCGTCGGCGCGCTGGTGCGCGCTGACAAAGCAGAATTGCGCTACAAAGGCTGGCTAAATAAGCCGGCCAACGTTCCCGCAGAGGTCAGAATGAGAATTTCCCGGCAAAAGCAAAGGCTGCTGCTTCATGAATCCGAGTTCGTAGTTGGGGTTGCCAAAATGGATTTTGCCGGCAGTATCGAGTATGAACCGGCGCCCCGGCTGCAACTCAAGGTGCGAGGCAAACAAAGCCCGGTGCCCGCCTGGGGCCAACTTTTTACTCCGCTGGATTTTTATGGCGTAGGCGGCAAGGCTGATTGGGATATTGATTTCAAAAAAGGCTTGACTCCCGCCGACGAGAACTGGAGCGTACAAGGCCAACTGAAACTCACCAATAGCGGATTCGAACATCTAGGCAACGGGCGCAGAATAGAAAAGTTAGACGGCCAGGTGCTCCTGGACGGCAAGCAAGCGCGCCTCAATAACGTTACATTTCGTCTGGGGTCTTCGATGATTTTCCTCGATGGCGCCATTGCGAACCTGCTGGAGCCCAGTGTGATTTATAAACTGCGCTCCGACGAGTTCAATCTCACCGATCTGCCTTCGCTCGACGCCGGCCCGCCGGTCCGGCTCAAAGACGTCAACGCCAATGGCGAGATTCAATGGGACAATGGGCAGCTGGCGCTTACCGGATCAGTGACTTCTCCGGAAGGCACCTTGCAACAGTTTGGTTTTGGCAATCTCCGCTGCGACGTGGCTCTATCGTCGGCGGGCCTGACGTTTAAGAATCTTGCCTTGCAAACGCTGAACGGAACCTTTCGCTCCGACGGTAATTGGGCTTCCGCCGGTGAAAGTTCTCGCCGGCTCCAAATGTCCTCACAAGTCGACGCCCTCGATTTGCGCGGGCTGATCGCGCAATGGATCCCGCAATTGAAAGATCGCATCGAAGGGCAACTCAACGGCTCGGCCCAATTCGACGCCGCCGCTACTAATGGCGCCGGCATGATGAGCGTGCTTAAAGGTTCCGGTGAGGCGTCAATTCGCCGGGGTGTAATCCGAGATTTCAACTTAGTCAGCCATTTGCTGCTCAGGGGTAGTGGTAGCAGTGTTTCCGCGGCGTCAATGTCCCGCCTGCCTCCAGGTTTTGCCGGCTTGGTCAAACGACCCGATACACCTGTCGAGTCATTGAAGGCGAATTTCGCGATCGATCAGAGACGCATCCACACTGATAACCTCATCATCGCGACTCCCGATTATACGATCACGGGTGCTGGCTGGCTCGGGTTCGACCGATCCACAAAATGGAACGGTTTAATCGTGCTGTCGCCGCGATTGACTCAGGAGGTCCAACGCGATTACCGTATCATCCGCTATCTGCTTGACCGGCGTGGCAGACTTGGAATTGCGTTCGTTGTAGAGGGTAAAATTCCCAACGTAAAAATCCGGCTCGAAAATCGCCTCTTGGCGCAAGCGCTGCGAGGCGGATCCGCGGCGCGCGGCGACGACGCGGAGGGCGGCGGCAAATCAAATCAAGAATCTAAAGACCCAAAGAAGTGGTTGCCCGACGCGCTGCAGCGATTTCTCCATCGTTAGAGATGCGACGAATGCGATTGCACGACATCTATCTGGAAATTCCTCCCGAGCATATTGCCTATGTAAAATTTATCTTCGAGTCCTACGAAGAAGTCGGCATCATTCGCACGGTGGATCGCAAGAAAGCCATCATCGTGCTTCTTGCCATGAACGATTTTTTCACCACCGCACATAAAATTTTAGACTCGATCAAAGACGACGTCCCATTGCGGGAAATTCCACGGCCGGCCGACATGAACGACGACTGGTTCATGGCGGAACTTGCCCGCGAATCTTCCGATGAGCACACGGACCGGTAATTCGGAGGCCTCGACCGAAGTCTCCAACTCCGCGTGTTGGTCTCCCAGCGATTGAAAACCGGAGAATTCCATTAGATGCTCAGATGCATCTATGACTTGGCAATCCGACCGTGATTCAGCTTCCGAAGCACAAGCCCAACTAAAGATTCTCGAGCTTTTTGCAAAGAAGCCGAAGACCCGGCTGACACCCGCTGAGATCCTGCGGCGCGGCGGCTTTGGCCGCGATGAACTTCAGGTGATCGTCGATGCGCTTCGACAATTATGCCGCGATGGCCGCTTGGTGCGCCTGAAGAAGAATCACTATGCGCTCCCTGATGGGCAAAAACTGATCCGGGGAAAAGTCCATGCGCACCCGGACGGCTATGGGTTCTTGATCCCGGACGACAAGAACACCGAGGATCTTTACTTGAATCGCCGCGAGATGCGCCGGGTCATGCACGGCGATCGGGTGATGGTGCGGGTCGATCGCAAGGCACGAGGCGGCACTGAAGCGCACGTCGTGCAAGTTCTGGAGCGCGCACAGAAGCGCCTGCTCGGCACCTACGATGAATTCGACGGCAAAGGTTTTCTCGTCCCGATGGATGCGAGAATCGGCGCCATTCCACTCGCGCCGGACGCGGTGAAGCCGGAAAAAGGCAAAGTCGTAGCCGCCGAGATATCCCGCTACGGAACGGCGATGTCACCGCCGCAAGCTCAGGTCGTTAAAGTCATGGGCGACCCCGATGATCCGGAAGTCCAAGCGCAATCCATTGTGTTCCGCTATGGCCTATCAACTCGTTTTCCGGAGGAAGTGCATCGCGAGACGAACCAGATTGCTTACTCGATCCCTCCTGAAGAAATAGCCGCGCGCACTGATTTGCGGGGATTGCCCATCGTTACCATCGACGGCGAGAACGCCCGCGACTTCGACGACGCCGTTCACGTTCGCAAGATGGATGATCGCTATGAGCTTTTGGTTTCCATCGCCGATGTCGCTCACTACGTTCGAGCTGACAGCGCCTTGGATCAGGAAGCCTATGCTCGGAGCACGAGCGTTTATTTTCCGGATCGCGCGATTCCCATGCTGCCCGAAGCGCTTTCGAACGGCATCTGCAGCTTGAATCCCAACGAAGATCGCTTGACCAAAACCGTTGGCATTGAATTCAACGCAAAAGGGGAAGTCGTTGGCAGCCGGTTTTTCGATTCCGTGATTCGCAGCCATCAACGGATGACCTACACCAATGTGCGGCGCATCTTAGTCGATCGCGACGTCGAAGTTTTGGCTTACTACGGCACCCTCGTCGATCAGTTCCATCTCATGGAAGAGCTCGCGATGTTGATTTACGAGCAGCGCAAAGCACGCGGCAACCTGGATTTCGATCTACCGGAAGCAGAAATAATTCTCGATATCCAAGGCATTCCGGAAAACATCGTGCGCGCCGAGCGCAATATTGCCCATCGGATCATCGAAGAGTTCATGATTGCCGCCAACGAAGCGGTGGCGCGCCACTTGACAGAAAGAGACTTACCGGCTCTCTACCGGGTTCACGAAGGTCCCGACGAAGAAGCGTTGGAAGCCCTAGCACCGTTTCTGCTCTCACTCGGCTACCGCTTGCCCCTTAAAAAAGAAAACATTGCGCCCTTGGAAATTCAAAGACTCTTGGAGGCTGCCCGCGGCAAGCCCGAAGAACGTGTGCTCAATCGCGTGCTGCTACGCTCGATGAAGCAAGCTGTGTATCAACCGGAAAACATCGGCCACTTCGGCCTAGCATCGGTGTGTTACACCCATTTCACCTCACCAATCCGGCGTTACCCCGATTTGATCGTGCACCGCATGCTGGACAGAGCACTGCGCGGAGAAAAACTTAAGCCAAACGAACGCGCGGATTTGCTCCGCTCTCTCCAGGAAGCCGGCAAACACACCTCCGAGCGCGAGCGCCACGCCATGGACGCCGAGCGCGAGATGGTCGATCTCAAAAAAGCCCAGTTTATGATGAACAAACTCGGCGAAGAGTTCACGGGCTTCATCACCAGCCTCGCAAACTTTGGCTTCTTCGTAGAGCTCGACGCCTACTTCGTCGAAGGTTTAGTGAAACTGTCGTCATTAACAGACGACGACTACGACTATTACGAGAAAGAATACGTCATCAAAGGCCGCCGCCACGGACGAAAATTCCGCTTGGGTGATAATGTGCGAGTGAAAGTTGCGCGGATCAACGCGTTTCGAAGTGAAATCGATTTTGAGTTGTTTCAGGCAAGCGAAGGCGCACGGTCATAAAGTGTCGTGTTCCCTTTTAAAGCGGATTCTTTTGAAGGCCGAGGATTTGCCTTCAATCGCAAGATTAGTGATCGAGCCAAGCCCGGTGACGGTCTATTTGGCTATTGGCTCGGCGGTTGATTTCTGAGCGAGCGCGCCCTAGTTTCCAATCTCAATAGAGTAATTATTTGCTACCCTCGGGGACAACGGCGCTTCGCCGCTCCGATTAATTATCCGCCTGGGTTGCGACCGGCTTGTGCCCGGCTGAGCGAATCGATCAACGACCGCTCTTTCTCGATCAGGGTGCGCAGGGATTCTCGGAATATCCGCTCTGATAGGAAGACGTCACGGAGGAGCAGGTCGCGAAAATCCGTGGCGCTCCATTGCAGGACCGCCGATCCTTCAAGCGCGCGCACCGAAGCCGATCGCGGCATGCCGCATAGTACAGCCAGCTCACCCAAGATCGTACCCGGCGACGCGTCGGTTAGGACCAGGTCACGTCCCTGGCGTTCAATAAAGACCTGCATTTCCCCCGTGAGAACCAGCAGGACGAAGGTCGGGCTATCTCCCTCATTGAGCACAACTTCTCCCGGGGAATACTCCTTGACTTCGCCACACTCCAGCAGCAGTTTAGCGCCATGCAAAGTGAACCCGCGAAATAGTGGAAACTCCTTGATTATCTCGGCGTATTGCTCATTCATGATAGAAAGCGCCTTTCCTTGAACTTGTTGGGGCTTCTGTGCGCGTCCAGGGTAATTGTCATCGGTCGCCTTGCTATTATGATTCATGCTAAATCCAAGTTCCACTATTTTCCCGGCTTCCACCCGGCGGCATCCAACTCAGCGTTGACCTTGCGCGCCAAAGAATAGTTAAAGATCTTCTCCACTGCGGCAGGTTCTTTGGGAGCCAAGACCTTGAGAGCCTGATCGAGGTATTTTTTCTGGAGTTCTACGCTGACGGTCCCGTCGGTGGTCATGATCGGCCGCACCTGATCGTAGTATGGTCCGGCGAGTTCTTCTTTGAGTTTCATGTAGCGGAGTAAAATCGGTATCGTGCCGGCTTTATTTTCTCTCGCATAGCGCAGCCCCTTCATAGTGCCGCGAACAAATTTTTCGACCAAAGCGGGATCGGTTTGAAGAAGCTTATCGTTCGCTAGAATGCTTCCCTGCAGCTCGACGAAGTCTTCTTTCAGATAAGACACGAGCTCACGAAAGCCGGCATCTTTCACGATGAAATTAAAAGGCGGGCTAATCATTCCGGCATCCACGGTGCCAGTTCGCAGCGCGGTCGCAACCGTCGATGGCAACCCTAAAGCCAGGATAGTGACATCTCGGCCACCTTCGAGACCATTACGCTTGAGAGTCTCTCGCAGCAGATTATCCGGGCCGCTGCCAAGGCCCGTCACGCCAATGCGTTTTCCTTTGAGGGCCTTGATATCCTGAAACTCCGGTTTGCCATAAAGCCAAAACATGGGCCGATAAAAGCTTGTGTAAGCAAAACGCAGCGGCATACCGCCAAGAATCGCCGTCAAGCCGGCGCCGCTCATAGAAGCGAAATCGGTATTGCCACCGATCAGAGCCGATATGCCGAGCGTGTCCCTCATCACGACGAGGTCCACGTCTAATCCTTCGTCCCGGTAATAACCCTTCTCCTTGGCCGCGGTGAACGCAATGACCACCATACTCAGCGTAGGCACCGCGACACGTACGGTGATTGCTTCTGCTGTGGCGAATAGACCAACCACGGCTAGAAAGCTGATAAGAATGTTAAGTTTTGATCTTGCTCGCATGAAGTTTTTCTCCCATTGAAATTTTTTAATTGCGGCTCTCTGACAAGATCCCTCTGAATCCCGGTTTATCACCGGAGGAATTGCCGAACGATATTATTCCCCTCTTTGAAAAAGAGGGGCTAGGGGAGATTTGTTTGCGCAAGTGCATCGCCGTACACGCCCCGTTCGATACCAGCTAAGCCACCGTATAGGGAACCTCAAGGCCGCGCTCTTTATTCCAGTCAGTGGCGACAAAGGATTGGCCCGTTATCCCGCTGGACTCATCCGAGGCGAGATAAACGGCGCAGGCGCGGATTATTTCCGGACTGAGCATTTTCACGCCGCGATTGCCGGAAATTTTTCTGATCGCTTCCGTGGCGACGATCCCGCCGGGATCAAGAGTATTTACTCTGATGCAATGAGCGTCATTTTCCAATGCCAGCACTTGCGTCAATCCCTCGACACCGAACTTGGCCGCGGAGTATGGGCCTCTCAGCACTTTTCCTTTTTTTCCCTGCGGCGACGAAATATTGACGATCGACCCGCTACCCTGGGGCCGCATGACCTTGAGAGCTTCCCGGCTGCATAGGAATGTGCCGTTGAGATTGGTGTCGAGAACCTTGAGCCACACGTCCAACGGCGTATCCGCCAACTCGAGATTGACCGGCCCGCCACGCGGCCAGGCAAAGCCGGCATTGTTGACGACAACATCGATGCGACCGAACTTTTTTTTGATCATTTCGAACAAATTCACCACGTCTCGCTCAACCGTGACGTCTGCTTTGATCCCGAGTATTTTCTCGTCTGGCAACCCCAATCTCGCCGCGGCCTCATCGACATCTGCTTGGCTGAGATCGCAGATCGTCACCATGGCCCCTTCTTGCGCAAACGCCTGGATGATCTCCCACCCAAGGCCTCGCGCCGACCCCGTCACTAGAGCGATCTTGTCGTCAAGTTTCATTGTCAAACCGGTTCGGATTCCATATACAGTAACCGCATCTATAATTCGCCGAACCGACCTAATGCAAGCTTGAATGCCGATCATGACGGACGTAAAAAAACTCAATGAGGATTTCAGAAACAAAAAAACTCGGTGATGAGGCGATACTGTTCGGGACATCGGACAAACCGGTAGTGGGCTGGCTCAGTTTTTATTGCGCAGAGAAACGCGCGGGAGAAAACCCATGAAACATGCGGCCGCTGGTCTTTTGATTTGTCTATTATGTCCGCCTTCGCTTCCGGCCCAAAGCCAAAAGCCCCTCCTGCTTGGATTAGCCAGCATCAGCGGCGGCATCGAGACGCTCTATGTCACCAAGAAAATCGGCGCTTTCAAACGCAACGGTTTAGATGTCGAGTTCCTCCTGCTGCAAGGCGGCAGTCAGGCGCTCCAGGTGCTTTTGTCCGGGGAAATCAAACTCATCAGCGGCGGCGGTGGCACCGCGGCACAAAGAGCGCGCTTTAAGGGCGCGGGAAACGTGCTAGTCGCCACCTACACGCCGACCATGCCCTACAGCCTCTATGTCAACGGTAAAATACCCGACGCCAAACGGCTCAAGGGAGCCAAAATCGCCATCTCCCGTTTCGGCAGCTCCTCGGATTTCGCCGCGCGCTTCATGGTGACTCGTTTGGGTCTCGATCCTGCCAAGGACGTCACGATCATGCAGATCGGCAATCAGCGCGAACGAATGAGCGCGTTGCTGAGCGGATCGGTTGACGGCTCGGTTGTCGACGCTCCCAATACTCTCATCGCTCGCCAGCAGGGATTTTTTGAGCTCGCCGACGCTTCAAAGCTGGGCCTCACCTATCCACATAATAACATCGCGACCACCGACCGCTTTATTCGCGAGGAGGCGCAAACCGTCTTTGGCTTTCTGCGCGCCTTCGTCGAAGGAATCGCTTTTTACCGGACTCACAAAGCGGAAAGCATTCAAATGATCAAAGAGTTTCTGCGCGTCAGCGACAACGCCATAGCCGAGGAAGCTTACGATTATTATTCGCGCATCACTCCCGCCAAACCCTATCCGAGCGCAGAGGGTGTTCGCGGCGTGCTTGAAGAGATCGCGGTATCGGAGCCGGCAGTAAAAACCGCCAAGGTGGAACAATTTATCGATGGGAGTTTCATCGCCAAACTTGATCAAAGCGGCTTCATTGACGGACTGTATAAGAAAAAATAGATTCTTTGTTACGCAAAGCCGGAGGCGCAAAAGACCTAAACAAAACTTCGCAGCAAGCGACGAGCTATCGAATAACAACTATGGTAATTTCCCCAAAGTTGTCACCCCGAATGTTTTTATCGGGGGTCTACCAGTCAGAATTTCGCCTGGATTCCCGCTAAAAACATGCGGGAATGACAGCCTTTTAGAGGATTAGGAATTGCTTTTTACCGGGCAAGCTTGGGAAGAATTAGCCGGAAGAGATTAAAGAGATCTCTCATGGAATCGGAACTCAAAGAAATGTTGGCTTCCCTGGATCGCACCGGCTACTGCCAGTGGATGAAGAGCGAAGGCGTTCCTATCGTGGAGGGCTTTAGCGTCGCGGATATTCGCGAATTGAAGCTTGGTCTCTGGCGCCGCATGGGCGGTAGCGGCGCTTTTGTTCATCTCTACGGCATGGAGGGGCAGACCGGAATGTACGTCGCCGAGATTCCTTCGGGCGGCGCGCTTAACCCCGAGCGCCATCTCTACGAAGAAATGATTTGTATTCTCGCCGGTCATGGCGCCACCGAAATCTGGCAGGATGGTGGAGAACCGCGGCTGTTCGAATGGGGGCCGTTTAGTCTGTTTGCCCCGCCGCTCAATAGCTGGCATCGACTGGTGAACGGCGGCCGAGAGCCGGTCCGGCTCATGGCGGTAACCACCGCGCCGATCGCCATGGATTTTTACCGTAATGCAAAATTCATCTTCAATTGCCCTTATACTTTTACCGATCGGTTTCAAGGCGAAGATGACTATTTCGCCACCAGTCAAAATTTTTACGCCGTCGGCCTGCAATCGATCTGGGAAACCAATTTCATCCCCGACGCGAAAGAGGTCAAAGTCCGCGATGATCTTCACGTCAAGGGAACGGAAGTCGGGATGGTTCAGTTCGAAAGCTCGAAGAACGGGCTCATCGGCCACGTCGCGGACTGGCCGACCGGCCTCTACCACAAGGCACACTACCACGGTGCCGGCGCAGTGATCGTGATTTTGAAATCGGAGGGATACACGCTGCTGTGGCCCAAGGAGAGCGGCACCCAACCCTACGCTACCGGCCACGGCGATGAAGTGCTGGAACTGCGCTGGCGCGAGGGAAGCGTCTTGAGTCCGCCGAGCGGCTGGTTTCATCAGCACTTCAACATCGGCAACGAAGCCGCACGCCAGCTCGCATTGAGATTCGGTAGCCGGCTACACCCCATCGGACTGCACCAGGCGGCCAAGAAGAAAACCGACGGCGTCTATATCTCGGTCAAAAAAGGCGGCACGATGATCGAATACGAGGACGAGGACCCCGAGATTCGCTACCGCTTTGAAGCGAATCTAAAGCGCGTCGGGACGCCGCTGAGAATGGCGCCATAATCCTGGGGCAAATTCGAAGCACTAAATCCGAAATTCGAAACAAATCCCAATGAAAGAATTGCGGGAAATTCTAAACGAGCCCATTTCGGATTTTGAGATTAGAGTCTTGGGTTCGTGTGATTTCATTTGTTTCGGGTTTCGAGCCTTGGATTTCGGATTTTGATTCGCAAAAACACCTCGGAGAAAAAAGATGGCAGCAGCAAAACGTAAAACTAGCGCCGGTCGTAAAAAACTACGCTATCAGGATCTTGTCTCCACTCGGCCGGGTAGTCTCGCCGGGACCTTCATGCGCCGGTTTTGGCATCCTATTTATCGGGCCGAAGAGCTCCGCGCCGGCCAAGCCAAACCGATCGAGGTCATGAGCGAACGCTTCACTCTTTACCGCGATGAAAACGGCGCACCGCACGTTGTCGATTTCCGCTGCCCGCACCGCGGCACGCAGCTCTCCGCCGGCTGGATCGAAGGCGACTCGATCCGCTGCATGTATCATGGCTGGAAATTTAACGCCGCCGGGCAGTGCACCGAGCAACCCGCCGAGGAGAAATCTTTCGCGGCAAAGATTCGCATAACAAGCTGTCCAACGCGTGAATACCTCGGTTTGATCTTTGCTTACTTCGGCGCGGGTGAAGCGCCGCCGTTTCCGCGCTATCCATACATGGAGGAGGACGGCGTGCTCGAGGTCCTGTCAACGCAAGTATGGCCGTGCAATTTCTTCCAGCGGATCGATAATAACGGCGATACTTATCATGTGCCCTTCGTTCATCGCGGCGCCTATTCGGCTTCCGCCGCCAACAATCGAAGCGGGTTGCCCGAGGTTTCCAAGGAAGAAAGCCCCTGGGGAACGACGGGGTACGCCAGTTTTGCTCAGGGCTGGCGCAACGTTTTTCAATTCTTCATGCCTAACGCCTACGCGTTCCGAAATCCGTCGCCGGAACCGGAATGCGTCTCAGAAGATCGGATGCAGTGGGACGTGCCGCTCGACGACGAGCATTCCTTGGAATTTCGCCTTCGCCGGCTACCGCTAACCGGCGAAGCCGCGCGAGAATACCGCGCGCGCCGTGTTGGTTCGCCGGCGGAAGCAAATATTTCCGTCGCGCAAATGGGCGCGGCTGTACTCTCGGGCAAGCTAAGCTTCCAGGAGCTGGATAACTTCTTCAAAGACAAAATCTCCCTCGTGCATACGCAAGACTACGTCGCGCAAGTCGGTCAGGGCTCCCTGGCAGATCGCGCGCGGGAACATCTCGGGCGCTCCGACGTTGGCGTCATCTTGTTCCGCAAAATTTGGGAGAGAGAGCTGCGCGCGTTGGCCGAGGGAAGGCCGCTCAAAAAATGGGTCCTGCCGCAAGACGCAGAGATAAAGTTCCAGGAACAGCCGAAAAAACCAGTGCGGAGCGCGCGAGGATAAGATTACCGCAGCAGCGCCGAATGTTTTTTCGGTCCTCCACTCCGACTTTCCGCGCTACGCTTATCTACTTCAACGATTCTTCAACCACGGCTTCAATCCTTACAGCCATTTCCGCCATCGAAATGAAGTTGACGTAACCGATAGATCTCGGATATCGTCCGGCCAGAATAGCGCGATATCTGACGTCACAAAAAAGCAAACTCCCGTCCATTCAAGAGAGGAGGACTTCCTATGCCCAATAGATCTTCAATACTCTTGCTCGCCGGTACCCTCATCGCCGTTGTAGCCGCCCCCGTTTCTGCGCAACAAACCGGTGACAAGCCGCCGGCTCAACCGCCCGCGCCTGCTGCGGCGCCTGACCCATCAAAACCGATGCCTACATTGCAACCCCAGCCAACCACAGTTCCAGGACGACCGGACATTCCCAACGCAGAAGTCGCCAAGCAACTGCGCAACGTCGCGCCCCTGCCGTCCGGCCTGCCGGAAGACAAGCTGCCGGTAGCGCAGCTCAAGGTGCCCAAAGGCTTCAAGGCCGAGATCTATGCCAGTGGGATTCCGAATGCGCGCTCGCTCAGGCTCGGCGACAAGGGGACTGTGTTCGTCAGCAATCGCGTGCTCGACAAAGTTTACGCGATCGTCGACAAGAACGGGAAACGCGAGACAAAGGTGATTGCCTCAGGTCTAGACCGGCCGAACGGTCTCGCGTTCCATAAGGGCACACTCTATATCGCCGAAGGCACCAAGATCTCCAAGCTCGAAAACATCGAAGACAATCTGGAAAATCCACCCAAGCCCGTTGTCATCTACAGCGACTTTCTCAACCAGCAGTCGCACGGCTGGAAATTCATGGCCCTGGGACCGGACAACAAGCTCTACGTAAACGTCGGCTCGCCGTGCAATATCTGCGAGCCGCCCGCCACCAATGGGCAGATACGGCGCATCAACCTCGATGGCAGCGGGGCCGAAGTGGCCGCCCGCGGCGTGCGCAACTCGGTGGGCTTCGACTGGCATCCGGTGACGAAAGAACTCTATTTCACCGACAATGGCCGCGACTGGCTGTCGGAAGATCTACCCGAAGACGAGCTCAACCGCGTCACCAAGGTCGGCCAGCATTTCGGCTTCCCGTACTGCCATCAGGGGAACTTCACCGATCGCGAGTTGGGTTGGGGACGTTCTTGCGACGAGTTCGAAAAGCCGGTCGCTCTGCTCGGCCCCCACTCCGCTGCCCTCGGCATGCGCTTCTACACCGGCAAAATGTTTCCGAGCCAGTATCAGAATGCCATCTTCATCGCCCGCCACGGCTCGTGGAACCGGACAAAAAAAGTTGGCGGCGACGTTATTGTGGTGAAGCTGAACAAGGACGGCAGCGTGAAATCGCAAGAACCGTTTCTCACCGGCTTTCTCCAGAACAACGAATACAGCGGTCGGCCCGTCGACGTGCATGTGATGAAAGACGGCTCGCTATTGGTCTCGGACGACTATGCGGGAGCGGTCTACCGCGTGACCTATGGCAGCACCAAGGTCGCCACGCGTTGAGTAGCAACGCGCCTGAGTTCGACCCCCGCCTCGACGGTCGCTACTTCGGTCGTTTGCGCACCTCGATGCCAGCGGCTTCCTCTTGAAGGCGGAAAAGCGATGCAGTGCTTTGATCGGACCATCCCCGGCTAACCGCCTGGATCATGATTTGTTCCACCAGCGCCGCGATCGGCATCGGCACATTGTGTTGGCGGCCCAGGTCGGTCGCGAGACTAACGTCTTTGCGCGATAAGGCGATGTTGAAACTAGCGGGCGCCTCGTAGTTACCTTTGAAGACGGTCTCCGAAAAGGTTTTCACTAGCTGATGAAGTTGGACTTCCAGGCCCCAGTGCATGCAGTCCCAGAGGAGCTGAGGGTCCACCCCGGCTTTGACGCCCAAGACGATACCTTCGCCGATCGCCAAACCGATGCCACGACGCACCAGGTTATGCGCCAACTTGATCACAGTTCCTGTTCCCAAGTCTCCGGTATATATAACCGTATCGCCGAATGTATCGAGGAGACGCTTCACCTCCTCGTATGCTGCGGAATCTCCTGATGCCAACACCTGTACACTTCTGTTGGCAATGCCCTCTTTACCAACGATCAGAGGCGCATCCATGACTCGCGCGCCGTGCAACCGGAACTCGGTTGCAACGCGCCGTATGAGATTTGGATTGCTGCTCGAAAGATCAACGTAGAGGCTGTCGTCGCGAACTCCCTGCAAAAGGCCGTCGGGCCCAAGGGCCACTTCCTCGACTTCTGCCGGACCTGGGAGGGAGGTGAACACTATCCGGCAATTCCGGGCGACTTCCGCAGCCGATCCGGCGCGCTCGGATCCTCCGTCAACCAGTGGTTGAACTGCCTCCGGTCGGATGTCGCGGACCATCAGAGGATAGCCAGCCTTGCGAATATTCTTAGCAATGGCGCCGCCTATGGTACCCAGACCGACAAAGCCTTATCGTCTCCATTTTGACACCTCTTAGGCACGCAGAATGGGTTGTCCGTGCGCGAAGATCAAAGCCGCATCGTTACAGTGCGGCTGCAGCCTATCCATTGAAAATAAAAAATTTGCGCATGGCATAATTGATCATCAACCCCGCAATCAGGTTAGAACCGAACGCATAGGTTGTCAGCATCCCGAAGCGTCTAATCAGAACTCCCATAATCGAAGTGCCTATCGCTACTGCGACACCCGAAACGAAATAAAACAGACCTATTTCGATGATCCAATGATAACGCCCAGGGACAAAAACCCAGTAAATATTGATCAGGTACGCGACGAAGTTCGAAATGATAAAGGCCGCGCCGTTGCCGAGCATGGAATTCCGTGACCGAGCGGCGTCGTCCAACTCATGAATCGGCACCTTAAAAACCCGCACAAACCAATCATCGGCTTGTAGGGCGTAAAAAATTTTCCACGCCACAAGGTGAAAGATTATGATGTGGGTTGCGGTAGCTATGCATCCAGCAATTGCATACTTCATAAATTGAAGAAGATTAGCCGAGTCCTGACCCAGGAACTGATCGATAATATTCAAATCGATATCTCTGATTCAGACGAAGGAAAAACTGCAGGAGCTTCTTGTCATTAAAAAATGATCAAACAGGCGGCAGGCGAAATTTGGCCGGTCGGCCCAATCGTCAATTCTCGACCACGTGTTGCAGCATATCCGTTTCGGTGACGATGCCGACAAGGCGATCACCTTCGACGACTGGAACGCAGCCGATCTTTTTGTCGATCATCTGACGAGCTGCTTCTTTGATGCTCGCGTCGGGAGAAATCGCGATTACCTTTGAGGTCATGACTTCCTTGATCTTGATCGTCTTGATAAGGGCGCCGGTGGTTTTGCGGCCGAATCCCAAGGATGTAATCAACGCCGAGCGCAACATATCGCGCTGACTGACGATCCCAACGACTTTACCGTCGTCGACAACCGGCCTATGACGGACGCGACCAAGGTTCATAATCGATTCCGCCAAATCCAAAGTTTCATTCCGGTCTAAAGTGGTGGGATTTTGAGTCATACGATCTCTAACTGTCACAGCTGTCTTTTTAATTTTTGCGCCATTGGGTTTTGCTTCACTCGTATCGCAGCGCTTCGATGGGATCCAAATTGGCCGCTTTCTTAGCCGGATAAAACCCGAAAAATACGCCGACGGCGCCGGAGAAGAGAAAGGCGATCGCGACGATCGTGGGGCTAATGAGCGTTGGCCACTGGGCCCATTCTTTGAGAACTTCGGAGCTACCGATGCCGAGAAATATTCCGATCAGTCCACCCGTGGCGGCCATGACCACCGCCTCGACGAGAAACTGCAACATGATGTCGCGGCTACGCGCGCCGACGGCCATGCGGATGCCAATCTCGCGTGTGCGCTCGGTGACTGAAACAAGCATGATATTCATGATGCCGATGCCGCCGACAAGAAGTGAAATAGAAGCGACGCTGCCCAGCAGCACGGCCATCACACGGGCGGTGGTCGATGCCGCCTCGGCGATATCGGACAAATTGCGCACGTTGAAATCGTCTTCCCGATCTTGGCCGATGCGGTGACGTTGGCGCAGAAGAGAACTAATCTGCTCTTGTGCTTCTTGAACGCGCTCCGCGCTAACCGCCTTGACGACGATGCTCTGCACCCAGGTGATGCGCATCAATCGTTTCTGCATGGTTGTGTACGGGATCATCACGGTATCGTCCTGATCGGTGCCTTGACCGGTTTGACCCTTCGCCACCAGCAACCCGACGACACGAAACGGAATGTTTCTGATGCGAATGACGGCGTCGACGGGATTATCGTTGCCAAACAGTTGTGTCGCGACGGTTTGGCCGATGACCGCGACCTTGGCGGCGCTATCCATATCGCCTTCGTGCAAAAAACGACCTTCCGCCACTTGCCAGTCACGGATTTGTTGGAACTCGGGCGCGACGCCCTGAGCCAACGTGCCCCAATTGAGATTGCCGGCGATCACTTGCTCCGGCCGCCGGAGTACCGGCGAGGCGAAGGAGACCGACCGCAACTCCTGCACCATCGCTCTGGCGTCGGCATCCACTAAAGTATTCACATTCCCCGTACCGAACCTAACACCGCCCTGAGAGTTGCTGCCGGGCAAGACAATGAGAACATTGGTGCCGAGGCTGGCGATCTGCGCTCGGATGGTCGACTTGGCGCCTTCGCCAATGGCAACCATCGCGATCACCGCGCCGACGCCTATGATAATTCCGAGCATCGTGAGAAAAGCTCGCAGTTTGTTCCGCGCGAGCGCGCGCAGCGCGATGCGGAGAGTCATCAGCCATTGCATCTAAGACTCCGTCCGGCAGACTACTTGGTCGACGCCTTTATCAGATATGACGAGCCCGTCTTTGAAGTGAATTTGTCTTTTCGCATGCGCAGCGATATCGAATTCGTGAGTGACGAGAATGACCGTAATTCCCTGTTCCGCGTTTAACGTTTGAAACAATGCCATGATTTCTTCGCTGGTGGTGGTATCGAGATTGCCGGTGGGCTCGTCGGCGAGAATGAGAGACGGTCGGTTGACCAGCGCACGGGCGATCGCCACCCTTTGCTGCTGGCCGCCGGAGAGCCGGTTCGGCGTGTGATCCCGGCGGTTTTCCAGTCCGACCAGCGACAGTACTTCGACCGCGCGTTGATGGCGCTCTTTGCCGTGAAACCCATTGTACATCATCGGCAGTTCGACATTCTCGAGCGCCGTAGTGCGCGACAGCAAGTTAAACCCTTGGAACACAAAGCCGATCCGTTTGTTGCGAATTTGCGCCCACTCGTCAGCGGAAAGCGACCCCACTTCCTCCCCCTCTAAGAAATATTTGCCTGTCGTCGGACGATCGAGGCAGCCCAGAATATTCATGAAGGTCGACTTACCTGAGCCGGACGAGCCCATGACGGCGACAAACTCACCGCGCTCGATGGTAAGATCGATTCCGCGCAAAGCCGGCACTTCGACGTCGCCCATGTGATAGGTCTTGTGTAAATTCTCGACCCGAATCAGCTCGCTCATCTAAAGCCTACGCGCGGCTGAGCCGGCTGAAACGGATTGACCACGCCGGCTTGGCCTTGGCCCCCCGCGCTCCCTGACATGCCGATTACCACTGGCTCGTTTTCATTGATCGGACCAGTGACGACTTCGGTCTTCGAACCGTCCGTGATGCCCAGCTGGACCTCGATCGGCTGCATCTTGGAATCTTTTACGACATAGACTCTGACCTGGCGCACTCTCTGTCGCTCGTCGCCGCCTCCACCTCCACCGCCCGGTCGGCTCGTCCGTCGAGCGCCGACCCGCGGCGCCGTTCGGCTTTGCTCTTGGCGTAACAAGTCTTGAGCTTCGTTTTTGTCGTCGGGCGGCCTAAACCGAAGCGCCATATTCGGTATCGTCAGAACATCTTCCTTCTCGCTAACGAGAAACTGCACGTTGGCGGTCATGCCAGGCTTGAGCAACAGCTCCTTGTTGTCGATCCGCACCACGGCGTCGTAGGTGACGACATTCTGAATGATCGTGGGGGCGTTGCGCACCTGGTGAACCTTGCCACGGAATCGGCGTGCCGGGAAAGCATCAACGGTAAAAGTCACCTGCTGCCCTTCCTGCACATTACCGACGTCGGCCTCGTCGACGCTCGTGTGCACCTCCATCTTTGCAAGATCGTTGGCGATGGTAAAAAACGTGGGCGCCTGTAGCGACGCGGCTACGGTCTGGCCGACATCGACGTTGCGCGAAATGACAATGCCGTCGACCGGCGAGCGAATCACGGTATTATTGAGATCGACGCCGGCCTGATTCAGTGCGGCTTGAGCTTGCGCGGCCTGCGCTTGATTGACGTTTACCTGCGCCACCGCGGCCTCATAGGCGGTCTGAGCGGCGTCAAGCTCGCTCTGAGCCATTAATTCCCGCTTTCTTAATTCCCGGTTTCTTTCTACGGTCCTGAGCGAGTCCGCCGTGCTGACCTTCGCCTTGGCGACATTCGCCTGCGCCGCCAGAAGATTCGCCCGCGCCTGATCCACGGCGGCCTGGAACTTGTCTTGGTTCAGCTGGGCCACGACCTGGCCGGCTTTGACCTTGGTATTGAAATCAGCGAGCAGCTTATCGATGGTACCGGACACTTGGCTGCCGACTTGCACCGTGACGACGGCTTGCAAGGTGCCCGTTGAGGAAACGACTTGGCGAATATTGCCCCGGCTCACCAACACCGTTAGGTACGGTGATTCCTTTGCCGAGTTACCCAGACGCCAGTAGGCAAATCCAGCTCCGCCGACTAAGAACAGTGCGAGAACTGTAAATAAGAGTTTCTTTAGTTTCATGATCCCGCGTGCAATAGACGAAATACTTTGACCGAAAAATCGTTCGGATCGCGTTTGGTGACGCGCCGATAAGTCAAGCCGGTGGTAATCTCCGCGTTGGGCTCCTGATCTTCGATCACCTGATCCAAAGTAATCTGAAAGCGCGATACCGGCGACGCGCCGGTCATTTCATGCTCCAGCTCTCTAACGCTGCCTTTGAGATAATAGTTCACGCCGTGGTCGCTCACCATGAGCGTGACCTTTCCGGCCTTTCTCAAATTGTTCGCCGTCGAACTATTTTTCCACAGCGCCATAGCGAGCGTCGACGGACTCTTCGCCACCACTTCGTAATAGGAGAGCAACGCCGGATGCGCCCAACCGGCTTCGTCAATCGTAAAGATCGGAATGATCTTGCCTTCGTGAGACTCGACCTGCGACCCGCCCAGGCGCTCCAGCAACACCGGAGTCAATTCTTTACCTAGCAATTGCGACATAATCCAGGCCTCCCTACTCTTTAGACGCTTGAGACTTTACCCACGCTGACCGTCGAGAGCCAGCTCCTGGCGTTTACCGAAGCCCTGTTCGTTGTCGATATAAAATAGCTTCTCCGGCACGACGCAGTAAAACTTGACCTTGAGAAAGGCTTTATAAAACGCACCGCTTGCCGGATCGGTAAAGAGCTTTATTACGTCTGGATACTTACGGGCGTAAATTGTCATGGCCTTGGCTTTTTCGATCATTCCGTCGACGAGCACCACCCGGCCCTCGAGCTGGATGCCTTTGATTTTGCGCCAGTCCTTATAATCTTCTTGCACCGTCACCGCAACCCGTGAGTTAACCGATAGATTTTGACAATGGCGCGAGTCCGGCGCGGAAAAAAAATACAGCCGCAAATCATCGCTGGAGTAAAAAACCGTCGCCGCCCACGGCACATCATCCGCACAGGTTGCCATCGTCATGGTGTTATGGCTGTGCAAATAATCGAGGATCTGCCGCTTCAAGTCGTCAGACATGGCTGTCATTCGTATACTTAGGATGCGTCGCCAACACAAAAAGCGATATACAAAAAGCGCTGCCGTCAGGCAACATTGTGTACCAACGGTGCCTGTCGCAAGGCCGCCAAATTCGTGGCGCCGACGCAAAGCATAGTAACCTTGAGGTCGTGAATCACGCCAGCCAAGAACTCTACCACCTTGTCAGGTGACTCCAAAGCAGCGGCTAAAAGCGGCTGCCCAATGGCAGCAATGTCGGCTCCGAGCGCAATCGACCTGGCGATGTCGAGACCCGTCCTGATACCGCCTGACGCGATCAAGCCAATGTCAGGCAGGGCCTGGCGCACGCTGACCAACGCTTCTCCCGTCGGTATTCCCCAATCGGCGAATGTCCGGCCCGGTTGTTCGCCTTGCTTCACGGCTCGCTGCGCTTCCACCGCTGACCATGACGTGCCGCCTCTGCCGGCGACGTCGATGGCTTTCACGCCGGCCCGTACGAGCCGGACCGCCGCATCGACCGAGATGCCGTTGCCGACTTCCTTGGCGAGAACCGGGACTTCGAGCTCCCGGCACACCGCAGCGATTTTCGCACTCAGTCCCTTGAAGTTTCGATTGCCCTCCGGCTGGACCGCCTCCTGGAGCACATTCAGGTGAAGAATCAACCCATCGGCGCCGATCATCGCCACGGCGCGGCGACAATGCTCGACGGTGTAGCCATAATTCAGTTGTACGGCACCCAAATTACCGAACAACAAAATATCCGGCGCCACGTCTCGTACTTGAAAGGAATCGGCGGCCGAGGGCGCTTCGATGGCGACGCGCTGCGAGCCCACTCCCATGGCGAGACCCAAGGCCTGGGCAGCGGTGGCCAGATTGCGATTGACTTTGCGCGCCAGATCGAACCCGCCAGTCATCGACGAAATCGAAATAGGCGCCCTCAGCCGCTTGCCCAAGAAAGTGCTGCCCAGATCAATTTCGTCGATGTCCAATTCGGGAAGCGCGTTGTGGACGAAACGGTAGCCTTCGAGCCCTGTGCCGAAAGAGCTCGAAACGCGCTCGGTGTCGAGGCAGATTTCGAGATGCTCTTTTTTGCGTTTTTGGGTTTTGGTGAGGGCGGTCTTAATCCTGCGGCTCGGCATGATGGCGGAGGGCCGGCAAGCTCACCGTTGCTTTTTGGCGGCTCGCCGTTCTTTTGCGGCTGCAAGCGTGGTGGTTTTTCCAGCATCGGGATGGCGGCTCATGCCTTCGTCGTCCCAGCGGTGGAAAAGCTCCACGTCGATTTCGAACTGATCGAGAATTCGCGTCACGGTTTGATTGATGACGTCATTCAAAGTTTTCGGAAGATGATAGAAAGCCGGCACTGGCGGAAAGATTACTGCGCCGATGCGAGTCAACGTGGCCATGGCTTCAAGATGACCGAGATGAAGCGGCGTTTCACGCACGACCAGGACAAGCTTTTTTCTTTCCTTTAGCACTACGTCGGCGGCGCGGACGAGCAGGTCGCCGCCGAGAGAATGGGCGATGCCGCCCATCGATTTCATCGAGCAGGGTGCGATCACCATTCCTTCCGTGCGGAACGACCCGCTCGAGATACTCGCGCCGACGTTGTTGATGTCGTGCACGACATTGGCCATCGCTTCGACATCTTTCACTGAGAAAGGCGTCTCCACTTGGATCGTCATCCTGCCGGCTTTGGTCAGGACGAGATGAGTTTCGATATCCTCAATCTTGGCCAGGATTTCGAGCATGCGTACGCCGTAAATCGCCCCGGTGGCGCCGGAAATACCAACGATCAATCTCTTTTTCTTATTCAATTGAGGAACTCCAATATGAGCGCGTCACCGTCACTGACGCCGAGATGGTCTTTCAAGCGCATCGGCGCGACGATTTCGATCTTGTCGCTCGGGTAATCCTTGACTTCGGGAAGCAGCACCGCCCCCTCGATTTTTCCACTCGCTTGATTTGCCGGATCTAAAATCTCAATTCGATAAATTCGCGCGCTGCAAAAACCGCGGTCCACCGGCGGCAACGGCAAAGCGGTCAATTCGTGCTGCGCGCGCCGCCACAGTCTGCCGTCTTCGACCGACTTGGGGCGAACGTTGAGCGTCGCGGGGAAAGGGTTAAAGCCGAGGCATTGTTTTAACGAAGCTTGTACCCAGTCTAAGGCCATGAATGATGCTGCTTGCTCCAAATCGGAAAAGATAATTCCGGTCATGCGCACAATGGTTCCACGGGCCGAGGTCTAATGACCCGAAAGCGAGGCCGCCTTGCCGCCACGCCTTACCTTGATGACTTCGCCAAGAATGGACAGCGCGATCTCGGGCGGCGTCTCGGTGCCGATATCGAGGCCGATGGGCGCGTACACTCTCTCGATCAGCTCCTCACCGATCTTATCTTCATTGCGAAATCTCTCAAAACAGGCCTTGATGCGCCGCCGGCTACCGATCATGCCGATATATTTCGCCTGACTCGGGAGGATCACGCGCAAGCAGGGTTCATCATAGGCGTGTCCCCGGGTGATCAACACGATATAACATGAGGGCGTAATCGTCATCTCTTTGAGCATCTGCGCCATATCGCCGACCACCACTTCGTCGGCATCAGGAAAACGCTCGCGGTTGGCGTAGAGCAAGCGATCGTCGATCACGGTCACGTAGAAGTCCAAGACCTTGGCTATTTTGACCAGCGGCACGGCGATGTGACCGGCCCCGACCACGATTAGCTTCGGCGGCGCGGGCATCACCTCGAAGAAGACTTCCAGCTTGCCGCCCGCTTCGGGTACAGTCAGAGAAACCAACTGAGATTTTTCAGCGCGCAGGCGCGCGTCACTCTGTTCGAGGATCGCTTGGATCACTCGTCGATCACCAATTGTCTCGCCGAGAACCTTGCCGTCCCGGACAAGGCATTTTGCGCCGGGCTCAACGGCGACTTTTTCCTCCACCTCGATTACGGTAGCGAGCACCGCCGCGGCACCTTGCTCGCTGATTTGGACGAGCTCTTGAGAAAGCGAACTCATTTTGTACTTATGATCTCCTGGTCGCGTTCTTTCCACCAAGGATCGATGAATATGTTCATGATGCCACCACACACCGCCGGGCTGTCCGATGAAATATCATCGAGCAGATCGACGCGCACGGTGCGCGGCTTGCGCGTGCGAATGACTTCGATGGCTTCCCTTTTGACGTCGGCCTCCCCACAGCCGCCGCCAATCGTGCCGAGGATTTCGCCCCAAGCCGTGACCACCATTTTGGCGCCAACTTCGCGCGGCGTCGAGCCTTTGGTCGACACGATGGTCGCCACAGCGAGCGTTTCGCCCTTATCGATAAATTCTTTCACCTGGTGGTAGATGGACTCTTTCTTTCGGCCTTCGGCATCGGCTTCGTTATAACAAGCGCCTGGTCCAGCCATGGTTTTACCTCCAAACTGATATGTGAACTACAAAAAACTCTGGTGGAGGATGGAAGATCGATGATAGAAGATCGCGATCCTCCATTTCCATCCTCGATCTTCGACCCTTTCAAGCTACCATTTTCTCTAACGTACGCCCCAGAGTCACCAGACTATTAACGTTGTGCACCGACAAAAACAAATCAAGATAGGGCAATGCGGCTTGCATGCCCTTGCACAGCGGCTCGTAGTTCTCGCTCGCGAGCAAGGGATTGAGCCAGATGATTTTCTTGCAGCGTCGCTTGATATCCTGCATCTCGCGCTCGAGCAGGCTCACGTCGCCGCGATCCCAGCCGTCGCTGATAATCACCACGACCGTTCGATGCGTCACTATGCTCGGGGCGAAATTACGATTGAACGTGTGCAGCGAGCGACCGATGTTGGTGCCGCCGGACCAACCGAGAATGCTGCCGGAGATCTTCTCCAGCGCGTTGGCAATGTCTTTAGTGCGAATCAAATGGGTAATTCGGCTGAGCGACGTGCTGAAAACGAAAGTTTCGACGCCCCAAAGCTCGTTTTGCAGGCCGTACATGAACTGAATTAAGAACCGGCTGTAACAGTCCATCGAGCCGCTGACATCGCACAGCAAGACAACTCTGGTCTTCTTGATGCGCTTTTTGCGGCGGACAAGATCGATAATTTCGCCGCCGTATTTCATGCTTCGGCGCATGGTCCAGCGGGGATCGACGGTACTGCCTTTGCGACCGATTTTTTTTCGCCGGCTGATCTGCGTCGCGATCTTCGTCGCAATGAGTAAAATGGCGCGGGCAATGGCGCGGCTTTCTTCAACGCCCATTTCGCTGAAGTCTTTACGGTTCATTAGCTCCTGCGGGCTGTATGTCGGCACGGAGAATTCATCGAGGTTTTCCAGCGGCACGTTCTCTTTAGGAATTGACTCTACGGCAGCATCTTCGAGACCGCCCTCCTCATCGCCGCCTTCCTGCGAATGCGAATCGGTCGGCGTGCCTTGAATCTCCATGGTTTCCATCGGCACCCGCTCGTAACTCTGTTCGCGCCAAAAGCTGTCGAACAGCATATCGAATGTCGGGAAATCTTCCTTCTGCAAAATCAAGTTGGAGCGCAACACGGCCCGAAAATCGCTTTTTTCGGCGATATCGACAAGATCAGCCGAGCGAGACGCGTCGATAACCTGACTGAGGCTTACTTTGACACCGAGTTGCTTGAGCGCGCGCGCGAACGCCATCAAGTTCGGCAAGGTTCCCTTGCCGCGCGCCGAGGCGACGCTATTGACCGCGGCCGCGACCAATTCCTGAGTAACTTCCATTGACGGTCAACTCACCATTTCGGGCGATGCCCTGAGCAGCGCGTCCAGGTTGAGCTGCCGTGCCTCCATTTGCTCGCGCAAGTGATGCAAATCCTCGCGATACTTGAACACGCAGCCCATTGTTTCGACGACGGTGTCATCATCCAGATTCTTGCGGTTGAGCGCGATTAACGCCGAAGCCCAATCCAAGGTTTCGGCCACGCCGGGTCGCTTGTAAAAATTCATCTCCCGCACTTTCTGCATGAAAGCGCAAATTTGCCGCGCCATCTTGGTTTCGACCTCGGGAAATTTCGTCGTAATGATCTCATATTCTTTCTCGAAGCTCGGATACTCAATCCAATGGTAGAGGCAACGGCGTTTGAGAGCGTCATGAATTTCCCGCGTCCGGTTGGACGTGAGAAAGACGTAGGGCCGGTGCTTCGCGGCAATGGTGCCGAGCTCGGGAATGGTGATCTGAAAATCCGACAGCACCTCGAGCAAAAAAGCCTCGAACTCCATGTCGGCGCGATCGATCTCGTCGATCAAAAGTACCGGTGGACTGGCGCCGTTGGTTTGAATCGCCTCCAACAAAGGCCTCTGGATTAGATACTCTTGAGTAAAGATTTCGGTTTCGACTTTTTCCTTGTCTCCATGTTCGACTTCTTCGAGCTTGATGCGCAGCATCTGCTTGGGATAGTTCCATTCGTAGAGCGCGGTGTTGGAATCCAAGCCCTCGTAACACTGCAGCCGGATGAGCTTGGCGTCGAGCACTTTCGCCAACACTTTAGCGATCTCAGTCTTGCCGACCCCCGCTTCGCCTTCCAGAAGCAGCGGCTTCCCCATAATTAGCGACAGATAAACGACTGTCGCCAACGCACGGTCGCAGACGTATTTTTCTTTGAGCAAGATCTCCTGGACTCGTTCAATTGTCAGTTGTTCTGGATTCACAATCGCCTCACGTGTAAATTAGTCGATGGCCGGTCACGTGGCAGGATTTTTAGGCCTCTGGCCCGAGTGGAGAATCGCCTCGACCACCCCTCCGCCGATGCCCCTAGCCTTGTCCGAAACCGTATAACCCTACTCCCTTTCCTCACGACGATCAATGTCGCCAACCTTGACGCCCCGCCTCGATCAAAACGCATATGTCGAGCGAATTGGAAGTCATGATCCTCTTCAGGGCTTAATTTAATCATAACAAAGCCGCCCGAATTAACAAAATCCGGGAAGCCGTGGAAGTTGGTAATCTTTATCGCCAACCCATAGCGAGGAAATGACTATTCCGCCCAAGCTGCGGCTCATCAGAGAACGCTTATGACTATTCATTCCAACGTTGACCCCCGAACGCTTTATCGGGGGTCTACCATCGTGGTTTCTTTGGATTCCCGATGAAAGCGCTCGGGAATAACGGACTTTTAGATTGGAATCTCGATGCAGGAGAGAAAAAATGGCCATGGCGTCTTGTCTTGACGCCAGATATAAGGGGACCGGCCGGTTGTCCGCTGATTAAACCGGCCTAATTCGCAGCAACGTAGGCTTGCTTGAATGCAGTAGTGCTTGCCAGAGTCTTCTTTAGCTCATTGGCCACTTTGATATCGGCCATTTGGCCGACGCGAACCCGATGCCAGGTTTTCGCACCAGCTTGGATCGTCATAACATAGGCCTCGTAGCCGTTTTTCTGCAATGTGTTGGCAATCGACTCGGCATCTTTTTTTTCGGCCAACGCCGCCAACTGCACGGCCCACTCCCGATTGATTCTGGGCTGAGCGAGCCGGGCAATCATGGTGCTGCGCGACGGCGCAACCGGCACCGGGGGCTTGTAGGGCGCGACCGAAAGCGCGTATGCCGGTCTTGCCACGACCGCCGCGCGCTTCGCAGGATCTTGCTGTGCGGCGGGCTGAGCATCAGATTTGCCCATCAACTGCAGCATTGGCCTCGCTTCGATTATTGGTTCCTCCGGTATCAGCGGGATGACCTCGCCTTGGTTAACAAGTGATGCAATACTCCCATACGAGGGCGCCACCATCGCACCAGCGCCAGGCGCGGTCCTACTCGGCGCGGGCGGCGGTATTTCCTCTTTCGGTATGGCAGGGATCTGTGCAGGCGGCGGCACATTCGGTTTTGATTTCGCCCGCTCTCTTCCGATCCGATCCAGTTCATTTCGCACCGCACCCAGCTTGGATTTGAATTCCTCCGAAGCGGTCTGTGCTTCATCGCGATTACGAATGACACGAG
>VBKY01000285.1 GCA_005879255.1 Deltaproteobacteria bacterium
ATGACGCAGAGGGAAGTCCGCCTCGCAAGCGCCACGCGCCCGCTAGCCGGACCTCGAGCGAAGCATCGCTCGTTAGCGTGAAAGAAAGCGCGCCTTCGATCACCGAACTCATCTGCAATCTCTGCGAGTCTGATTCCTGACAGCTTGCTGGGCAGAACGAATCCCATACCAAAGCACATCGTTCCAGCATGTTCTTAGTGGTGGCTCGACTGGGCTCACCATAGGCGAAATTCTCACTGGACCGCCGATTAAAACATTCGGGGGTGACAACTTTCGAAAAATTCTCATGAGTGTCTTTTGATACTGTTGTCCTCGTGGTATTCGTGGCACCTTGGGCTTACTTCTTCTTTACTTCGGATCTTTTCTGGAAACAGGAATTGCGTTTAATACCGTTAGCGTAGCCGCGTTGTCCAAAAATCTCATGATACAGACAATCGCCCGACGTATTTTCTGCCGATAAATGTAACCACGCCCAGAAGCAGGACTAACATCACGGACACCGCTCCAACTTCCGCTATTGTGCCAGCCTGCCACAACTCCCATATGATAATCGAAAGCAGGTTACTTTTTGGAGAATAGAGCAAGATAGCTGTCGAAATCTCCCTCATGATGTGGGAGAAAATATATAAGAATCCCGAGGCGAAGGTAGCAACAAGCAGTGGAACCAAAACACGTCTGAAAGTTTGCCACCACGACGCCCCGCTTACCTCCGATGCTTCTTCGAGCTCCTTGTGGATTTGGAGAAGACCGGCATTGGTGTTGCGCGTCGCCCAAGGCATGTATTTCGTCACAAACGCGATGAGCAGAATCCAGATCGTCCCATAGATTGGAATTGGTAAGTTAAGATACACGAACATTAGCGCCAGCCCCATCACAATTCCAGGAACGGCAATCGGAGTAAATGCTAAAAAGTCCAATAGCCGCCGGCCGGGAACTTTCGAGCGGACGACAATCCAGGAAATGATGGCAGCAAGGAACATGGTGATGCAGCCACCAACAACAGAAAGCAAAAGGCTGTTTTGTGCGGACTGCAAAACGCCCGGATATTTCAACGCATTGACATAGCTGGCCAGGGACAGCGACCGGAAAGCTCTCATTGACGGAACTTGGTAATACGGAAGGAGTGAGGCCCAAACAAGAACAAGCATGGGGAGAATTACATCCAAAAACAAAAAGGTAAAAAGGAACACGGTACCTAAATACCGTCCCTTGCCGAGATCGATAGCTCGAGGTCGATAACCCTTACCAGTGACCGTCACATATCTCTCACCTCGTGTGAGGACACGCTGATAGAATACCGTCCCGACGACAGCAATCATCAAGACAGTCATACCCAGCGCCGCTGAGAGCCCGTAGTCAGGTGGAGACTGATGCATTACAAGGTAAATTTTAGTACTGAATACATAAATTCTTGCCGGAATGCCGATTAGTGCGGGAACTTCAAACGCCTCAACCGCATTGATAAAGCTGTAAATCATGGCTGCGGCTGAAGCTGGGAGCATTAGTGGCAAGGTAATTCGCCGGAGCGTTGCAGAGATACCTGACCCGCAGGTCGCTGCAGACTCTTCTAAGGATGGATCCATTGATCGCAACGCTCCAGCCAGAAGCAAGAACATGATCGGGACGTGTCGCAGACCTCCAATGAAGATCATTCCCGTCATCGTGTAGATATTGAATGGGGGCTCGCTAAAGCCGAAAATGTTAATGAGGGCGCGATTAACGAGACCAATACGAGGGTGTAAGAGCATAAGCCAGGCAATCGAAGCAATCATGCCCGGGATGATTGTCGAGACGATCGCTATGACATACGCCAAGTCTCGTAAAGGCGCGTTTGTCCGTTCCACCAACCAAGCCATCGTAAAGGCGATAAAAAAAGCAAACACAGTACTGCCGGTTGCATAAAGGAAGCTGTTCGCGACAAGCGGATAAAGTGTGGGGTCAAGATACGCATTGATGAAGTTATCCAGAGTCAAAGGACCTGGCACGCCGGGGGGCGTGGCTTTGAAGCTGTTCCAGATGAGCATGCCGAGCGGCGTCAGCACGAGGTATACGACCAAGGCGGCTGTAAAAATCAACAACACCGTGTCCGAACGGGGTCTGCGATAAGTCACGGAAGCGTTGGAGTTTGGGTTTGCCGGAACTATTTCCAAAAAATATCGCGCCATATGGCGCCGGCTTCATTGCCGCGCACGGTCAACTCGGCTGGGAGTACTGATATTTTTAAGCCTTTCAACGCCTCACTGAGGTGGCTCTTGACTTTGGGATCGGGAACAAGCTTTCCGGAAGCCTCGTAGTACGTCTGCTGCCCTTCCAGGGAACTAAACCAGTCGCCAAAAAGCGCAGCAGCGTTCGGATGCGGAGCATGCTGTGCAATAAACAGCGGGCCGGGCCTTGAGAGGATGGGATCCGTTCTCACCCAATCCAGCGGCGCGTTCTTCTTCTGGTACTCCAGAATCTGATGAAGATTGAGCCGCACGTCAATTTTGACGGCGCCTGCCGCGAGCATCTGGGTCCGCGCTCCGGCTCCTTCGCCAAAAACAAGATTGTTTCTCGCGAGCTGCTTAAGATATTTTACCGTCTTTTCCTTGCCCCACGCTGACCACAGCATCAACACCCAATCACCGCCGTCCTTGTCCATAGATATGGCCTTGTTCCATTTGGGATCCAAAAGATCATCCCAACTCTTTGGGGCCTCGGCAGCAGAAACCAGATTGGTATTGTAGGCAGGGACTAGGCAAAGGACATGATGGGCAATCCAGTATCCTTCACGGTCCTTATATTGAGGAGACCACCCCGCGGTATTGGGCCAATTGTACTTCTTCATCAGCCCGGCGTTCTTTAGCTGTTGCAGGTATTCAACATCGGCTCCCGAAACGTCGACGTTGTACTGACCGGCCCGGGCCTCCGTGGTTATCTTTTGATAGAGGTCAGCGTCGGTCGCTCGCCAGTAATCGGTAGTAAGAAACATGTATTTCTGGCGGAATTTGCTGAAGACATATTGCCAGTCCTTTGCCGTGCCACCGGTCCAGAACATCAACTTCCCTTCTTTTTTTGCTCCCTCGACTAACCGTGCTTCTCTCTGCCTTTCCGACTCTTGGGATGGAGCAACGGCGGCAACCTGTAAACTTGAGACCAACGACGCGGCAACAACCGGTGGCGCTCCAGGCCTTACTAGATATGTGATTGACACAAGAACACTCGCTGTCAGGAACTTCGGCGAAAGTTTGCCTCCGCTCATTGTGCTGGCTTCTTTCTTATCTCTAGGTCTTGACGCTACGAGATCCGGCCGGGATCACGAGTAGATTTAGCAACTCCCCAATATCATCGACTTTCTCTAGGTTGTGAACCGTATCGATGATACGACGCATCTGATGCTCAGGCATGAACTTGCCCGCCAAGTTTGTAAACTTCGCCTCTACGTCAGCATCGGTCATCGGATTCATCGGATGCCCTTTGGGATGAACAACCCGACAGCTATATCGTTTCTCTTTATTTGTGGTGATTTCGACGATTCCCGGTGAGTGAAATCCATCGAGCTCAGGATCCGGCTCAACAACAATTTTATTTATCAGCTGTCGCACTTGAGGATCACGCAGCTTCTCATCCGAAAATTGCTCGGGTCCGACCGACCGGTCCATAATCGCAATCGCCGTCACATAACGGCAGCTATGATCCGCCGTGTACTTGTTGTTTGGAACCTGTCGCTCCGGAGAATTGGCCTCGCGTCGGTAGATATGCGAAAGGGTCTTGACTCTGATTTCCGCGACATCATCGGCTTTTATGTCATGCTCTTTGACCAAGTTCACCGTCGCTTCAAGAAGACCTTGCATATTTCCATCGGCGGCAAAGTTCTTGATCCAGGTGTAAAGGATCGTCCAGTCTTTTCTCGGCTGCCGCAACTTCTCCAAATCCATCTCGCCTCCCGCCACGACCTGAGCAATGCCGCGGGGACCTTCAAAGACGTCGAGTGGTCCGGTAAAGCCCTTCTGCGCGAGGAAGGCGGCGAGAATACCTCCATAAGCCCCGTACGGAGTCCGCAGATTTTTGGTCATGCGCGGGGTAAATAGAATTCCGGGCTCTAGATTGAAGCATCCTGCGATACCAAGCGCGTTGGCCATTTGCTCCGTGTCGAGCCCAAGAAGTCTACCCGCCAATAAAGCCATGATGCAGGGGGGACCGACCGTTTCGGTTGTCCATCCTCGTTTGCTTAGGATCCCGTGAGTCCTTCCTCCCAATGAATCGAAGAGTTTGTTCGAGAGCTCATACGCCAAAACGATCGTCGTGATGATCTCTTCACCGCCAGAGTGCTGCCGCTCGCCCACAGCCAGGATTGGGGCAATTAATTCGCCATGATGCCCCATGATGACGGTTGCCTCTTTTGTGAGGAAGCCTGCATCCATATAATCAAAGTAGTGGACCATAGTCCCATTGGCCAAAGTGGCATACAGACATGAAGTCTTGAGACCGGTGCCAAAAATCGTTGACTCCGCAGGGCCGTTCAGCTCTCGAATCACGCTCTGAATGATGCGGCTTGGCTCGCTTAGATAACCACCGAAAGCGATCGCCAGCGAGTCCAGCAGCGAACGCTTAGCTTGATCATTTACCTCGGATGGTAACTCCTCGAAATTCAACTCTTTAGCTTCCAACGCTAGTTGTTCGGCAATCGTCATTTACTTTCCCAGTCCTTGATATGTGGGATATGCTTATTTCAGCAATTCAAATAGCGAAACCGTTTTGCGCTTGGTTGCGACTAATGAGAAATGATGACCTCGTCACCGGAAACCCTCAATTGTGTCCCCAGCTCTTCGCACCATTTTGCCATATAGTCGACGACTTGTTGGAAACCGGGCTCGTCAGCACTGAGAAAGCGAGGCTCGGCATTCTGGTTAATCCAAACAGGGAAGAAAGAAACCCGCTCGATGGCTTTGTTTTTGATCACGCACTTGGCCATGAACGAATATCTGCGATCACCCTGGGCATTATCTCGAACTCCGGGGAGATGCTTTCCAAAGCCGTATTTCGGGCTCGTGCTGGAGTGGAAGGCACCGGGAGGAGGTTTCTGATGATGCGGCGTCTCCTCGGCGAAGTTCCCGAGGCTGAAGAAGATCGCCTTGCCTTTGTAGACCTCGATTCCCTTGATGAGATGGGCGTGGGTACCCAAGATGAGATCCACCCCGGCATTGATCGCCCGGTGACCCACCGTAAATTGATAGTCGGCTAACATTCCGGGGATGTGATGGATTCCCCAGTGAATGGACATAACCACGATGTCTGCCCGCGCTTTTGCCGCTCTGATATCTTCCTCCATGGCGGCCACATCCTCTTCACGCGGAATGGTCACCACCTTGGGTGGCGTGCCGGCTTGATACTCCTGCGCCTCGTAATACGTGCCCACTCTTATGGGAGCGCAACCGGCCTTCTGCTCACGCGCTTCATACTCGTCAGGAAGAACCGAGTTGTAATCCAAAAAAGCGACCTTGGTACCGTTACGTTCGATTATTGCCGGCCTCCGCGCTTCTTCCAGATCCTTTCCGACCCCGATGACCTCGATGCCGTTTCGCCGCAACACCTCGATTGATTCCAATAGCGCCTCGGGGCCATAGTCAAAACAATGGTTGCTCGCGTTGGTTACCAAATGGAACCCAGCATAGACCAGCGACTTCACGTTGTCGGGATGAACTCGAGCGTACCAACCAGGGTGAGCCCGGTACTGAAGCCCGCCTTTGGTCGAGAAATTACGCTCCAGCTGGCAGACCGCAATGTCCGCCTCCCGGATTTTTTCTACGACATTGGCAAAAAGTGATTCCGGTGGGTCGCCATATTCAATTCGTCGAGGTCCTACATCGCCCACCGCATGAAGAACTACCTCACCGTTGTCGCTCATCGTTACCCCCTTGGCCTAACTACTTAAGAAAAATATCGCGGAAGATATTGTCCGCCTCTTGACCGTGCATCGCCATCTCGGCCGGGAACAGCACAACCTTCTGGCCCTTCAATGCTTCAGTCATGCGACTTTTGATTCTGGGATCCGGAAGCAGTTTTCCCGATGCGTCGTAGTACGTCTGCTGCCCTTCGAGCGATGTAAACCAGTCGGCAAACAGTATTCCGGCGTTGGGGTGCGGCGCCCGCGCGGCGATGAATATAGGGGTTCCCTTCAAAGGGATGGGATCCGTCCTTACCCATTCCAACGGCGCGCCTTTCTCTTGGTAATCCAGGATCCGATTGAGATTGAGGCGCAGGTCGATTTTGTGCGCGCCTGCGGCAAGCATCTCGGTCCGCTGAGTTGCGCCGGTCGTAAAAGCGAGATTATTTTGTGCAAGCTTCCTGAGATAATTAATTGTTTTCTCTTTCCCCCATGCCGCCCACAGCATCAGCACCCACTCGCCCCCCGCCCTATCCATTGAGATCGAGCCCTTCCATTTCGGGTTCAGAAAATCATCCCAGCTTTTCGGCGCTTCAGCAGGAGAAACAAGGGTTGAATTGTAGGCAGCCACTGTGGGAAGAATGTTTCGAGCAATCCAATAGCCGTCACGATCCTTGTGCTGCGGAGACCAATCGCGCGTGTTGGGCCAATCGTACTTCTTCATGAGACCGGCCTTTTTTAACTCTAAGATAAAATCGATCTCGGCGCCTGAAATGTCGACGTTATAAACTTGCGCCCTCGCCTCCGAGAGCAGCTTCTCGCGAAGCGTTGATTCATCAGCTCTCCAATACTCAACCTGAAGAAAAGGATATATTTTTCGAAATTTATCAGTGACGGGTTGCATCTCTTTTGCTTGCCCTTGATTCCAGAAAACCAGTTTCCCCTCCTTTTTTGCTCCTTCGATTAGTTTTGCCTCTCTTTGCTTATTGCCTCCCTGTGCATTGGCCGTGATCGGCAGCACGAGCAAGGCTACGCTAAAAATGATGCGGAGGGCGGCGAGATGATCAAAACGCTTCCTCATTTGACGCCTCCCTTCAGGCGATTGATCCTTGCTGCGGACACACCACGACTTCATCACCTTGCAAGCTTAAACCAGTACCCAACTTCCTGGAATTCTGCCTCGCGATGGCTCAGAAGACGGGGCGCAGCGAGCTCGTTGATCCAACCTGGAATGAACGAAACCCGCTGAAGTTCCTTGTCTTTGATCACGCACCGCACCATCATCGTGTATCTCTTATCGGGCTGCTTATTGTATCTTGCTCCGGGCTCGTGCTTGGAGTGACCGTATTTTGGTCCCCAAAGCGAGCTGAAAGCTCCCGCCGGAGGCTTGAGGTGATGTGGTGTTTCCTGGGCAAAATTGCCTAGGCTGAAAAAAATCGCTTTGCCTTTGTAGATCTCGATGCCTTTGAGAAGGTGCGCATGCGTCCCGAGAATTAAGTCTGCTCCGGCATTAATAGCGCGGTGCCCAACGGTAAATTGATAATCAGCCAGCAGTCCGGGGATGTGGTGAATCCCCCAATGCATCGAGACTACGACTACATCCGCTTTTGTCTTCGCCTGTCTGATGTCCTCCTCCATCGCCGCCACATCTTCTTCTCGAGGAATGGTTATCACTCTAGGCGGTGTTCCCGCCTGGTACTCCTGGGCTTCATAGTAGGTCGATGCTTTGATGGGCGCGCAGCCGGGCTTCTCCTCGCGCGCTTCATACTCGTCGGGAAGAACCGAGTTGTAGTTCAAAAACGCCACCTTGGTTCCGTTCCGCTCTATGATCGCTGGTCTTCTGGCTTCTTCGATATTTTTTCCTACTCCCACCACCGCAATGCCATGACGCTGCAAAACTTCGATGGTTTCCAGCAAGGCGTCAGGACCATAGTCGAACGAGTGATTGCTCGCATGAGTAACCAGCGTAAAACCGGCGTGCACCAAACATTTCACGTTGTCTGGATGTGCCCGGCCGTACCAGGTCACGTAATTTCTATACTGAAGGCCACCCTTCGTTGACAGGTTACATTCAAGTTGACACAGCGAGATGTCGGCTTCCCGGATTTTATCGGCAACGTGAGCGAACAGGGACTCCGCAGGCTCGCCATAGTCAAGCCTGCGCGGACTCACATCTCCGACGGCGTGAAGCAAAACCGTGTTGTCATCGTTCTCCATAACTCCCTCTCTCCTCGAATGGTCGCTGCCTGGAACTTAATAACGCGCGAGCATTTTATTTCCAGAAGATTTGCTTATAGATCTGCTCGGCCTCACTCGTGTGCTTACCCATTTCGAGCGGCACAAAGACCCGGTTCAAGCCCTTTAACGCTTCTGCCATTTCGGCCGAACCTCCTTTGATGGTCGGGTCCGGTGATATTTGTCCCTTGATGTCCGAATAGATCTGCTGCACTTCAGGTGAAGTCAGCCAATCCGCGAAAAGGAGGGCGGCATTAGGATGGGGCGCACGCGCAGCAATGAACATGAAAGTTCCCTTTTCTAGGATTGGATTGCTTCTAACCCATTGCAGCGGCGCGCCTTTTTTCTGCCGTTCTCTGATCTGGTTGAGGTTTAGTCGGAGGTCAATCTTAAACGCACCCGCTGCGAGCATTTCTGTACGCGAGCTCGAGCCTTCTCCGAGCACCGGGTTGTTTTTTGCTACCCGATTGAGGTAGCTAATCGCCTTTTCCTTGCCCCAAGCTGACCATAGCATCAACACCCAATCGTAGCCGTCTTTGTCCTGGGATAGTGCTCCTTTCCACTTGGGGTCCAAGACATCCTCCCAGGTTTTTGGCGCTTCCGCAGCGGGAACTAAATCCGTATTGTAACCTATGACTGTTTGCAAAATATTACGGGCCACGGCGTAGCCTCCCGGGTCCTTGTATTTTGAGTCCCAGCGTTTGGTGTTCGGCCAATCGTATTTTTTCATTAACCCCGCTTTTCTGGTTTCAAGGTAGGTATCGATATCGACGCTGGAGTAATCAAAGTTATGGCGCCCGGCCCTGGCTTCAGACAATTCCTTCTCGACAACCTGTTCAGAACCTGCCCGCCAGTATTCTGGTTGCACGAACGGGTACTTCTTCTGAAACGCGTTTAGGACAGGTGCCATGATGCGCGCTAGATCGGTTCCCCAAAATACCAGTTTCGCTTCTTGCTTTGCTCCTTCAACGATCTTTGCGTCGCGGTCTTGTCCCCACACGCGAATCGGCGAAAGGAGCAGTACTAAGGCAACCTGAACAATGAGCAAATCACGAGATACCTTGTTCATTTATCGGGCCTCCTCGGCGCTCGAAATGTTTCCTGCTTAAAAATCGTTCACTCCTCAGACCAGTTCGCGCCCGGTCTAATCGGCTCTTCGTTGGGGATAGACCATGACCTCGTCGCCCTCTACCGTCAGACCGGTTCCTAATGGCCGACACCACCGCTCGATGTAGCTTAAGACCTCGTTGAACTTGGAGTCATCTCGGCTCAATAACCTTGGCTCTGCACGATCGTTAACCCATCCGGGGAAGAAGGATACCTTGCTGATGCGCTTCCCGCTGATCACGCATTTGATCATCATCGTGTACTGCTTGTCGTGCGGTCCGCCGTATCGGTCTGTCCCAAACTCATTTTCTCCGCTTCGGTAGATCTTGGACATTCGTCTCGGGAGGATCCCCGGAGGAGGCTTTATGTGATGAGGGGTCTCTTGAGCAAAGTTGCCCTGGCTGAAGAAGATGACTTTGCCCTTATAAATTTCTATCCCTTTAAGAAGGTGGGGATGGGAACCCAAGATAAGGTCGGCGCCGGCGTCAATCGCCCTATGTCCGACGGTAAACTGATAGTCCGCCAGTACTCCGGGAATGAAATGCACACCCCAGTGGATAGACATCACAACCACATCCGCCTGGGCCCGCGCCCGCCTGATGTCGTCTTCCATAGCTTTCACGTCGTCCTCTCGAGGAATGGTAATGACCTTGGGCGGCGTGCCCGGCTCAAATTCTTGTGTTTCGTAGTACGTCGAGATTTTTAGAGGGGCGCATCCTGGTTTGTCTTCTCGCGCTTGATACTCCTCAGGAAGAACTGAGTTATAATCCAAAAAAGCGACCTTGGTCCCTTTGCGCTCGAAAATCGCTGGCCGCCTCGCTTCCTCGATATTTCTGCCTACGCCTATCACCTCAATTCCATTACGGCGTAGGACTTCGACGGTCTCTACGATCGAATCAGGACCATAATCAAAACAGTGATTACTCGCATGGGTGACAAGGCTGAAGCCGCCATGAACAAGCGATTTCACGTTGTCCGGATGCGCGCGACCGTACCAGGTTGTCGGCCGAGACCTATACTGCAGCCATCCCTTGGTCGATAAATTGCACTCGAGTTGACAGACGGATATGTCGGCCTCCTTTATTCTACCAGCCACCATGGCGAACAGTGACTCAGGCGGCTCGCCGTAATCAATTCGCCGGGGGCTCACGTCGCCAACGGAGTGGATAATAATTTCGTCGGAAGCAGTTGTCGTGGCCATACCTCGTCCTTTCCTTTATCGACCTTTCCTAAATCCTAGTTAGTTTTGTTCCGCCGTTCGGAGTAACTCGGTGAATTCGCATACGTCAGCTATCTGTTCCAAACGGCTGACGGCGGTGACGACCTGAGTACAGCGCTCGGGAGGGAGCCGTCGTCCTGCAAGGAGAAGAAATTTCTCCCGAATTTCCTCCTCGGTCATCGGATTCTCGCTCGTGCCTTTCGAATGTGCGACGGTCGCAGATTTCTCCACGCCGCCTTTTAGTCGTGCAATTATTTTTACCTCTCCCTGACCACCCGCTGCGCGCCAGTGTTTTTCGATCTCCTCATCGACGCGACACTCCACACGGTCGAGAAATTGTAAAATTCTCTCATCGCTCAAGATCTCTTCTTTCCACACCTCTGGATCTCGCAGGTCATGAAAAAACGCCAAGGCAGTTATGAACGGCATGCTCATTTGTCCCGCCATAATCGACTGAGGACGTCTGATCTGACGGTTTTCGTAAAGCCTGCTGGCACACGACACGACGACCTGTTCCACATCTTGTGGTTGGATTTGATATTGAAGCTTCAAAACATTTACGGCGTCGATACACAGGTGTGAGCCGCCCCATGCGGCGTAGGGTTTGATTTCTCGCTCTAGAATCTGAAATGGTCGTCCTAAATCCTTGGTCAACTCTTCCAGCCGTGGTTCTTCGTTCCCGGCAAAAATCCGACAATAGCCCCATTTATCTTCGAGCATGGTCCCCAACCCGGTCAGGCCGTTTTGTGCAAGTAAAGAAGCCATTACACCGCTATGAGACGGCCAGCCACCCATGAGCCGTTTCATCATACTGGTCGAGCCATCTTCCGAATAGTCCGAGATTCCAGAGGCCATGAAACCTGCAAGGCCAAACGCGTTTAGAGTTTGCGTCTTGTTAAGACCGAGCGTCTTGGTAGAAGCCGCGACGGAACCCCAGACGCCTTTATGCGCCGCCGAATTGATCCCTCGACGCGGCCTAGGAATAGCTCTCCCCACGCGAAAGATCACTTCATAGCCCGCCGTGATCGCAGTGATTAACGTTTTGCCGTCCAGATGGAGCTTCTCTGCTAGTCCTAGTGCTGACGGAATAACCTGACAGCCCGGATGAAGGCCCAAACTCGGCTTTCGATCATCCATTTCGATTCCATGAGCGGCAACCCCATTGTCGAGCGCCGCGTATTCTGCGGGGACCTTGGCGCTGCGACCCCAGACCACGCTTTCTTCCGCGCCTCGCCGCTCGTCTCCAATCTGAGCGACTATCTTCGTCCACGGCATTTGGCTGGCAAAGAGACCTACGCCCAACGTGTCGAGAAGACAGAGTTTGGCTGTGTGGACGACACCGGAAGGCAGATCGGAATAACTTAGATTTGCAACGAAGTCCGCGAGCTTGGCTGTCTCGTCCATCTATGCCCCCTGTGCGCGTAGAGCGAGTAGAATTCCACCGCATAACGGCGGCGATGACTCGAGCGTGAGCGTTTCCGCCGCGATCTTGAAAGCCCTCTAAAGATTGAACTCAGCGGATATTCGCAGATCCTATGATCAGCGGAGACAAGCAACCACCCACAAAAGAATTGCCCTGCTCTCTTGTACTTTGGGGAACCGCCTCAAACGCCGCGCGCTCTCGCCGGCTTTGTCAAGTCATTCCTCAAGTCGCTCCATGGAGCACTTTTACGTTACTGATCGAAAGGATGTCAAGGCAACTTACTCTCGAACACGCGAACGTCTGTGATTCTCTTCGATGAAGCCTGAAGCGATTCGTCGCCAAGCAATAAGATTAGGCAGCAACACAAAGCATAAGAAACATCAATTAGGTCATAAAATATCTTGCGCTGGTCCGACCCAGGGATTCCTGACGCTCTATTATTTTAGGACTCCTGCTTTTCGTTCCCGCATGGATCATTCTCTACTGGCAGGCATGGGTGTACCTTGCGGTCTTTTTTGCGTCATCGGGAGTGATCACGCTCTACCTCACGAAAAACGACCCAGCACTTCTCGCGCGGCGTATAAGTGCAGGGCCGAGAGCGGAGAAGGAGAAAACCCAAAAGATCATAATGTTCTTCGTCACGATTGCGTTTGGCGGCATGTTTATCGTGTCCGCGTTGGATTACCGCTTCATGTGGTCGGATGTGCCGCTGTATGCAGTGATAGCCGGGGACATTTTAGTTGCGGTAGGATTCTTCATCGTTTTTCTTGTGTATAAAGAGAACACGTTTACCTCGGCTACCATTGAAGTTGACAAAGAGCAGAAGGTGATCTCCACCGGGCCGTACGCGCTGGTGCGGCACCCCATGTATAGCGGAGGGCTCCTCATGCTTCTCGCCACCCCTCCGGCTCTCGGCTCGTGGTGGGGATTACTCTCGTTTATGCCCACCGCTCTTCTAATCGTAAGGCGGCTCCTGGATGAGGAGAAACTCCTTGCGAAGAATCTGTCCGGCTATATCGAGTATCAGCAAAAAGTTCGATCACGATTGATACCGGGAATTTTTTAAATTCTTATGTCTGCAAAAATCAGAAATACAATTCTCCTCGTCCATACTCCGAACCGATTATCGTAACCCATGCGTCGGCAATTTGATCGTTGCGGGGGAAATGTTACGTTTCTGTGAAAAGTTGTTCCGACAGCGCACGTCACTTGATCTTGTACCGCCCGATGCTAACTTACAGCTAACTTCCATTGTTTATGTCACGCGTGAACAAACAATTATCCACCTTGGCGCGGTTGGGTTCTGTTGAGTTCTCTCGACGAAGCGGAGAGTGAATCGCTACTGAAAAGGTTATCGTAGCAAGATTATTCAGGCGAATGAGTTTTTGATAGCTACTATTGGGTCAGCTTCATCACCCGGCAGTAAAGCCGATCACACTATTGCACGGGGTTTGTAAATGCCTATCACGTTTACACAGAATAAGCCGATAAACATCAAAACCATCGCAGCCCATATCCACCAACTGTAGGTATCGCCGAAAAACAACATACCTAATGCAACGCCGAGAAGTGTCGCGATATAGTTTGATGTCGAAAAAAATACCGGACCTGCACGTTGAATAATTTCGAACATCAACACAAATATGGCTGCTTGATTGGCCATTGCTCCGATGACGGCCCAATGTCCAATGGCGAATCTCCCTTCGAAAAACCACCAGCTTCCTGTGACAGTCATCGCAATGAGCACCATAACCGCTGACGCGCTCAATAATCCACACGCAAGCAGCAGTGATTTAGGGGCTGGGGTCTGAAACCAGGCCATGAGGATAGCACCCAACGCGTAACAAAGCGGTGCAACTAAGCCAACCAGCACCCATCCTACCATCTCTCTAGACGGGAGACTCGCTTGGGGGAGAACCACAAAAAGAACCCCAGCAAGACCAGCAAGAATTCCAATTAGCCGCACCCATCGAAACTGATCCATGCCAAGTGCAAGGGCGAGCGCATAGATCATCAAAGGAATCAACATTAGCCCCAAGCTCAGAATTCCCGATGGCACCTTGGGCGCAACGAGGCTGAGTATCAGAACGGGAATGCAAATGTTAAACAAACCGGTGAGAAAATACAGCCTCAAAGATCGAGGCGAAATTTGCGGGAATTCACCTTTCACAGCACAAACAATGAGCAGGATCAAAGCACCGCCAAAAGCCTGCCACCCCACATAGGGAATAAGTGGAACACCATTTGTGATCGCGAGCCGGTTGAAAACGAACGTCATAGCAAAGGCAATGCCGATGACAAACAACATGCCTATCGCCGCCGGATTTGAATTTTTAGATGGAGGAGTCAAAAGAGGATCAAAGATACATT
>VBKY01000286.1 GCA_005879255.1 Deltaproteobacteria bacterium
GGGTGCCTTCGGATTGGTGACGTCCACGATCGAAGTGCCGATGGGTGGTTCCATGTGCCCCACGTATGCGATCCGGTCTTTGACCGAAACCTGCCCGCCGCCGGGAAGATCGAGATGTCCAATGTGCTTCAAATTGTGAATCTTCACTTGCCTCCCCGGTGTGGGCCTTTCATTTTGGATTCTTACACTCTCGAATGTGAGAATTTATCTCTACCATTTTGTGCACCCGACGGTAGTGACAAAAAAATGTTATCGCGCCAAGCCCGTCCTGAGCGGTGCCGAAGGACAATCAGCGAAACAAATCCGAAATCCGAATATCGAAATCCGAAACAAACTCAGAGACAAATAAATCTCAAATCGGGAAAATCCAAAACACCGAATCCGAAGAAATTGTTTCGAATTTCGGATTTCGTGCTTCGAATTTTTGTTCTTGGCGGCCTTGTCAGTTGCGTCCGACGATGTGGTGAACGATTTCCTTCTGATACTCCAAGAACTCGACACTCAAAGTGTCGCGGGGCCTCGGCAGCGCGATTTTGACTTGAGCCTTGACTGTCCCGGGGTGCGGCGAAAAGACGATGACGCGGTCTGCCAGGTATACCGCCTCGGCCACGTTGTGAGTCACGTAGATCACCGTCTTCTTGGTCTCTCTCCAGATATCCACCAGAAAACGCTGCATCTCTTCGCGAGTTAACGCATCGAGGGCCGCAAAGGGCTCATCCATCAGGAGGACCGCTGGATTGTATGCAAGGGCGCGAGCGATGGCAACGCGTTGCTGCATCCCACCGGAGAGCTCGTGCGGATACGATCGCGCAAACTTCTCGAGATTCACGAGCCGGAGAAATCTAAGGGCAATCTCCTCCCTCTCTTCCTTCGGAAGACCTTTCATCTCCAGACCGAACTCGACATTGCGCTGCGCTGTTCTCCAGGGAAAGAGTTGGGCAAAGTCCTGAAACACGACGCCGCGGTCAAGTCCTTTGCCGGTCACGGCCTTGCCACCGATCAGGATCGCTCCTTTCGTGGGCTCTAGAAACCCGGCGGCAATGTTGAGCATCGTCGTTTTACCGCAGCCGCTCTGACCGACAACGCACAAGAATTCTGACGGCTCGACGCTAAAGCTAACATCTTGAAGCGCCATCACTGGGTTGTCGGCGGAGTCATATTCAAGGGTAATGTTGTGCAGCTCGATCTGAGGCATTTGTCCAGCGTCTTACCTTTCAAATTTTCAACCGGCTTCGATAAAGTTGGCCCTCCAAGCTCGTCCTGAGCTGAGTCGAAGGGACGCCAGCGAAACAAAATCCGAAATCCGAATATCGAAATCCGAAACCAACCCAAAAGGGTAAATCCGAAATTCGAAGCACGAAATCCGAAACAAACCGCAGCCAAATAAATCAAAACCCCCAAGAAATTCCAAAACGACGAATCCGAATCAGGGTTGTTTGGAACATTCTGATTTGAATTTGTTTCGAGTTTCGAATTCGGATTTGGTGCTTCCAATTTTGATCATTTGAAATTGTTTCGAATTTCGGATCCTTCGACATGGCTCAGGACAGGACAGGTTTCGTGCTTCGAATTTTTGTTCTTGGCGCCTTTACGTCCCTTCGACGTCGCTCAGGGCATGCTTTGCGCGAGTCATCGTTTTTCCGATTTCCGGAATCCAAAATTCAACCAAAAATTTCAAATAGGTTTGACTAGCCCTTAACGGCCTTCACCATTCCCCAACGGCTTACGGTGTGTTGCTCGATCGTGTGGAAGATCAGCCGCTCAAAAGATCATAACGTCGGTATTGAGAAATTCCTTGGAGTCGAAGATCACCCACCCGAGCCCCCAATTCGTTGCGGCGATCATCTCACCCCCGACCACGGCGATCCATGCCCGGGCGAACGCCTGTCGAAGACCCGTGATTACGAATGCGAGTGATCCTGGTAAGACAACTTTCTGAAACAGTGCCTTCTCATCAGCTCCCATCGCCTCTGCTGATCGGATCCAGAGCCGGTTGACCGAACGCACCCCTGTCCAGGTGTTATAGATCACCGGAAACGTGGCCGCGTAGAAAACCAGCGCGATGGTCGCCGCATTGCCCAGACCGAACCAGAGGATAAAAACCGGAACCCATGCCAGCGACGGTATCGGCATAAGGACGCTCACCAGTGGAACGAAGAAACGCTCCACGCGCCGAAAACGCCCCATCAAGATTCCGATGAAAACTCCCACCACGCCCGCCAGGACGAACCCGAATAGAACACGGTAAAGCGTGTAGAGTGTATGGCGAAGCATTGCCCCACTGAAGACCGCTGCGGGCGAATGCTTCCCAGATGAGACACGCGAGGCCCACCGAGCAAATAGCCCCAACCGTGGCACGTACCGGACTGCGTGACCTCGTCACGTCTCAACCTTCACGAGCAGGGGACAGACATTAAATTTTATCATCGCGCCAAGACACCTCCGAAAAGAAAATCCGAAATCCGAATATCGAAATCCGAAACGAGCCCTCAGAAGGGGAAATCCGAAATTCGAAGTTCGAAATTCGAAACAAACGAGCAAATCTAAATAAACCCAAAGTCCAAAACATTTTAAAACTCGGATTTCGAAGCGAGGTTTTTTTGAAACTTTAGATTTTTAGTCATTTGAAATTGTTTCGAATTTCGGATTTCGAGCTTCGAGTTTTTTTGTTTCACATTCCCTTCCCCTTTTACTCCCATGCCGCGTCGCATCAAGCCTCCATCATCCCCCAGCGCACGAGCGTTAACCGCTCGAGCTTTTCGAAGACCAGTTTCTCCAAAAGGAATCCAACAAGCCCGATAACTGCGATTCCGGCCAGCATGACGTCCGTGTTCAAAAACTCGCGCGCGCCGAAAATAAGCCAGCCGAGACCGAGCCTGACAGAGGTCAGCATCTCGACGGCAACCAGCACTCGCCAGGCGCGAGCCAATCCCAGTCTCAAGCCTGTTAAGATGTAGGGCAGAGCGCCGGGAAGAACGACCTTCCAGAAGAGTTGGCGATCCGCGGCGCCCATCGCCTGCGCGGCTCGAATCCAGATCTCTTTCACAGCTCGCACACCGGTCCAGGTATTGAGCACGACCGGAAACGCCGCGGCGAACGCCACGAGAAGAACGGCAGGAAGATTACCCAGGCCAAACCACAGGACGAACAGTGGCGCATAGGCCAGACCCGGAATGGGATTACCTATGCTGACGAGCGGTAGCAAGAAGTCCTCCGCCCAACGGTAGCGGCCGATGATGATCCCTAAGCTCACTCCGACGAAGGTAGAGAGGAGAAACGCAAGGATTAATCGGAGCAGGGTGCTCGAAGCATGGATGAGAAGAATTCCGTTGCCGACGAGACGAACGAATGTGGCGACGATTGTCTCGACGTGAGGGAAAAGTTTTTGCGGAAAGGGTCCGAAGAGCGAAAAGGCTTCCCACAAAATCGCAACGACAATAAAAGGAAAGACCGCCTCAGCAACTGGAACCAGCGCGCGTCGCATGCTCAGCAGAGAGCGATCTTAGAGCCCCGCCTTGGCTTTCCGAAGCAGCTCTTTGTTGAGGGCTTTGGTAATATCCGGGATCGAGTTGAGACGCCCTTCTCCTGCCCCCTTCAAAAGATCCTGCGCCTGATCGGCGAGATATTTCTCAATCTCCGGCGTGATGTCAGTGTCCCAACGCATCCGGCGCAATGTCTTATCGAGGACCGACACGGGCACACTACGGCCTGCCGCCTCCTGCTCCTGCCAGTAGACTTCGGCCGCTTTCTCCGGCTGCTCCTTGAGAAGCTTCACGGCTCTCAGCCATCCGCGTAGATAGGCAACAACCGCCGCGGGATTTTCTTTGATCACCTTGTTGGTCACAGTCGCGATAAACGGGAGCGTGTCGTACTTACAAAAGTCTCCCAGGCTCCGCACCAGTCCTTCGTGTTCTGCGATTGCAACATAGGGATCCCCGATGCCGGTTGCGTCTACTGCTTTCGCGATGAGCGTTGGGATCCGATCCTTTTGATCTGCGACATTGGCAACCTCGTAGTCCCCGGACTTAAGACCGAAAGCCGGAGCAATCTTCGCAGCAAAGATGTATTCCGTGACTGTCCCTCTAGCGAGGGCAATCCGTTTGCCTTTGAGCTGAGCGATGCTCTGAATGTCGGATTCCTTGCGCACGACGATGTGGTTGGTGCCACAGAAGTAAGAGTTGACTGCGACCGCCGCGTAGGGAACTCCTTTCTCCAAGCCGATCAGAAACGGTGTTGTCGCAGTCGCATTGATGTCGATGGCACCCGCAATCATGGCGTCGCGACCTTCACGGCCGACGCCGAAGCGGCGCCAGTCGACTTCTAAGCCCTCCTGTTTGAAATAACCCTGGCGGATCGCAATGACATCGGGCGCCCCCTGCACCGCCCCATGCACTCCTAGCCGAATCGTGAGCGGTCGCTGAGCGAAGATGGTCGGCGCCATGCCAAGGACCAGAACCAGCACAGCTATGGTGAGGAATGTTTTTTTCATGGCATCCTCCACTTGCCGTTACGCTCGGGAAATCTGGAAGTCCGAGTTTAGTTGCCAGACGATCTTCATCTAACAGAGGCGCGCGCCAATTGAGAAAAACTCAGCGCGAGACGACATTACTTTTCCCGCTTCATCCATTCAGTTTGCACCCTCATTACTCTAAGTGGAAAAAGATGTCCAGTAGCGTCTGGAGGCTAGCAGTGCCTTATTTTTTGGAGGGCTTTTAGAAAATTTTGCAGCGGGGCGACCGAGGTCGAACCGGTCACATGAACTCTGAGCGCCGTTTGCGAAAGATTTACGTTCAGCGCTGCGAGACCATCACGAGGAACAAACTTTGGATCAGCAGGCAGAAAAATAGCCGGGCGATCAATCTAAGATAGTCAGATCTTCAAACCCCCTTGCCGTTTTCATTCGTTACCAATTGGCCTGGCCGATCAATGGTTCACGGGAAGCCGCTCGGCCATAACCATGAAGCTGCCGTCGCCGTTATCGGCTACTGCCGAAAACCCTTGTACCGGCTGCTTGTTCACGAACGGCACCGCCTGGCCGTTGATCGGCGCAGAGCCGAGCTGCTGACCCGACGTCGGGCCTTGCGCAAACGTCGTCGGCGGCAACACGGCGCGGCCGACAAGGATATCCGAAGCGATCGCCGGCGGCACCGCCGCGGCGAAACTCAGCGACGCGGCAATCACCACCGAGGCTTTGACTCGGCGAAGCTGATTAAAAATCTCAGTCGTTTCAAACATGGTTACTCCCGTTGAAAAGATTTTCTGAAACGGATCGAACCTACGACGAAAATATTAATGACAGATGACGCTCGGTAAAATTAATAATGAAGATCTAATGACGGGACGAAGAAGTCGCTAGGGGCGAATAAAAGCACCTGTGCGCTTAATTCCAACCACACGTCGAAGGAAATTGCGTGGCGTAGGCGACAGGTTAAACCGGTAAAAAAGTTTTTCCTCTGTCAGGCGCCTGTGGCGATGACTTGGTCGAGCTGTTCTGGCGAGCGCAGACTGTGTGAAAACTCTATCGGAGCCCTTCGACGGCGCTCAGGGCGAACGGCTCAGTGCCTAATTTCAAACGAAGCGATTCCGTTCGTGGTGAGCCAGCCTGTCCTGAGCGAAGTCGAAGGAAACCATGAACGGAGTTTTCACACAGTCTGGCGCAGTGGCGTAGCGTCCATCGTTCGCGCCCGAACATAACGATCCAGCCGAGAATCACTGTGAGCACCCCCCACGTACATGGGGTTTCGAGCAGCCACACAAGCATCCCTAAATCATAATTAAACCCTGCCGGATACCCACCGTGACAGCCTCAGTGCGACTGGAGGCGCCGAGTTTGGCAAAGATCGAACTGATGTGAAACTTAACGGTATGGTCCGAAATTCCGAGTTGAGAGGCGATCTCCTTGTTCCCCAGTCCCTGTGCCATCATACGCAGCACTTCAATCTCTCGCGGCGTAAGAACCTGATCGAAAGGGTTGGGTTCTGGTTGTTCCCTAGAGGTGGTTGGGAACAATATCGACAGCACATCAGGGTGTATGGCCACTAACCCCGCTGCGCTCGCTTCGATCGCAGCGACAATCTCTGCGGAGGTTGCCTCGCGCGGTAGTATCGCTCGCGTGCCCGAACGTAATGCCTCTACCACCCACGAATTCTCAGTATTGTCGGTCAATACGACGAGCGGGCTGATCCCCAACTCGATCGGCAGCGACATCGACTCATCTTCGGGCGACTCCAGGTCCAAAAGCACGACGTCCGGTTGTAGCTCCTCAACCTGAGCCGATGCAGTGCTAATAGAAAAACTTCCCACAACCTCAAAAGTAGCGACCGTGGCCAGCAAGGACTCCAGCCCCGCCCGTACTACTTCGGAACTTGCTCCTATAAGAACGCGCGTGACGCGGCCCATACCTGTCTTTTCAATTTATCTTAGGCACTTCTTTGTCTTCGTTCGCCGATGACGACTTTAATCTCAAGGGGGTTGCCACCACGGATTATGGATATTGATAACGTCTTGCCAATGAGATCTGGTTCGAGAAAGGCTTGCAACTCACGAATGTTGCTCACGGCCCTACCTTCGAGAGCCACTATCACATCACCCAGAAGCACTCCTGCCTGACTACCTGGCCCCCCTGGCTCTACGCTCACAACAATTAATCCCGAATCAGCGGACAGATTCAGCGCACTCTTCAGGTCTTCCGGAAGTGGTATCGAATACATGCCCAGGCCGAGGTAGCCCCGCCCCATGTGTCCTTTCTCCAGCAGATGCGCGATTACGCGATTCACTGTGGAAGCTGGAACAGTTAACGCCATATTACGCGACAGTCCTGAGGTGTTAATCCCCAAGACGCGGCCATGAGCATCTAGCAACGGGCCACCCGCGGCGCCCGGGTGGAGGACGAGATCCAAACCTATGAATTGATCGATTAGTCCGCCGCGCCAGCTGCGCCACTTACCGCTTAAAACGCCGACGATGCCGAGCGTGGCGTTGAGACCCCTCTGCGCACCCCGGCCCACAGCAAGAACCATATGACCCACTTTGAGCTCTGCTGTGTCGCCGAAACGTGGAGCAGAAAGATCTGCAGCGTTGACCTTAAGCACAGCGAGGTCCGTGCTTGGATCAGCGCCGGCGAATTTGGTCGCGACTGTTTGGCCGTTAGCCAGAATTACCGAAATGTCCTCGGTCCGTCGTAACGTGTGAGCGGCTGTGACGATGACACCTTCGCGCCAGTAGACTCCGGTCGAAGATAAATGACGCCGGGCGTTAACCGCGACTACAGCTGGGCCGACTTGCTCCACGACATCAGCCAAATCACGCGACAAAGACGGCAAGGTTTTCTCGATTTCGGACGTGTTTGCCATTGAAGCCTCCAAAATTTTTAAATTTGGTCGGAATGATGAGTTCCGCCTCGGAGTAAAGAATAAACATTCTTTAACACGGCCGGTATCGGCCAAATGGCTAGGTCGTTACCCGGAAAAAAGGCTAGTGACGGTTGGGGACTGACCTTACGAGAAGCTTAAGCGAGACGACCGACGACTATTTCTCTCTGTTTGGCTGGAAGAGCTAGATGTCTCAGCTCGAAGTGTCGCTCATGGCGCCGAGAGGCGTGCGACAATTGGAAGTTAACTGAGAATGCCCTGCGTCTCATGGACATAGCACCATATCCAAGCCGCGGGCGGGACAGCACGCATGACGGGATGTTGCGTTTCATGGAAGTGCTTGGTCGCGTGCTTGCCCGTCGAGGAATCGCAACAGCCGACGTGGCCGCACGCTTGGCACTCGCGCAGAGCTACCCAAAACGTTCCCTCAACCAGGCACTCTTCACACGCGTTGGGAGTTCTCTGCGGGGGGAAGTCCCCTGAGGTTACCCCCTCCAAATGTTCACATGACTTTGCCATATGTTTCTCCTGTCTCAATCTCATAGGCGATAGATTTTATAGCCCAGCCATTATTATTATTTTTTGCATATGGCCTATGGTTTTTTCCTTTTCTCCCATCGATTGAAGGGCTTTGATCATCAAGCAACATCGAACAGAAGGATTTCAGCGCGATCCAGAGACTGGATTTCGACAATCTCTTCTGCGCTGACAGCAGCGCCGTCACCTGCATTGAGCACTGTCCCATTGAGCGACACGCGCCCCACGAGCGAGCTGCAGCCAAGCATGGCGGCCCGGGCTTAAGATGATAAGTTGCCTGCTGGCCCGCAAGTAGAAGAGCCACCGAGAGAACAACGTCCTGGTGCACCGTGACCGCGCCGTCGCGGCCGTCGTTGGCCGCGACGAGCATCCACCGCCCGCGATTCTTTTCTAGATCAAAAGAACGCTGCTCGTAAGAAGGCGGAAGATTCTGTTGTTGAGGCAGTATCCATATCTGTAGGAAGTGCACGAGCTCAGTCTTCGAATGGTTGTACTCGCTGTGGCTGATTCCCGTTCCAGCACTCATCCGCTGAACGTCACCGGGGATGATGACCGATCTCGTACCCGTACTGTCTTTGTGCTCCACGGCGCCTTCCAGCACGTAGGTGATGATTTCCATGTCTCGATGTGAGTGGGTAGGGAAACCTGCGGCGGGATCAACTCGATCTTCATTGATCACTCTGAGATCCCTGAAGCCCATGTATTGTTGGTCGTGGTAGTCGCCGAAGGAAAAGGTATGACGACTGTCGAGCCAGTTGAGCTTCGTGTGTCCTCTTTCCTCACTGCGTCTACGGGTGATCATTTTACGTCTCCTTCTCTGATTGCTGGGCCAAACGCGCAAAACTGAGCACCTCGTTCTGGGTGTTCCAAAGTTTTGACTTCATGGCTTTCCGTTCAGTCGATTCCCGATTGCTACTTCTCGTCTTGGTAGATCAGTTGATAAAATCGGTGATCGCAGGAATCACTTTATTGCGTGCTTCTTCCATCAGCCAATGCCCTGAGCCCATGATCACCTGGCCTCGGACATCGGACGCCACTAATTTGGCCTGTTCAATCAGGAAGTTGCCGCTGGCCTTCTCGCCGGTGAGGACGAGCACCGGCATTGCGAGACGTGTTGCGCCCATCTGAGCGAAGTCCTCCGCGTCCCGTTCGAAGTTGCGGAAGTACTCGAAGCCGGCGCG
>VBKY01000287.1:0-7281 GCA_005879255.1 Deltaproteobacteria bacterium
CGGTCCGGTGATTTTCAGCGACGTCGATCCGTTAAGCCGGATTGCCCAAGAAGAAATCTTCGGTCCGGTGTTGTCGGTTATAAGAGCGCGAGACTTAGACCAGGCGCTCGAAATCGCCAACCAGTCTTTATTTGCACTCACCGGCGGGATCTTTTCGCGCTCGCCGGCCCATATCGAGAAAGCGCGCAAAGAATTTCGCGTCGGCAATCTCTATATCAACCGCGGCGTCACCGGCGCGATCGTCGAGCGCCAGCCGTTCGGTGGGCTCAAACTTTCCGGCATTGGCTCCAAAGCGGGCGGGCCTGATTACTTGCTTCAATTCCTCGAACCGAGAACGATCTCTGAAAACACGCTGCGCCATGGTTTTGTGCCGCCGGAGACGGCCAAAAGATAATCGGATCAAAACTGCCGCGAAAAATTTTTCTGCAGGCGCCGGATGAGCAGAATTAATTCGATGTCGTTGCGAATTGGCAGGTCGGAAGCGGATCAAAACAATTACCAGGCGCCATGGTGGTTGCCCGGCGGTCATTTGCAGACGATCTACGCCCGTTCCCTCGCGCAAAATTACGCGGTTCAGTATCGCCGCGAGCGCTGGGAGACGCCGGACAGCGATTTTATCGATCTCGATTGGCTCGATCATTCGTCGGACAGTGCGAACTTGATCGTTTTATTCCACGGGCTGGAGGGCTATGCGCAGAGTCATTATGCGCTTAGTTTGATGAATATCGCCGCCCAACGAGGCTGGCGCGGCGTCGTCCCTCATTTTCGCGGCTGCAGCGGCGAAGCCAATCGACTAGTGCGCTCCTACCACTCGGGTGATTCCCGCGAGATCGATTGGATTCTTCGCCGCATCAAAATCGAGAACCCGGGCAACAAAATTTACGCCGTCGGGATATCGCTCGGCGGTAACATGCTGTTGAAATGGCTCGGTGAAGAGAGGGAAGCGGCATTGGCTGTCATTGAGCGGGCCATCGCGGTGTCGACGCCGCTGGATCTCGTAGCGGCCGTTGAAGGGCTCGATTTCGGAATCAACAGGATCCTCTACACTGAGTATTTTCTCCGCTCCATGAGACCAAAGGCGGTGGTAAAAATCTCGGCCCACGGTCTCACCATCGATCCGGACGCGGTTCGCGCCAGTCTGACGTTTCGCCAATTCGACGACCTCTATACCGCGCCGATCCACGGTTTCAAGGACGCCGAAGATTACTGGACACGCTGCAGTGGCAAGCCTTGGCTAAAACTGATTACCGTGCCGACACTGCTGCTCAACGCGCAGAACGATCCGTTTTTGCCGAGCGCTGCTTTGCCCAACGCCGCTGAAGTTTCCGATGCCGTCACTTTAGAATTCCCCAAGACGGGCGGCCATGTGGGTTTTGTTTCAGGAAAATTTCCCGGCCACCTGGAGTGGCTGCCGAGAAGAATTATGAAGTTCTTTTCGCATCCCAGTTAGATTATCTCCGGCTCATGAATGAGCGATATTGAGTCGCGAATCAACGTTCCTGCCGACTTCAGTTTATGGGCGGATTAAACTAGAATCGCCGGGATGCTTCTCACGATTACAACAACCCACTCGCCGGCAACCGATCTCGGTTATCTTTTGCATAAGAATCCGTCGCGGCTCCGCATGTCCGCAATCTCAAAACTGGCCGCGTCCAGGCCGATGAAATTTGGTCGTTCGTCTATGCAAAAGCGAAAAACGTTCCCGAAGAAAAGCGGGCTTTCGGCGTTGGCGACGTGTGGACGTGGACGGCAATGCCGACGCAAAGCTGATGATTTTCTTATCTCGTTGGATTGCGCGATGCCGGTTTCGCCTTTGAGTTCATGCAGGACGTAGCCTCGCGGCTTTCCAATCGCGTGCAGCTCACTACAGACGGTCATAGGCCATATCTTGAAGCGGTCGAAGACACGTTCGGGACCGATATTGACTATGCGCAGCTCGTGAAGAGTTATGGGTCTGAGCAACTAATCGGTGAAACCAGATACAGCCCGGCCAAGTGTCTTGGCGCACGCCCGAGAACAATCATGGGGAATCCCGACGAAGTGCATATCAGCACGAGCTATATCGAGCGCCAGAACCTAACACTGCGAATGATGAACAGACGCTTTACAGACTCACGAATGCTTTTTCCAAGAAAATTGACAATCACAGACACTCCATCGCTCTCCACTTCATGCACTATAATTTCTGCCGGATTCACAAGACTCTGAGAGTGACGCCAGCAATGGAAGCGGGAATTTCCAACCGCGTGTGGGAACTTAGCGAACTTGCGAATTTGCCGGGTTAAGGCGGATTGATCCAGGTCTCACGTTGGTCCGGGTTGACAAAGCTTTGAAAAATCATCAGAATCGCGCAACTGCCCGATAAACAAAGTTTTATCAGTTGTTACGCTTACCCTTTTGATTTTGTATAATTCCTACAGAAGAAGGAAGATTTGTAGAGACTCACGAAAATGGCAGATCTAACAATTCCTGAGAGACATAGAAATGGAGTCGTAAAGCTTCTCGAACTCTCTGAAGATTCATTCAGTCAGATGGTCTCAGCGTTAGAGGGAGTTGGGCCAAAACTCTTTCCTGACAATCTCTCCAGCCAGATGATCTCAAAGATAAAAGGAGTTTCTCCTGAAGATGTCTCGGAAATTATTACTACCATTATGAGTCTAAGCAGTCATCGAATGCATGATGACTCGACAGCCGAAGAATTAGCTGAGCAGGTTGTTCAAGCGGCCATCGAGGCCAACATTCCGATTAAATCAGACAAAGAGCGAATCACTTTTAAAGATAGGCTTCTCAAATTCTTTGAACTCAATACGCTTTTCGTGTCTGCTAAGGCTTTGGGAATCCTCCTGAGCAACGAAAATCTTTTTTGCAGCGCACGAATTCTCACTGATATAAGACCAGTATTTGGAACAGATCCAACGGTTGCTCCAACTGCGATCGTAATGGTCCATATGCTTGATCTCGGCTATCACAAAGACGGAGAACTCAAACATCTGTATATCGCAATGGACTCAATAGACATAGATACCTTGCGAGAAGCTCTTAATCGGGCAGAAATGAAAGCTGAAAGTCTTAAACCGTTGATGAAAAAAGCGGGTGTGGAGTTTCTTGATCCCTCTGAATAAGTGATCTCATGCTAGAAAGAACAGCTGAAAAAATAGAATTTGCAAAACCTGACCGCGATTCTTGCGCGCATAAAGACCGACATGGTTTTTGGCGAGACGAACCATATTACACATGGTCACAACCAAGAAAAACCGTTTGGGTGTCTTCCAGCAAAGAATCATATTACGACCATCTACGTTCAAAAGCCCAAAAAAGGTTTGGATGCCGAGTTGTTAACACAACTCAACAACTCAAAATCGCACGCTTGTTTCTTCCGTCCGCGTCCGAGATAAATTCTCTCAGGGAAGCAATCGACAAGTCACGTAGCATCTTGCAATTGAAAGATGATTGGGATGATGCCGGAAGCGTTCGGTATTCTGAATCTACTTGGAATCGTGCTCAATTCTTCCTGATGAGTAATGCTCTCAGATTGTGGCGATCTCATAGAAGATGCTTTGCTGCCCCAAGGATTTTACCTGGTCCTGAAGGAAGCATCGATCTTCACTGGAAGACTGCCGATCGCGAGCTATTGATCAATGTGCCTGCTCGTTTGGAAGGGTCTATATCCTATTACGGGGATGATAAGGGGGAGGGAACCAAGAATGCCATTCGCGGCAAGAACCTCGAAAGTTCTACAGACGCCGAATGGATCTTCCTATGGCTGATGAAGTGAGTTCTTGGGCGAGCGAAGAAATCCCAAACGATGATTATCTATGGATGCGTGTTCACAAAAACGATCTGCCAAACGGAGATATCGCTCCAGGTGCTTTTAAAAATCGACCAACAACTAAGGATGGAATGTCCACTGATTGGGAAAAATATGCGACTCCACAGGAGACGCGCAATAGGGGTAGAATCCCAACGGATAATGCCGTAATTAGGTTGAGAGTCGGAGAAGTTCGCGAAATTCCTGATCAAACTGTCGTTCATACGCCTATAACATCAAATCGCGCGCACACTGACGTATTCGGCGATAAACATCCCCAAGCACGAGTTCTGCTCACTCGTATTTGCAAAATAGTGATCCCCCTTTAAAGCCTTAGCTTCTCAGCCCGCTTTTCTGGCAAGGCTTTCAAGCTGAGTCATTACCGAAAGCCCCGAAGGCTCCGAAGCATCAGCCTGGAAAATTATTTTAATTCAAACTGAGACACTACCTGGCTATTCGAGAATTTGCCTTAGGAGTCGAAGCGTTGGAACGCTTCGTGCGCCATGAACCGCTTCGCCGAGTTCATGAATGTGTTAGCTTTGGAAAGCGAGCCGATCGATCCACGACTTTGAGCGCCGCCGCTCTATCTCTTCCGAATGAAGAGCTGTCGCATCAAATTCTCCCATTGTGAAAATTTTACCTCCAGCTCTTCGAGCGAATACTTTTCGTCGAGATAAGTTTTTTTAAACTTCTGCTCTACAGTTCCAATGTCCTGGCGTGGCGACCACAGGCCGCCCTTCATGATGAGTTGTTGTCCTTCCTTCGAATGAACGAAGTCGATAAACAGAAGCGCGGCGTGCGGATTGGGCGCTTTTGCCGATAATCCGGAAGAGCCGACGGTTGCAACCACCGGTTCCAGGGGGCGCCATTCGATCGGCGCGCCCTTTTGTTTTGCAACGGTCACATCGGCGTCAAAAATCGTCGGCGACAAGGGAACTTCCCCCGACGCCACCAAACCGGATAAGGCGGCTCCGGACATATCCTGAACTTTTAATTCCTGTTCGGCCATTTTGTCGAGGAACTCGCGGCCCATCGTATTCAGTGTGTTGCCGATCCATCTCACGCCCGTGGAGGTGCTCACGATGGACATTTTGCCTTTCCATTTGGGATCGAGCAGTTCCTTAAGCGTGCGTGGCGCGTCGTTCGGCCCGATCACGTTGGTGTTGAATCCAAGGCTATTGTAAGTCTCTCGGTCGCCGAGATAATAGAGCCCGTTTTTCCCTTTTGATTTGACGTCGTCGGGATAGTAACGCGCTTCAGGGGAATAATATTCCTGGAACATTCCCTCGCGTTTCATGAGACCCATCCCTTCGGCGGTTGTCTCGATGACGTCGGCCAGATTGCGCGACGATTTGAATTCTTCCATCGCTCTGCGGATAACGTTTTTGGAATCATTGCGCCACTCGGAAACCTTGATGAAGGGATATTTTTTCTCGAACTCTTTTACGAACGTGCGAAACCATGTGTGCGAATCATAGAGGGTCAGCTGCCCTTCTTTTTTTGCACCCTCGATCAAGATTCTTTCCCGATCGGCTCCCTGGTAAAGAGCGAGCTGTGAAAGCGACATCGGTGCGCTGGCAGCTAGCGCGATCGCGGCGTTAAGGAGGCACAACAAAAGAATTGCAATGCTTGGACTTGCTCGATGGGTTTTCTTAGTGGACATTGTCGCTCTTCTTTGTTGTTTGAAATTCTGCCTGATTTTTCGTCTCAAACCGATTCATCTCTCGATAGGACTAACGTCTCCTAATGAACAGCTGCTTCAACAGAGTTTCCCACTGGCCGATTTTTGCTTCGATCTCTTCCGACGAATACTTTTCGTCCATATAGTTCTTCTTGAATTTTTGCTCCAAAGAGCCAACATCCTCGCGCGGCGACCACAACCCGCCCTTCATGATGAGTTGCTGGCCTTCCTTGGAAAGCAGAAAGTCGATGAAAAGAAGCGCTGTATGCGGGTTCGACGCTTTGGCTAACAGGGCCGCTGAGCCGACGGTCGTGACCACGGGCTCGAGAGGACGCCATTCCACCGGCGCGCCTTTCTGCTTGGCCAAGGTGACGTTGGCATCGAAGATCGTCGGCGATAGAGGAATCTCGCCGGAGACGACCAAATTGATCAAAGCGGCGGGAGCCATATCCTGAACGCTCACGTCCTGCTCGGCCAGCTTATCCAAAAACTCGCGTCCGAGAGACTCCAGAATATTCCCAATCCAACGCGCTCCGGTGGTGGTGCTGGTGATCGCCATCTTGCCCTTCCATTTGGGATCGAGCAGATCACGAAGATTTCGTGGCGCAGTAGCCGGCGGGATCAGTTTCGTATTGAAACCCAAGCTGTTGTAGGTTTCCCGGTTCGGTAGATAGAAGAAGCCGCTTTTACCTTTGGGCTTGAGCTCGTTCGGATAGTAGCGCGCTTCGGGAGAATAGTACTCCTGGAACAAACCTTCGCGTTTCATGACGCCCATGCCGTCGGCGGTAGTTTCAACGACGTCCGCGAGTATGCGGCCCGCCTTCACTTCCTCGAGGACTTTGCGGATGACGTTTTTGGAATCGTTGCGCCATTCGGAAGCTCGGACGAAGGGATACTTTTTTTCGAACTCTTTTACGAAGGTTTTAAACCAGGTGTGCGATGTGTACAGAGTAAATTGGCCCTCACGTTTCGCACCCTCGATAAGAATCTTTTCCCGATCAGTGCCTTGGTAAAGAGCCAATTGTCCGGGCGACATCGGCGCACTGGCGGCGAGCGCTTCGCTCGAAATTAATACGGTAATCGTCACGAAGAGCATCATGTTGGTGCTTAAGTTCAAGGTCATAACGAATCCCCCGCTAGACTACGCGATGCTGGCGGATGCTATGAATAGTGGGTACGTTGTCAATTCACAACATCGAGTGTCCGTTAGGAACGTAAGGCTGACTTCAATTCATGTAAGGCCTGGTCATGGTTCGGATGGTGTCCGTCAATTGTTGTTGTATTCTCAAGTATTTCGACGGCCTTCGTCGCATACCCCTTCCAAGAAGCCTCACCCCGCTTGTTAAGGCAAAATGCCAACGCATAATAAGAAAACGGAAAATCCGGAAATTGCGCGATTACCTGTTGCAACTTCCCGACTGTCGTCGGATCACAGGCGAAGCGGGCACGATTATCTTCGAGGCTAAATGTGCCTTCGAGCATACGTGATATCCCTGTTTCTTCTTTCAATGGAGGAACGGCTGTCCCCGTCGTTCCGATGAAGTTCAGCTTTGAAACCTGTGTATATCGACGAATCGCGTTCAATTCTTTTCGTTGGATATCCACTTCAATCGCGAGTTTGGCCAAGGCAGATTCCGTCTCCATTTGTGGGAACCTTCGAATCGCTACTTTCCTAAACGGTTCAAGCATCTTCTGAAGTGCGTCGTTACCTTTCACAAGAGCGTCCATCTGAGAGCTGAGGTGTTGTTCGCGCTCCGTAAAGACCCGCTTCAGATTAGAAGTCTCCTTCTGG
>VBKY01000287.1:7424-13916 GCA_005879255.1 Deltaproteobacteria bacterium
TTGCTACAGCAGCGCAGTTTCGCGACATAATCTAATTCCGGAATTCATCGCCTCTTATCCGACCAGCAATTCTTCGATAGAGCTAACAACAAAGTCGTGACTCTTCAAAATCGGAATGGAACCTACCGTAGCATCGGGCGCATGTGTATTGGTCTTCTTTTATTGTCAAATTATGATTGCAATTGCGCTTTATGTTCGGTTAACCAAGCTGCGAGCCGTGCGATGCCTTCATTCAGATAAATTTTCGGCTCCCAACCGAGCTCCCTTTTCGCCAGAGAAATATCCAACGGGCTGCGCATCCGGTGTGGGGTCACTTCTGCGGCGTTGGGGTGTTGGCCGATCTCGAATTTCAGATCCGGCAGCGCTTTCTGAATCGCGCGTGTTAGATCTTCGTTGACGTAGGTTTTATCGAGGCCGATATTGTAAGCGCGACTAAGAGGCTTATCGGCGAACAACGCACGGCTGACTGCGTCGACGACATCGTCAATATAAATCAGATCGTCGAGCGGGCGAGTAAGAAAGGGCCGGCACGGTTGACCGAGGATGCCCTTTTTCAATTCTAGCGGGATGCTTCGATAAAGACCGGGGCCATAAACTGAAGAATATCTGAGGGCGACGAAGTCGACACCGTGTTTCTCTTTGTAGAAGTCGCCCATCCATTCTGAAACAGTTTTCGCGGCGCGGTAAAAGTAGGTGGGATAGATCGTTACCGCGTCTTCTTCTTTCACCAAACCGCCGTCTGGTTTTTTCAGCTGGCCGTAAATCGATGCGGAGCTGGAGTAGACCACCCGTTGAATTTTTAGTTCCTTGGCTGCTTCGAGAATATTCGTCATTGCATGGTAGCAATAATTTAATACCGTGGGCGATTCGTCGCGCGGAGGATGAGCGGCATGAAAGATATGCGTCGGCTTTTCTTTTTCGCATAGTGCGCGGAATGTTGCGGCATCGGTGACGTTCATGATGTGACTCGGTGCTTTGATTCCCAGCAGTGACAAATCCGGTGAGCGCGGCACGACATCGATTGGGACTACTCTATAACCGAGGGATTCCATCAGCAGGGTCGTGTGGGAGCCTATGAAGCCGTTGGCGCCGGTAATCAGTATGCTTGCCACTAGTTAGACCTCCAAGACGATAATGACTTGCTCATAATCGCGCAGCGTTGACGCATTGGCGGATTTCTTCCTCCGTGAGCGCTCTTCTCTTGACCTCCAACTCATGTCGGATGCGCGCCCAAAGTTGAGGCAGGGTTTCTTCCGAGACGATCAATCCGATCTCTCTAAGGCGCATCTTGAGAGTGTGAATACCGGATTTCAGGTCGAGATGGCTTCGTCTTTCATTGCCAACCAGATCCGGTCTAACCGGCGCAAACAGCAGGGGATCGGCCTGCATCAGAAAACTGTGGGTGTCGCTTGCGTCGGTGAAAGCGTAATCTCCCACCAGCGGTTTGTCCTTGGGAGTCGGCCAGCTTGACATCTCCTCGAATAACTTCGACAGGCCTGTAAATTTGCTCGAGTCGACACCGGTCGCAACGCCATAGAGAGCTTCCAAAGCGACGACCACTTCTGCCATCGTGGCATTGCCGGCTCTGGCCCCCACGCCATTGATGGTGACGTCTACTTGCGACGCTCCAGCCTCAACGCCGGCCAAAGCGTTGGCGGTGGCCAAGCCCAGGTCGTTGTGCGTGTGCATGCCGATGGTCAGATTCGGCGCTGCCTTTTTGACTTCGGAAATCACGTAGCGACAAGCGGCAGGCCCCATGCTACCGGCGGCATCGACAAAGTTAAGGGCGTAGACTGCAACTCTTTCACAGGTCCGGGCGAGCTTGCGCAGAAAGTCGATCGACGCCATGGAAAAAAAATTGGCGATCGGACGGGGCTTCATGCCGCGCTTTTTGATCGCAGCTGCCGTCTGTTCAACGTACTCCAGCAGCGTCTGTTCGGTGTCCGGCGCGGTCGACGGCGCCGCAGATTCGATGGCGCCGACACCTTTTCTGGAGGCGGCATAGATAGGTTGCCATTCCGGCAAAGGAAAGATCGTGTAGGAAATGATCTCGACGCCGTGATCGCGGGCCAAATCCATTTGCGATTCTGACGCGACACCATACAGCTGTAGCTTAGCTTTTAGTCTCAATTTACCGAGCTGGTCGAGAACTCTAACAGCTTGGTCTTTGTCATCTCCGGTTTTGGGCGCGAGAAACTGAATCACTGCAACGCCGGCATCATCGAGAGCGGCCGCCAAGGCGACGTATTCCTTTTCTCCGAAGTAGGCCTGGGACGCTTCCCGAAGAGTGACGTCGCAGATCTCGACGCGCTCAGGCAAGCTCATCGCCCCACGCACCTCCGATGCAAAATTGAGCGGGCCGACAAACCATTTCCCGGATTGATAGGCCGGGGCGACTCTAATCCGGTCCAACGCCGCCTGGAGGGCTTCCAAACGCGTATTCGGAATCATTGTTTTTTCCATCGCACACACTCCAATTTTTTATTTTTCGGCCACGTCCGCCTCTGCAACGTTGATATAGTCTTTGGTGGAAGGTTTCCAAACCAGGCGCCGCTTGGCGGCATAGATATCAATGGGATTGTACAAGGGTACGATCGGAGTGTCGTCGAGCAGAATCTTGATGGCGGCTTGAAGGATCGGCTCGCGCTTCTCCAAATCAAAGATCTGCCGCTGCTGTTGGAGCAAGCGATCGAATTTGGGATTGGAGTAAGAGGTTCTCTTGGAAACTCCGCTCTCAAAATATTCATTGAAGAAGTCGTCCGGGTCGACCACGGTTCCCCGACCTCGGAAGCAGATCGGACATTTCCCGGACCTGTGCAGGTCATTGAAAATTCCCCATTCGGGGGTGTGAAAGCGCGTTTTGATGCCGACTTTGGCCAGCTGTCCGGCTATCGCTTGGGCAACTTCGCGGTCCTTGGTGTACCGACCGGTTGATGTGTAAAAGTCGATCTCGAATCCAGTGCCAAAGCCGGCTGCCGCCAAGAGTTCCTTCGCCTTCTGGGGATTGTAGCAGCTATAAGGCTTGAAAGAAGGATCTTCACCGAAGCCATGCGGCCCTAACATACCGTCCAAGCGATAGGCTTTGCCGTCTAAGACGTATTTGACGAGAGCATCTTTGTCGATCGCAAAGTGAATCGCCTGGCGCACCAGCTTGTTGTCGAGCGGCTTATGCGCCGGGTCCAGCAACAGAAAAATGATTCTTGCGCTTCTGACTTCTTCGAGTCGAACCGTGGAATTTGCCTTTAGGCGATCGGTTTCATGCGGTGGGACATTGGCGATCAGATCCGCCTGGCCGGATTCAAGCAGCGCCATTCGAGCCGCGTCTTCGGCAACAGGTTTCCAAATGATGCGGTCGATCTTGGGTGCGCCGCGCCAGTACTGAGGGTTCTTTTCGGCCACGACTCTTTCGCCACGCACCCATTCGACAAACTTGAAAGGTCCGGTGCCGACCGGCTTCTTGCCAAGGGTTGCTTCATCGCCGGACTCTTTGGCGGCCGCTTCACTGAGGATGTACGTGTTATCGAGATACTCCAGTAGCGAGACCACGGGTTTCGTCGTTGTGATAGTCACGGTGTATGGGTCGGGTGCCTGCATGGATTGAATGATCCTGGCCAAATTGACTTGCCGGCTGAGCTTAGGGTCCATTGACCGCTTGAGGCTATAGATGACATCGGTAGCCGTCATCTCCGCGCCACTATGAAATTTCACGTTTCGATGCAGTTTGAAAGTCCATCCTTTTTCACTACCGGACCAGGACTCGGCCAGGACGCCCACGTATTTTCTCTTTGCAAAATCGTACTCGGCGAGCGGCTCCAAGAAATGACGCCATACCGCGTAATTCGCGGTGGTATTGTGCCAGTAAGGATTTAGCGACTCTAAATCGACCCCATGCCCGACAAAGATTGTTTTCTGTTTTGTTTGCGCGCCCAGTCGAGTCGAGGGCGCGAATGCAAAGGAGAGAGCCACGAAAGAGGCGAGGATCGCGCCGACATTTGAATGGATTCTCATGGCTCTTACTCCTCGTTGGGTAATAGGCCGTCAATGAAATTGCGGATGACATCGCTCATGAATCATCTTATCGTAGAATCAGGCTTCACCGCGTCGAATAAAGCCCGTCGATAAAACCGCTTTCATCCAGTTTGCGAACGAAACGATTTTCGATGATGTCTTCGATCTTTGAGCGAATGACTTTTGGATTGAGCGTTGCCATGATGCGTTGGATATTGCGCAAACCTTCGGCCGCGGCATAGGGTTTTTTCTCGAGGCCAATGAGCAAGTCCTGATAACCATCTTCCAAAATAACTGGATCGCTAAGCTTCATATACCGCATCATGGTTTGGATAACCGCGCTGCGGTTACCTGGCGCGGTGATAAAGGCTTGCGCTTCTAACAAGGCTTTCAGCACGGCCTCGACGACATCGGGAAAGTCGCGCAGAAAATTGCCCGAGCACGTGCATTCCTTTGAGCTTCGTTCCGCGGCTTAAAAAGCGATCGAGGAGAGTTGCGTCGATATTCCCCGACTCGACCGCCTGGACTAGGACCGGTTGGCTGCCGATGGCATTGATGCGGATTTGATCGCGATTGGCGTCCAGGCCCAAATGCTCGAGGGTGAGATAAGCCGCCATCCAAGTTGTGCCGCCAATGGTCGTGACGCCGAGGCGTTTACCGCGCAGATCCTTCGCTTCTTTAATCTCCGGGCGCACGACCAAGTCGTAGGAAAGCCGGTTGCTTGAACTGGCGATGATCTTAAGATCTTGGCCGCTTGAAACGGCTGACAAGATCGGTGCACCGCCGCTGGCGGCAAACTGCACTTCCCCGGTCGCGAGAGCGGTCATTTGTAAAGGGCTGGTGCGCAAATAGATGGCTTCCATTTCTACGCCGTGTTTGGCGAAGAGCCCGCGTTCTTGAGCGATCCAGAGTATGGTCGAGCGCGCGCTCACCGCGGATTGACTGATGCGGACTTTGGTCGCGGCGGGTTTGCCGATTTTCCGCGGTGTTTGGGCTGCCTGAAGTCTTGAGCACTCACAAAGCAGGAGCAATGTCAGCAGGCAAATACACCGACGCTTTGTCATAACGCAGGAGATGCTAAATACTGGCGAGCAAGCGGCCGAAGCCGGTGCCGACTTTAATATTTAGCGGTTTCAACGAGCCCCAGATGTTGGCGCTGTTGGAGCTAACCACCGGCTTGCCGATTTGTTGCTCGAGTTCATCGATAATTCCCATGGTGGCCATGGTGCCGGACTGAATGTAGACCGCGTCGACTTCGGGATGTTTGCACGAGGCCTCGAGCGCGTTGTGAAAAATTTGTCTGGGCGTGAGATCGAGTTTTTCGTAGGAGCTCAGCTGGCGTCCGGCAATCCCTTCCAGCGCGGCGATCTCGATGCCTTCCGAGTAGAGAAAGTTTCTGAGATTGTCCGACATATGGACTGACTCCTTACGCCAAGACGATATCACTAGAATTGTCTTGGCGCCGAGAGCGTGAAGCGCGTGCGCCAGCGCCTGCGAGCTGGTCGTCACCGGGACTTTAGACGCTGCGCGGAGACGCTCGAGAATTTTTCTGTGCCCTTCGTTGCCATGGTGCAGGTGGACCGGCGCTCCGTTTTTCATGATAAAATCGACGCTCGCCAGGCTGAGCCGCTCGACGGCGCGCTCTAGCTGCTGCAGGGAGGCTTCGACTTCCTCCTTGCGCGCGGAGTCGACGACTTCGAGGTGCGTAATCACCAGGACGACGTCTTTGGGCGCGGCCTGATAGAAGTCGTAAATTTCGACGTCGCTGTTCACCCGTGGATGAATCCAACCGATTCGAGCGCGCCATTTATCCAGCATACTCGCGTCCTGAGAGGCTCAGCGCTTACGGATGAAGAGCTTGCGCATCAGTGCTTCCCATTCATCAATTTTCTTTTCGAATTCTTCGGGCGTGTACTTGCTTTCGATGTAGAACTTTTTGAATTTTTGCTCGAGGGAACCGATGTCACTGCGCGGCGAGCTCAGGCCGCCCTTCATGGCGGCTTGTTGCCCATCTTTGGAGTGCAGGTAATCGAGGAAGAGCAAAGCGGCATGAGGATGGGGCGCGTTGGTTACCATCCCTGAAATACCGACGCCGGCGATGACGGGGTCAAGTGGCCGCCAGTCGACCGGGGCGCCTTTCTGCTTGTGAGTAAAAATGTTGGAATTGAAAATCGTCGGAGACAACGGCACTTCGCCCGACGCCACAAGGCCTGATAACGCAGCGCCCGACATGTTCTGCACGCTGATCTCCTGGGCACTGAGCTTGTCCAAAAACTCACGCCCCATCGTATCTATCAGGGCGCCGACCCACTGGACGCCTGTGGTCGTTCCGGCGATGGCCATCTTCCCTTTCCATTTGGGATCGAGATAGTCCTTAACGCTCTTTGGCGCTTCCGCTGCGGGAATGAGTTTTGTGTTAAACCCCAAGCTGATGTAAATTTCTCGATTGTTCCACGCATACACCCCGCGCTTTCCCTTGACCTT
>VBKY01000287.1:14021-15968 GCA_005879255.1 Deltaproteobacteria bacterium
ACTTCCTCCGACAAACGTTTCAACAGCGCTTTCGAATCGCTCCGCCATACGTTGGCTTTAATGAATGGATATTTTTTCTCGAACTCTTGAGATACCGGGCCGGCCACCCAGGTATTCGACGTGTAGAATGTAACCTGGCCCTCTTTTTTCGCGCCTTCGAGAAGTATCTTCTCACGATCAGCGCCCTGGTAAAGCGCGAGATCGGCGACGGACAGGGGTTTGTTGGCCTTGGCCCCGTAGGATTCGCCTGCAGTCGGCAAAAGCATTGCGGCGATAAGCGCGAACCGAAGCACAGAGTTGCTAATTTTATTTACCAGCATCGGCAATTTCTCCTTACTCCAGTGTATCTCAAATTTTCATCAACAGCGGCCGCAGTTTGGAAATATCACTAACCGCTTCCAAATTCCTGATAGAATCGAAGAGCTTGTTAACTCGTTCATCGCCCAGCAGGGGAACCATGAGCTCTCGCGCTTTTTCTTCGACTTCCGCCGGCGACATGGGATTCTCCGGCCGTCCGCGGACGTTGATGATGTGCTCGCGCAACGCTTGGCCGCTCGCAGTGGTCAGCTCCACCAGCGCTTGATAGCGCGGCCCGGTTTTGTCCATCTCCAAGTCAACTTCTAAGTGAACGCGCGCTTTGATCGCTTGAACGTCCGGGCTTTGCATGCGCTCGTAATCATGCGCCGCTGCGAAGCTCAGTCGCCCGTCGATTAGAGTAACGGCCAGGATGTACTGTACATTGACATCCGGCATGTGACGATTGTTGACGGTTTGAGCCGCCCGCTCGGGCAAACGGACGGTGATCTTTACGACGTCGGAAGCTTTGACCCTGTACTGCGCAATCAATCGATGGAGAGCCTCGACGGCTTCTTGCATGGGCGCGCCGACCGGAAATTTCTTGATCAGTCCCGTCGTGAGTTCGTAGCGTGCCCCCAGTTCGCTAGTGAGATAGCTAGGGTCAGCCGGGGGATAGTCGCGTAAAAAATTTCGATCCCCTTCAAAAACGTCGCGATTACCGGTGAAGCCGGCGCGCACGAGTAGCGCGGCCATGACGCCGTTGCGGCCGGTGATCCCACCGTAGTCGAAGGCCTTTTCGATGTGTTCATCGTCCGCTATCCAAGCGTTCGAGCCCGAGGCTTGCTGGGCCGCGTAGGAAAAAAGATAGCAGTTTCGCAGCGCGTCAAATCGAAGGATGCTACCGGCGGCAACAGCAGCGCCAAACGTGCCGGCGAAAGTGGTCGACTTGGTCGCCAACGCCTTGTGAAAGCGGCAGCTGATCTCATAACCGATCACGACGGCATTGAGCAGAGCCTTGCCGGAACTCTTTTCCCGTTCGGCAATGGCCCACGCCGCTGGTAGGACCGCGCAGCCCGGATGCAATCGATCGTTGGAATCGTCGCTTTCATCTGCGTGAGCGGAGATGCCGTTGGCAAACGCCGCGAGAGTCGCTGTTGTCAGCAGATCGGAACCCATCACGAGCGCCTCGGGCTTGCCGCCCTCTGACCGGGCGAATTCGATACCCATTCGACCGGGGGTGAACTGCGAGCCGGAAACAATCGCGGCCAAAGTATCCAAGATATGGTTCTTTGCTCTCTGAGCGACCTCGCCGGGCAGCGAAGCGTCACGAGCGACCAACATGTAGTCAACCAGCTGGTCGATGATTTTTTTGGCCATTGTGTTAAGCCATCTGCTTTCGAAAGCCTAGGATTGCCGTCTAAGAAAAAGTTTGCGCAGGACGGCGTCCCACTCGCCGATTTTCTTTTCCAACTCTTCGATCGTGTATTTCGATTCCAGATAAGTCTTTTTAAACTTCATTTCGTGAGAGACCAAATCACTTCTGGGAGAGCTCACGCCTTCTTTCATCGCGATCTGCTGACCTTCCTTGGAGTGAAGGTAGTCGAGGAAAAGCAGCGCCGCATGCGGATGCGGCAGTCTTCGGAACATCGC
>VBKY01000102.1:0-22959 GCA_005879255.1 Deltaproteobacteria bacterium
GAGGTCGGTGCTTTCGACGACCAAAGGGTGAACGGGAAGTTTTTCAGTGAGAACTAGCTAATGTCCAAACCGCCCCCCGTTGATCCCGGGAATTTGTAATGTTGACGTAAGGGCCACAGTCTGATAGGCAACTCTGACGTGAAAGCCAAGATCGCTCTCTTTCTCTCACTCCTTTTAGCATTTTCTTTCTTTGCAGATGGCATCGATGTGCGTGCCGACCTTGATGACGACGCCGAGGAAGAAGCGTCTTCGATCGACGCCCTCGTTATCTCGTTAAGGTTCAGAGATTCGGGCCGTTTACGCAGCCGTCGGACCACAACCAACTCATCAGCGCTGCCGCGCGGGTTCGGTGTCCGATTAAAAAATTTTCTCTCCGCTGCCAGGATAAAAAAACCGTCCACTTTTTCGCAACAAGAGCTTTATAGCCTTCAGCAAGTCTATCGCCTTTAAAATACCCTCACCTTAGGCTCTCTTTTGTCTATTGGACCTGGTCTAGCTCAAGATCGGTCCCAACAGATTCTTCGTGTCCCAGCCATTTGACGTGAAGCGCGAGGAAAAGCCCGCGCCGCGGCAATTAAAGAATGGCCTGGCTTGGGACGGCTAAGGAGATTCGAATGAACGCTTTGAAAATGACTTTTCTCATGACGTTTCTGACCGTGATTGTGGTCAAAGTTGGTAGGGCGCTGGGTGGCGCAGAGGGCGCGTTGATCGCTCTCATGATCGCTTTAGTCGTCCACGCTATCAACTACTGGTTCATCGACAAAATCATTCTGCGCATGCACGGTGCAAAGGAGATTCAACCCGATGGCCTGCCGGGGCTTTATCGCACGGTGCAAAATCTAACATGCCGGGCACAGATGCCCATGCCCAAATTCTATTTGCTTCCCCGACGGACGGCGACTGCCTTTGCCACCGGCAGAGACGAGAAGCATGCCGCAGTGGCGGTTACCGAGGACATCCAAACCATAGAAGAGGCCAAGCTCCAGAGCATGCTGGCTCGTGAACTGTCCCGCCTCAAGAATCGCGATCGGTTCGGTGGAACGATCACAGCCAGTGTGACCGGGGCGATTTCCGCACTGGTCGACCTCGGCAAATAAGGAATGAAGCAGCTATGTTACCATCCATGAGCGTATTGAGCGCGAGTGCGACAGCGAAACAGCGCAGTATATCAGGCTGGAAAAAAATCTGAGAAGGTCCGCTAGAAACAAAATGCTTTCCACCACCCATTTTAAGCAAGTCCTCTGGCTCGTCGTAGCTGTCACCCTGGCATTGCAGTGGATTGCCCTCCACATTTCAAGACTGCATCTGGAACCTCAGTGGGAAGTGGTGTCCTCTGGGCTGGGTATTTTTGGGGCAGCCTTCCTCCTTTCATGGGCGGCGGAACTTGCGCAAAAGGATATTCCGCAAGCGCTGGCGATCGCGCTCCTCGCATTGATTGCGGTGCTGCCGGAGTATGCCGTCGATATGTATTTCGCGTGGACGGCAGGAAAGGATCCGAAATACACGGCCTTTGCAATGGCCAACATGACCGGTGCAAATCGATTATTGATCGGCGTCGGCTGGGCGGCCGTCGTGGTGACCTATTGGTTAAAATCCGGAAAGCGGGCGGTGAGGCTCGAACCGGGTCACGAAATCGAGATTTTATATCTCGGAGTCGCGACGGTCTACTCCTTCATAATTCCCATCAAAGGGCGGCTTGATCTCATCGACGCTGCGGTGCTGATCGCTATCTTCGTCTTTTACATGCGTGCCGCATCGAAGGCTGAACACGTCGAAACGGAACTTGAAGGCCCGGCGGAGATGATCGAAAGTTGGGGCGAACGCAGTCGGCGGTTAGCTACCGTGGTTTTCTTTCTGCTCTCCGGTTTTACCATCTTTATAGCGGCGGAACCATTTGCCGAGGGATTATTAGCCACCGGCAGGACCTTTGGGATCGAGGAGTTTATCCTGGTTCAATGGTTGGCGCCGCTAGCCTCTGAATCGCCCGAGTTCATCGTCGCCATTCTGTTTGCGCTCAAGGCCCAGCCGGGGACGGCCATGGGCGCGTTGCTATCATCGAAGGTAAATCAGTGGACGCTACTGATCGGCATGCTGCCGGTAGTCTACTCGATTTCCGCCGGCAATATCGCTGGCATGCAGATCGACGACCGCCAGATGGAAGAGCTGTTTTTGACCGCCGCACAGTCGCTTTTCGCCGTGGTGGTGCTGGCGAATCTGTCGTTTTCGCTCCTGGAGGCGACGGTTATATTCCTGCTATTTTCCACTCAGCTGCTGTTTCCTGATCCGCAGTTCCGTTTTTATTATTCGATTTTCTATGTTCTCCTGGCCGTCGGTCTTGTGCTTGTCAACAAGGATACACGACAGGGACTGCGCGGATTATTTAAACGAGCGCCCGCAGCATGCGCTGTCCAGAACTCATTAGCCAAGACGGTTAAATTGAAAAAAAATCAGAGTTTGTAGAGCCGGGCTTTCAAGCATCCGCTGGATCACGTAAATTAGAGCATGGCGGTGAAGGCTACCGGCATCGTTAAACAACTAGGCTGGCGCGGCTTTTTCCATCTAATCACCCACCTTCCCAGTTTCTTGAAGCTGTTTTCACGCCTGATAAAAGACGCGCGTGTACCCCTGACGTCCAAACTACTCCTCGTTGGAATACTTGCCTACGTGGTTCTGCCGGCTGACCTCGTGCCGGATTTTCTTATCGGCGTCGGCCAATTGGACGATCTCGCGGTTATTCTCGGCGGCTTGAGACTTTTTCTGCGCCTCTGTCCCCCGCAGGTTGTGCAGGAACATCTGCGAGCGATCTCAGCGGGCCAATGAGACATTTAACCGAAGATTGGTTAGACCACGAAGATTCTGGGACGGAGCCTCGTAGCTTGGAAACGCCGTGAGAACTGTTGTCTTCAGTGCTTGGCGGCGGCTTTTTCTTCCTTGATGTTTTCGTGGATCAGACGCGGCACACCGCCGCAGCTGAAGCAGCGCGGCGGTTCATGCTTTGTTTCCCCTTCCGGATAGCGCATGAAGCGCCGGTAGAAGGGTTTTTCCGTGCCAACGAAGTCGTCGTAGTAAAAGGCTAGTTTGCCGCACTCGCTGCACTGCAGATACTTTGCCATTGTCTTCCTTCCGAGATTTAAACCTGGCAGTGGTCTTTGGTGGTCAGCGTTTCTGAGACGCGACTCCTTTTAACGTGCCGAAAGAATACCCACGAACTCACGTGAGGTCAATAACGGTGCCCGGAACCAGGGTTGAGAATTTAGTGAATTTGATGCATGGGATACTAAACAAGAGGTTTTCTTCGCTCCTCGGCTGCAAAAAGGATTCCCGAACCAGCATCATATTACTAAGGAGGCATTGCGTATGGCTATAAAATTGTATCAATCCCAAACTTCAATGTTCTGCGAAAAAGTGAGAATTGTTTTGGCGCTGAAGAAAGTTCCTTACGACATCGTCGACGTGCGCAAAGATGACCGCAAATCGCTGATCGAATACACCGGCCAGAGAAAAGTTCCGTCAACGGATTATAACGGCGAGTGCGTGATCGACTCCACGGTGATCGCGACGCGTCTCGAGAAGGATTATCCGGGCATCAGCATTTATCCCGATGGCGCGACGAACAAAGGGCTGTGTTTGGCATTGGAGGACTGGTCCGACGAAGTCTTGATTCACGCTAACCATGCCCTGCGCCGGGCGGATGATGCGGAGGCGCGCAAGAAAGCCGAGGAAGAGTGGGACGTTCATTTCAACACCTTGGATCAGATCTACTCCGGCAAGAAATTTATCTTCGACCGCATGACCCTCGCCGATATCGCGATTTTTTCCCAGCTGCACTATCTCTATACGGCGGTCAAATACGAGATTCCTGCAAGATATAAGAACGTCAACGCCTTCATGGAAAACATGCGCCAAACGCTTAAGCTAAAGTCTCTCGCCGACAGCTTCGAAGCGCAGTCGCTTTAGCCGTCTTTGAGAAACTGCGATGAAAAAGGATGTGGTTGTTCCCCGTCTGGGATCGAGTGACGAAAGCGATGAGGTGAGGATTCTGCGCTGGCTCAAGGCCAAAGGCGCAAGAGTGCAAAAGGGCGAAGCTCTTGTCGAGGTGGAGACCGATAAGGTCAATATCGAGATCGAAGCTCCCGACGACGGTCAACTAAACGAGATCAAGGCGCAAGAAGGCGACTTTGTAAAATTCTGCGCCGTTGTCGCAGTGATCGATCAGGAATCCTGATGTTTCTCCCAGGGGGGTGGTTGAAATCCGGCCTTCAAGCCATGTGAAAGTTTGTCATGCCGGCGCACGCCGGCATCCAGGTTGATTGGGAAGATTGGGTGGCAACGGCACACAAAGACTGGATTCCGGCTTTCGCCGGAAAGACGGAATCGGGAGAAATGCGCGCCGGCGCAGGCCCTCAAGCTTCCGTTTAGAAACTACCGGCCCATCATCTTGGTTCTATTTTCACAATCGCTGATTCGTAGAATCTTTCCTTTGCTAAACTTCAATTCCGTTCGGTCCGCCAATCGGGTGCGGACTTCTTTGCCGCGTGACAACGGAGACTGATGGAAGAGCGGTTTTCAGTTCTCCTCAATCGAACATGTCTGGTTGGGTGCCTGCTCGGCGTCTGCGGGACGTGGTACTTTCTATTCGGGCTGGCGGGTTATGTGAGCAACCCCTGGTTAAACTTCAGTGTCGTCATTGTTATCCTTGCCGCTGCGCTCTTTTTTATCTGTCACTTTTTGGCGATTCCTCGACAGACAAATTGGCTTGGCAAGACAATCTGGGCGGCGATTTTTGTCATTTTAATCGTTGAAATTGTTCTTGGCTTGTTGCCGCCCACGAGTCGCGACGAACTCACCCATCATCTGGCAATTCCGCGGCTCTATGCCAACGCCGGAAGCATCATCGAAGTACCGATCGCCCCCTATGCCTACTACCCGATGTTGCTCGATATGCTCTACACGTCGTGGGTGTACTGGGGCTTTGACTTCGTGCCCAAGTGGATACATGCGCTTTTTGGTTTTCTCACCGGTCTCTTGCTCTACGCCTACCTAGGCGGGCGCATGAATGCGGTTTATGGGCTTCTCGGTTTTTTCTTTTTCGTATCGACGCCGGTCATCGCCCGCTTGAGCCATTGGGGCTACATCGATCTCGGAATAACCTTTTACACAACCGCGTCGCTGTTGTGTTTGTTGCGCTGGAGGGAAGAACGGCAGGCACTACGCTGGCTAGGTATGGCCGCACTTTCGCTCGGATTTGTCCTCGCCACTAAGCCCAACGGCTTGGTTGCTGGTCTGCTCATCTCATTGCTGTTCCTAATGGTCATTGTAAAACCGCCCCGAAAGAGCCTCATCGAGATGGGTTACGAATTAGTCCTATTCGGTGGCTTGGTTCTGTTGCCATTTCTACCCTGGATTCTCAAAAACTGGTTCCAGACGGGTAACCCATTCTATCCGTTGTTGGGGAATCTCTTTCCATCGAGCACTGGGCCGGCCGCCGAGGGAGTGAGTTTCGCTGGGCTCGGAATCTTCGAGAAACGCGCACTGCTTTACGGTGAGAACTTTTGGCAGATTCTCAGCTTGCCGCTGCGGGTCTTCGTTTCCGGTCAGGACGACAATCCGCGGTTATTCGACGGCGTGCTGACACCTATTCTAATCATTTTCCTACCGTGGAGTTTCAAGGGCAAATGGCTCGACGAAAAAAAGTTCGTCGCAACCTTCTCACTGTTGTTTTTTCTCTACGCTCTCTTTCTCGTCGACATGCGCATCCGCTATATTCTGTTGATCGTTCCCTTTCTAGTCATATTGGCAACGTATGGCATCTTCAACGTCTATCTGCGCATCAAGCGGCCGATTTATCTCATTGCAGGTCTGTTCTTCTTTGCGGTGTGGCATGGGGTTTACCTGTGGGAGTATTTTTCGGCGGCAGCGCCATTGAGTTATTTAAGCGGCAATGAAAGCCGTAATAGTTACCTTACGCGGATGCTTCCGGAGTACACGTCGTTTCAATACGTCAACCGCGCCACGGCAACGACGGCAAAAATTTATCTTCTCTTTATCGGCCGGAGAGCGTATTATTGTGAGCGGGATTATTTTCATGACGGCGGTGATCTGCCGGGATATCTGCTTGGAGCGGTTCGCGCCGCCGAGAATGCCGATCAAATCGCACAAGCACTGAAACGAAAAGAAATTACGCATCTCGTGGTTCGCGAAGATCTCCTGGCGAGGTTTTTGATTAATAACCTATCCCGCAATCAATCGACGCTGTGGAACGAGTTCGCGATGAACCGACTTAGGTTGCTCTTCCGCGATGGTCGCCATGCCGTATACCAGCTCGATGGCTAGCCGCTGCGAAATCTCCATCGTCATTCCAATTTTCAACGAAGCGGGGACCTTGGCGGAGCTGCTCGATAGGGTCCAGTCGCTCAAGCCCGCGCGTACAGAGCTGATCGTTGTTGATGACGGCTCGACGGATGGCAGCGCCGAGGTTGCTCTAAACGCCGGCGCAAGCGTAATTCGCCATCCATACAATATTGGCAATGGAGCCGCCGTCAAGAGCGGCATTCGCGCGGCGCGAGGGCGCTTAATTGTTTTGATGGACGGCGACGGACAACACCAGCCGGAAGATATCGCCAAGTTGCTGGCGGAAGCTGCTAAATATCATATGGTTGTTGGCGCACGTGCTAAGGGATCCAAATTGCGATTTCACCGCTACGCGGCGAACCTGGTTTACAATCTACTCGCGTCTTATGTCACGAGGTTTAGAGTGCAGGACTTAACGTCCGGTTTCCGCGTCTTATCTCGCCACGAGGCACACAGGTTCATCGATCTGCTGCCCAACACTTTCTCATACCCGACCACGCTGACCCTGGCATTTTTGCGCTCGGGATTAACCGTCAAATACGTTCCGATTAAAACCCTCTATCGCGCCGGCCAAAGCAAAATTAGCCTGGTGACAGACGGGATTCGCTTCCTGCTCATCATAACCAAGATTGCGACATTATTTTCACCGTTCCGCGTGTTTTTGCCAGTCAGTATTTTTTTCTTTCTCGCCGGCATGTCGAATTATCTGTACACCTATTTCACCCAGGGCCGCTTCACGAACATGTCGGTATTTATGCTCACAACGGCAGTAATTATCTTCATGCTCGGCTTGGTTTCAGAGCAAATCGCCTTGCTGCGGATGGAACGGCACGGGACGGTAACCGATTTTAGGAATGACGACGGCGACCGAACGCGGCCGTTGGACTGATTCGAGTTTTCGCCGCTGATACCTAAATGGTAAGACAAACAAATCCCCGGAATCATTTGCTGTTCGTCTTCCGGCAAGAGATCAGCCGCCTCTTCGATGGGCTCACTATCGGATTGCCGCTGGCGCTCCGCTACGAATTCCAACGCGACGACAAAATATTACACGTGGCCTGAGGCAGGCGTAGGTCGTTGATGGCGATGCAAGGGTTCGACGCAAGCTTTGCTGCCTTGGTGATTAGCCGGGCAACCTCCACCTTATCAGTACGGCAGCTTTGATCATTCGCCTCTGCATGGACCTCCTCGTCATCACCTGGAATTATCCGCCGCGACGCGGCGGCATAGAAAGTCTCGTCGGTAACCTCTGCGGCGGTCTTAGAAACAAACATTTGGTTCTCGTTGTTACGTCTCCTGCACGGGCCAAAGAATCTTTCGAGCGAGACACTTATCGCGCACCCTATCCAGGGTTAATTTGCTTCGCCTTGTATGCGCTTTGGCGGGGTACGTCATTGCTGCTACGCAATCCTAACGTTCGCGTTGTGTTCGGCGGCAGCGCGCTAGTCACACCGCTGGTGCTTATGCTCGCTCGGCTATTTGGCCGGCGCTCCGTGATCCAAACGCACGGCTTGGATATCATTTACCGAAATTTGATCTATCAGCAATTATGTGTGCGCTGGCTCAAGTATTGCGATCGGGTCGTCGCCAACAGCACATACACGGCTCGGCTGTTGGAGGCTAAGGGAGTGCAACGCGACAGGGTTTCGGTAATTCCACCTGGGGTGCGTGCGGAGCGATTTAGCTGCCAAACTGATGTCGACGCGAACAAGCGAGCCCGAAACGTCCAAGACAGAAAAGTCATTCTTTTCGTCGGGCGTTTGGTCAAGCGAAAGGGAGTAAAAGAGTTTATCGAAAATTCTTTCGTCAAAATCGTCCAAAAAATCCCGGAGGCCTGTTTCTTAATTGTGGGTGACACTCCAACGGAATCGCTGACTCAGGGCGATAATGTAGCCAGTGAGATCAAGGCGGCAGTTTCCAAACTGGAACTTAAAAACCATGCGCGCTTACTTGGGTCGCTTAGCGATGGCGAAGTGATCGCGTGGTACAAAGCTTGCGATCTGGTTGTATTGCCGGCGTTGAATCTAAGCGACGATGTCGAGGGATTCGGTATCGTTGCCTTGGAAGCGGCCGCCGCCGGCAAGCCAGTCGTAGCGACACGCGTAGGTGGTATTCCCGATGCAGTCGAAGATGGAAAAAGCGGCATTCTTGTCGTTCCAGGAGATTACAGAATGCTCACCGAGGCTATTATAGACTTGCTGATTCGTCATCAAAGGCGGCTCGATATGGGTGAGTACGGGCGCGAACGTGCATGGCAGGAGTTTAGTTGGGAATTAATTACGGATCGCTACGACCAGCTATTCGTTAGTTTGTGAAACCCGCAGGTTTCGAAATAATCGCGGCTACGTCTCGTTCGGGTCACCCAGGGGGCCCGTCATCCATTTGCGCCTGGCCCGAAATCAGCATGAGAATCGCAGAAGAGAATCTGGCGGATTGTATTTATGATTTCCGTGCGAAAGTAGCGTTTGATCTGAACATTGCATGCCGGAGACCGGCGCTTTCGATACCGTCGGTTAAACTTATCAGACAATCTTGTTAGAGACCCGGCGACCGAGTTTTTCGCTTTGACACGTAACGCGGCCCATGGACGATTTTCCATTATGTCATCGAGAAACTTGACCTCAGCTGAATCATTGCGCACGAAGGGTCGCAAGATTTATCTTGAACCGCATTGGCTAGGAAAGTAAAATACCTTTCTAAAATAAGTTTGACCGTGACTACGCACTCAAAGATGCAGCCTATTTCTGTTTATACGCCGGCGTCGCAACTGACCGAGCCGGGCCGTTTATTTCGGGGAATGTTGCGGGACGTAATGATTTCTCGCGAACTTGCGTGGCGCCTCTTGGTTCGTAACATCAGCTCCCGCTACCGCCATACCTTCTTCGGCTACGTCTGGGCTTTTCTGCCGCCGATCATGACCGCCGGAGTCTTTGTTTTCTTGCAGAAAGCCGGTTATTTCACGGTCGGGCAGACCCAAGTACCCTATGCGGTTTTTGTTCTCACCGGTCTGATCCTTTGGCAAGCATTCGCCGATGCCGTTCATGCTCCGTTGCGACTAGTTCAGCAGTCACATTCCATGCTCACGAAAGTAAACTTTCCACGCGAGTCGTTGATCCTAGCCGGAGTAGGCGAGGTGTTATTCGCATCTCTGATACGGCTGGCTCTGCTGGTATTGGCGTTACTTTGGTTTGGCGTTGGTGTTCAGTGGACCGCGGTTTGGTTTCCGTTTGGGATGTTGGCTCTAATCGGAATGGGAATCGCTCTAGGATTACTGATCACGCCTTTGGCGATTCTCTACCACGACGTGGGCCAGGCGCTGCCATTCGCCCTTTATCTGTGGATGTTTCTTACTCCGGTGATTTATCCGGCCCCGACGACATGGCCCGGGTCGTTGTTGGTAGTACTAAACCCTGTGAGCCCCGTGTTGGATACAACGCGCGATTGGTTGTTCTCCGGTTCGGCGCACTACCTGAGCGGCTTCTTCGCCGTATGCGGTTTGACTGTTCTTGCACTCCTAGCCGGTTGGTTGCTATACCGCCTCGCCCTGCCGATCCTGATCGAGCGAATGAGTGCCTAAAATGGCTGAAGCCCCGGTTGTCGAAGTCGAACAAGTTTCAAAAAAGTTTTGCCGCCGCCTGCGGTATTCGCTCTGGTACGGCCTTACCGATCTGGCGGCGGAACTTACGGGGAGCAATGGCAAGGACGAATTGCAGTTGCGCCAAGCGGAGTTTTTGGCCGTCGACGACGTTTCCTTCGAAATAAGACCTGGAGAATGCATCGGTTTGATCGGACATAACGGCGCCGGTAAAAGCACGCTTCTTAAGATGCTCAACGGGCTCATTCGCCCCGATCGAGGGCGGATCACCATGCGCGGCCGAGTCGGCGCGCTGATCGAACTCGGCGCCGGCTTTAGTCCGGTGCTTACCGGCCGCGAGAATATTTACATCAACGGCGCTGTCTTAGGATTTTCCAAGCGCGAGATCGACGCCAAGTTCGACGAGATCGTCGACTTCGCCGAGCTCCACGACGCCATCGACGCGCCGGTGCAAACCTATAGCTCAGGCATGTACGTTCGCCTCGGCTTCGCCGTGGCCGCGCAGCTTAATCCGGATATTTTTTTAATCGATGAGATCCTTGCGGTCGGCGACGTGGCCTTTCGTATGAAATGTTTCCAGCACTTGCTGGACAGTAAACGCGCAGGCAAGACCATTGTCGTGGTTTCTCATAACATGATCGACATCAACCGGGTCTGCGACCGGGTTGTCGTGATGGAAAGGGGAAAGAAGATCTATGACAGCGATGTATCGGCGGGAATAGCAACCTACGAAAAACTTTTATCGACGCGGCGGCATGCATCGGACCAACGCGCGTCTGACGCTGCCGCATGGATTGACAAGGTCGAGCTATTTGACGCTGTGGGAAATCGGCGTGAGGATTATCAAACCGGGGAAGATTTGGTTGCCGAGGTGACCTTGGCCGCCAAACGAGAGGTTGGGAATGCGCGTCTAATCGTCCATGTTATCACTCCGTCGTTGGGCACTTTGGGCTCATTCGCGTCACCGCACAAAGGATTTACTTTCGATATCGAGCCGCCCATTACTGCGCTGCGCTTCCGTATGCCCAAACTACCGCTGCTGATAGGTAGTTATAGCTTAATGGTGAGTTTGTACGGTTCGGGCATCAAGGATTTTCTCCATGGCATGACCGACGCGGCGACGTTCAAAATCATTGCTCCGGCCGTAAATACCTTTGGGTACGGGGTGTGTCACACGGTGAACTTCGAGCATGATTGGGAGCTGGTCGATTTTAAGAGGGAAGTGAGGCTGCGTGCATTCCAATCGCGCCATTAATTTAATGGACCGACCATTCAGAAATTTGCCTACGCCGTCATCATCCACAAAGGTGAGTCATTGAACACGCCATGGGGTGCGCTTAAACGTCGCCTCGGTCATCTCGCTATAAGAGTGGTGCGCCAATATGGCCGGTTGAACTCCGCCGGAAGAACTGGCTTGAGACATTCCCCGAGCAGCGCGCGCCTTCATCTAGCTGAGGAGACGACCCAATGGTTGGAGCAAAACCGCCTGGAGCGTATGGACGCGACAGTCGACATCTTCGATGCAAAGCGGCGCGAGTTTCATCTCGATCGTTACCGATTTGCTGTGCAGCGAGTAAAGGGACGACGCGTGCTCGACTGTGCCTGTGGTACGGGCTACGGTGTTCGACTTCTGCGCGAGCAAGGCTTGGCAGCACGAGTAATCGGCGTCGACATCGCGGCGGCATCGATTAAGTACGCATGGAAACACCATGGGGTGAGTTCCGCAATGTATGTCTGTGCTTCGGGGGATCGTCTCCCGCTTGCGGATGCCAGCGTCGATCTTGTCACCTCATTTGAAACGATTGAACATGTGTCAGACGACGGATTTCTTGTTAATGAGTTTTATCGCGTGCTCCGCCCCGATGGACAACTCATCGTTTCCACGCCCAACCAATGGCCCCTCGCGAATACACCGTATCACGTAAGAGAATACGACCGGGAGTCGTTTGTGCGCGTACTTGATTCCAAATTCCATTGCTTCGAACTTTACAATCAAAATTCCGGCTCCGATACACCGCTCAATCATGGCCAAACACGAGGCATCGTTGCGACTACGCTAGAAAATGAACATCTCGCGGAATGTTTCATCGCCGTCTGCCACGCAAAAACATTTTTTTAGAGATTTTCCAACACGATGATTTTAACCGCGTGAGTTATTGGTTTGCGAATGTTTACGTGCTTCAAAGAGCTATGGGATCGTGATGAGATCCGCCAGACTACTAATCCGCACGGTATCGTACAGCCGGCCAGTAATGGCTGGTCTATGATATTGAGTCGGAGTTCGAGGTCAAAGCTTCAGGTTAGCTCGATCTTCAGCATTGTACTTACAATGCTTATCCTTTGTATGCCCAGCTGGGCTGCCGAACCTTTTTACCAATCGGAATTCATTTTTCCTCTGGAAAAATGGCATAACCACGGATCCTGTTTGCTAGAGCTTCCCAACGGTGAACTGCTCCTGACTTGGTACCATGGCTCGGGCGAACACGAAGCCGACGACGTGAAGATCGTCGGCGCACACAAGGTAAAGGGGGATACATCTTGGAGCCATCAATTCTTAATGGCTGACAGTCCGAATTTTCCTGACACAAATCCAGTTATTTTCTTAGACCATCACAAACAGTTATGGCTTGTTTGGTCGATGATCATCGCTAACGATTGGCGGAGTTCAATCCTAAAATTTCGCGTTTCGGCTGACTATCAACGGAGAGATGAGACGCCCGCATGGAAAAACGGCGACACGCTGCTATTTGCGCCAAGAGATTTCAAGGACGATGTGCACCGTAGATTGGATGATTATGTCAAAACCAATCCGGCGGCGGCCCACTCCGATCGAATTATCGCACTAAAGAGTTTGGCGGGAGACAAGTTTCTTAGCCGCATGGGCTGGATTGCTCGCTCACACCCTCTCGTCTTGCCTACTGGCCGAATATTGTTGCCTTTGTATTCACACGGACTTTCTCTCTCTATGATGGCGATCAGCGACGATAACGGGAAAAGTTGGACTAGCAGTAAGCCCATTGTTGGCATCGGTAATATCCAACCAACTGTCGTGCGCAGGAACGACGGGACCTTGGTTGCGTATATGCGGAACGCTGGGCCACCGCCAAGACGGCTTTACGTGAGCACTTCCATCGATGATGGACTTACTTGGAGTTCGCCGGGGCATACGGATTTGCCTAACCCCGGATCGGGAGCTGAAGTTATACGCCTTGCCACCGGTTATTGGGCGCTCATTCACAACGATACTGAAGAAGGGCGGCATAGTTTGGCGGTGTCACTCTCCGATGACGAAGGAAAATCCTGGCGTTGGACACGGCATCTCGAAAGAGACAACCGCGGAGAGGGCGCGGGTCAATTTCATTACCCGAGTATCATCCAGGCACGGGATGGTTTGATTCACGTGAGCTACAGTTACTTTCTCGAACATCTCCCCGAAGGCGCGCCACGGAAAGCGATTAAGCACGCCACGTTTAGCTTAGATTGGGTAAAGGCAAGGGACACACAGATTTCGAAGAAGCAATAAGTTTAGGACGACTCTTTTCCGCGGCATGATTGCAGCTTGCGCTTTGCCTGGAGGTTATTTCCCCGTCTTTGCTGAGGTTTCAGTGGAAGGAGATATAAGTTCGTTGGCCAACCCTGAGGGATCCTTTCGCGCATGCGCTTCGTCTTTGGGACTTCTTAATCCACGCACGCCCCGGCCAAATCCATAAATAGAACCGATCCTGACTCCGGCGCTATTCGTGTAAGAGTTGTCTAAAATCTCGGTGGTGACGAAAAATTTGTTAAGAAGGAGACGGAGAGAGGTTTCACAAAAGAAGTGGAGATGATCCGTGTTTTCGTACTCTTCTTCACCACAGGGAACTTCGATTAGGATCGCACCGTCCGGCCGCAGGATAGTGGCCGCCTTCGCAAAGATCTCGGTGGGAAAGCGCATGTGTTCAAGGGTGTGGAATGACATCACTAGATCGAAATGGCTTCGCGGGAGTTCAAGATTTTCAAACGGATCAGTGAGAATTTGGACGCCTAGCTGCCCCATCCCTTCCCGGGCCACGGCACGGTTCATTTCGCAACCGCTTACCGCTATACCTTTTTTGCCAAGCGCGTGAAGTAGCATTCCTTCCGCGCAACCAATCTCAAAAACTGATTTGGTACGAGTTGACGGACATTCCAATAATCTGAGTCTTTCTAGGATACCGATTCGGGCGTTGAGATAGGTTTCCCATCCCTTACTTTCTTGAATTGTCGTGATTCCTTGATGGCAACGGTCCTTTTCCCAATAGCTAAAATCACCGTAAAGAGTGCTTAACGCTTTGTCATCCGGTAGTTCGCGCGCATAGACATGATCGCATTTACGGCATCTGAAAAGAGGCGTTAGCTTATTCTGGTATTCAAATTTTCCAGCACCGCCGCAGATCGGGCACCTTGTGACGTGATAAATAGAGGAAGACTGGCGGAAAGGACGCGATAGTAACGCGCGAAAGGCTCGCTGGATGCCGACGAAATCGGCGCTCAATCTATGATAAAAATGTCTGGCGATGAACATCCAAATCATCAGGAGAACGGTCGCCGCTTCAAAAAAATCGTGAAACCCTGATTTCACAATTCTTTGTAGGGCCCAGGCAAATACCCAGGCCGACAGCTTTATTGGTTTTAGTATGCTTTTAGGAGTTGCCGGCCAATAGGCAAAAAGTCGCCTTGCTGCCTGTGGTGAGAGCATCCAGTCGACGACTTGTTCCGGCCCGTTGGGTATTCCAGCAAGGATGTGAAGACTTCGGAAAGCGTTGTAAAACTTTCCCTGCTTTAGGGAAACTCGGGCAAGGACGTATCGCGACCTGTGATCGACGGAATCCGTCTCTGCAGCTAGGTTGTAACACTTCGCCGCGCCGTCAAGGTCTTTGTCGTTTTCCCACTGTCGCCCTAGTTCAAGCGACTGCGAAACTATGGGTTCAGTGATGGCTCGAATTCGAGATGCGATTATCGCGGTCCGCTCTAAGCAGGCGAGCGATCGAGCTCGATCGCCCGTCGCGGCATGTCGTTTCGCAACATCAAGATACTGAAACGCAGCACGCTCCGAGAGGTGACCGTCTGTGGTTTCATTGACCGGGAAATCGTTCAGAAGCTTGAGTGCGTTATCCAGGGAGCATTCAGCTTCTTCCAACCGCTCACTGACGGAAGAAAGTTGTGCCGCCTTTTCGATGAGCAGTTCGGGCACAATGTCGACCAATCCGCGCGCTTCCAACGAATTGAGTTGATTGGTTGCGCCATCGGCGTTGCCCATCTTTCTGAGCGAAGCCATGATTACCACGCACATCGGGATTTCATGCCAAAGCGAATGAAACGGCGGATGGAGTTCGATGGCTTTGTGCGCGTGTTCAATAGCTCGAAAAAGTTCTCCCGAGGTTTGGTAGCCATGCGCGAGTTCGTAGTGAGGAAAGTACCAATTCTGATCAAGCACAATGCATTCCCGCCATGCGGCGACGGCGTCGTCCAACCGCTCCTCCGCGTGAGCCTTCAACGCGATGCGCACGTTCTCTTGCCATGCAGTGCGTGATTCAATCCTCTCTGACAATTGAAGCGCGCGATCGTGCCGGCCGACAAAGAGCATGGATTTGATCAGCCAGTTCCAGAAAAGCTCGTCCGCAGGCGAAGCAGCTCCCACTAGCGCGCTAATTTCGCGAGCAATAAAATGACCGACGCCATTGGGCGGACGATAAAAATGCTTGGCCCGGACCTCAGAACTGTCTGGTGCGCCGTTGGCTAGAGCAGTCTCGATCGCCTCAGCTAGGTTGCACATCTCTTCGACGATGTAAGCGCCTCCGTCATAATGAAACAACGTCCTCAGTCCGCAGGCGGGGATTACAGTCGGTATGCCTCGCAAAACCGCATCGAGACAAGTTTGTGAATTTCCCCGGTTGACTAGCACTCCAGTAATCGAGAAGAGTTCGTCTACCCCTATTTCGCGTCCGATCACAATCGCGTTGGGTATGATCTCTTGAATTTTCTCCCGCTCGGTCTTTAGGTCCTCATTTGGATGCAATTTGACGACTGTAATGCGACCAGTTCGACGGCTGACAGTTGCAATTTGTATCAAAACACTTTCGCGAAACGCCCAATCGTCTTTGTTGTGAATCCTTAGGCGGTGTTTTAAGGGTGAAGTGGTGTAGACAATCGCGTTCTCGCCGCCACCTAAACCGATGCGTTCCCGGATATTTTTCTCTTGGTCTCCACCTGCTTGTCCGAACCGGTCGTTGGCCAGTAGTCCGCTGACGCATAGTTTATCAACCGGATAACCCAGCTCGACGTAGCCGTGTTTTTCTTCAGCCGATGCTAGAAAAAAGCGGTCAAACGGTGCATCGTAATTGTTCATATCACGCTGATTAAGAGCAAGTTGCGCAACTTCTTCGATCGCAACGATCGGGCGCTCCCTTTGTTTGGCCCAGGCCATAAGATCCAGCGCAAAGTAGTCTACGGCTGTGCCGAGTACCAATACACTAGTGTCCGTAGGAAGTTCATTTGCCAGCGCTGGGGCTTCGTCCAATTCTAAGTAATCGATTTCGCACTGGCGCAAGGCAACGTCGAGGCCCGGAGTTCTCTTGGCCCACCGCCTGTACAGTATTCCAACGAAGCGCCACTCCGGCATGTGCTGTATGACTAAACGCATGTCAGTCACATGCACTGGGCTTGTTGGATAGAACAGTAACAGGGGGGGATTAGGCTGCGATGTCATTCTTCAACACGTTTCTTGATGTCGTCCTGTAGGCACTAGGTTCCGTCGCGAACAGTCGCCGGCTTCACTCGTCGTGTCGCGAGTGAAACATATTGAGCAATAAGTGCGCCGGTTTCGTTGGACGCAGAATCGCTCCACTCAATCATCCACCGCCCATGGCTTTTCGCCCATCTGCAAAGGATATTTCTTTAGACATTCTGCTAACGCTTTCCTTCATTCGTCATTGATATTCAACAGTCCATTTGAGAAAAGAAAGTGCATTTTTGTTCAATATCTGGCAATATTTGTCACAGCAATGCCGCAAGCGGCTTTTTTTTGCAAACAAATTGACCCTGTTCTGTGGCGTGGCTTTTGCTCTCCTAACCGTGATCGCAGAAAATCGGTTTCTATCATAAATACCAGGGCGTTGGACGCCCCCATGATGTCGGGAAATGGCAAAATAATTTTCGTACTGCGACTGCGACAAAATGATATGAGTGATTATTGGCCGCGACGGACCGATCCAAAAAGGGCGATAGTATGCTCGGCGGAGGAAATCTGAATGGCAGCGAATAAACCAGCTTTGACCCAAAAATTTGTCGTCGATCCAACCTTGGATTTTGTAAAAACAACGACGAGAACGATTACCCGCCGAGGGGTGATGTGGCTGGGCCAGACCTGTAATATACGTTGCCACTTTTGCTACTTTCTTGATCGCATCAATTCAACGGATCATCCCGAGCATGCTTTCATGACCATCGAGAAGGCCAAGCGAATTTGTTCGACATTGGTCGATGTTTATGACAACAACGCGATTGACATCCAGGGTGGCGAGCCGACCTTGTTTCGCCATATCAATGAGCTCGTCGAGCATTGCCGCACGATCGGCTTGATGCCTACCCTGATCACCAACGCGATCGCACTGCAGGATCTACGTCGGTGCGTTGCGCTCAAAGACGCGGGTATCCGGGATCTTTTGGTCAGCGTGCAGGGGCTCGACGATACCTACGACTCGATTGTGGGCGTGAAAGGCGCCGCGGTAAAGCAGCGCCATGGGCTTGAGAACATCATAACAGCAGGGATTCCCATCCGCTTTAATAGTGTCTTATCTAAACCCATTTTGCCGCAGCTGGAAAGAATCGCGCAGTTGGCGGTCGACGTAAATGCCCGAGTAGTAAATTTTCTCGCATTCAACCCGTTTGAAGATCAGCAGATCGCCGGAAAGCGAAATGCGACGAACGTACCGCGATATAGCGAAGTATCGCCCTACCTGAACGCAGCGATGGATATTCTGGGGAACGGGAATGTCGAGTGTAACGTTCGCTATTTCCCACTTTGTATGGTCGCGGAACGCCACCGCAAGTCAATGTTTAATTTTCAGCAACTGCCGTACGATGTTCACGAATGGGACTACGCGTCATGGTCGTGGACAGGGCAACAACCGCAGCGGATGAAGTGGGGTGACTGTTCGCCTGTTTCCGATCTAGCGAAAGAAACTTACGCGCCAATTCAGTACAAGGGGGCGGCTAAGCCGATCGCAGACGTCGCGAGAAAGTTAGTGACAAAGTACCCAGGGCTACGCGGTCCGGCTCGCAAAGTACACATGTCAGTCAGCAAACTATTACAAGCGAAGTCCGATCATTCCGCTGAACTTTCACCGAAGGAGAACTTGTACCGGGACAATGCCCGCCTCAGAAGCACGCAACATTGTCGCTATCAGTACGATCGCGCTTGCAATACTTGCGACCTCAGACGAATCTGCGACGGCTTCCACGGCGATTACGCCGCCTTGTTTGGCACCGATGAAGCTAAGGGCGTCCAGCTTGGCAAACAAGTTGACAACCCAAAATACTTTATCGGTGAACAGGAAAAAGTCGTCGAGAAAGAGGATTTTGAGTGGGCTCTGTAAAGAGCTATATCGAAGCGTTGGATTCGCGGCTTGGCGAGATCAACACGGTTTCGCCGAAGGTTTCGATCATCGTCACCAATTATAATTATGCAGATTATATTCAGGATTGTCTTCATTCGGTCAGTCTGCAAACCTACCCAGACGTTGAGTGCATCATAGTTGACGATCACTCCTCTGACGATTCCGTCGACCGGATAGAACGCTTCATCCGTAGTGACTCGTCCCACATTAGATTTTCGCTGCTCACGCACGAGTCAACCCGGGGACAGTACGCGGCATTTCGAACCGGCGTTCAGCAATCAGCCGGCGCGTTCGTGTCATTTTTGGACGCGGACGATCTTTTACTGCCTGATTTTGTCAGTGAGCATGTGCGGGTGCATCTAAGTTGCCCGCCGGTGGCATTCAGCAGTTCGAATCAATTCCAGATTGATTCGAAGGGCCAAGTGATCGGCGGTGTTCATCCGGATCTGGAAACCCAAAACAGTTATAGAAGCGTGAACACGATCTCGCTGCGGCGATCTTTTTGGGTTTGGGCGACCACCAGCTCCATGATGTTTCGGCGCCCAGTCCTCAATTATGTCTTATCCGACTCGGATAACGCTTTCAGGAAATGCGCCGACAACTACGTCTGCCATTTTTCGAATCTCCTGGGCGGATCCATTTTGATTCCCAGGGTATTGGGTTGCTACCGGCGCCATCTGAACAATGCCTTCAGCAACAATCCATTGATCGGCGGCCGCCTACCCACGGGCGACATGCGTAATCATCCGACACATCACTTGGTTTTGCATCACATCAGCGAGCGATTATTCGAATGTAACCAGCAATTCATTTCGCTATTGGGCGTTGGTGGATTCTTTGATGCCCTGGCGAAGGTGACGCCGTTCACTCGCTTGTGGCATAACGGCCGGGCCATTCGTGGCAAGACTCCCGTTCGCTTCGGCCAGGCACTCCAGTTTTTCGGGACAGTCGCTCGGCTTAGCCTCCGGGCTATCGTGAGAGCGCTGAAGAGACGCCACCCAAGCTACACAACGAACGATCTCGAGGGAGTAAAACGTGCCGCAAACGTTACAAGCTACACCGACTATCAGCGTAATCGTCGCGACGCGAAATAGACGGGAATCGCTAGGCCAGTTTCTCGATGGACTGCGTTCGCTGCCCGAGCAACCTGCGTGGGAATTGATCGTCGTCGACAATGGCAGTGCCGATGGTACGAAGAGTCTGCTATCGACCGCCGCGGAGGATTTGCCGATCGTCGTCGTCAACGAAAATCTGCCCGGTAAAAGCCGGGCGCTTAATGCGGCACTGAACCACGCAGGAGGCGAAATTCTACTTTTCACTGACGACGATGTTGTTCCAGATCCAAACTGGTTGATGGCATTGCACAAGGCATCAGTAGAGCACCCAAGCGCCAATGTCTTTGGCGGGCGAATCCTTCTGAACTATGAGCGTATCCCAAAATGGATTTTGAAATCCTATAACCTAAAAACAATTCTGACGTCGGAACAAGATTTGGGTGGCGAGATTCGTTGGTTCGCCAAAGATCAGTATCCGATGGGACCAAATCTCGCGGTACGGCGACGGGTGATCGATCAAGGTCCATTCTGCTGGCCGGTTAATCTCGGGCCTGGTACGAAGATTCCCGTCGGTGACGAGCGGGCATTTCTTCTGCAAGTAAGCTCCCCCGAAGCGCGAGATCGGCTTTATGTTCCGGACTGTGTCGTTCAACACAATATCTGTGGCAGGCAACTTAGCATCATAGATGCTCTTTTACGCTGTTTCCTCGGCGGCTATGCTGCCGGTTTGGTTGGCCGCATATCGGTCCATTCAAACATGAATATTAATAATGAGCGCTCCTTTCGTGTCGCATGGCAGCGATTTCGTGGAGCTTCCGGCACCCGCGAATTGATCTGTATGGTAGCCCGGGCAGTCGGTGTAATGGTGGGAACCTCGATTCCGTGCGCACGGGTCATCTACGGTTAAAGCATGCGCCTCCTGTTCCTTACTAAACAACAGTATATGGGCAAGGACCTATTGCGCGACCGATTTGGCCGCTTTTACGAGTTTCCGAGAATGCTCGCAGGTCAAGGCCATCACGTTCGGGGCATCTGTTTAAAGTACTGGAACGACGAACTCGACTCACGAGTAGCCGGACAATGCCTCGACCGTGTCGAATGGCAGTCGTTCCAACTGGGTTGGAATTGGCCAGCCGCATTTTTACGGTATTTTCGGCGGCTGAAAGAAATAGCTACCGACTTCAAGCCTGAGATCATTATCGGGGCTTCCGATGCCATGCATGTCATCATCGCAGCATCTTTGTCGGCGAGAACCGGAGTTCCTTTGGTGGTTGATCTATATGACAACTTCGAAAGTTATCGGGCCACGCAATTGCCAGGCATAAAAACGGGACTAAAGCGCGGGATATTGAGTGCGTCTGCGATTTCAACGGTTTCTTATAACTTGGCCGAGAAGGTCAAAAATGAGTATCAGGCGTCCGGCATCGTGCGCACGATTACCAACGCCGTTTGTCCAGAAATTTTTCACCCTACCGACAAAACCTTAGCGAGGCGGACACTTCGCTTGCCCGAATCCGGGTTACTCATAGGCACCGCCGGCGCTTTGCGCGCAAACCGTGGGATCAAGACCCTTTTCCAAGCATTTGAGAAGTTGTCCAGCATGAGAAGTAATCTTTATTTGATACTCGCCGGTCGCGTGGAGCGCGGCTTGCACATTCCGATCAGCGACAAAATTCTATATTTGGGTGAATTACCACATTCTGACGTAGGGCATTTGTTCAACGCACTCGACGTCGGAGTCGTGTGTAATCGACAGAGTCAGTTTGCCGAATATGGTTTTCCGCAGAAATTTTACGAAATGATTGCGTGTCGGTTACCCGTAGTGGCTGCCGATGTCGGTGTCATGCAGACGCTACTTGTTGGGTACGAGAACTGTCTATATAAGCCCGAACGAGAGGATTCTTTGGCCGAAACCCTCGAGAAACAGCTAAATAGACCGAGCGTCATAGACATATTGGTTCCGAAATGGAAAGACCGCGGAGGCGATTTTCACCAATTGCTGGAAGCAGCGTTAAAGAGATCGCATCGAATCAAATTTAGTGGGTCTAGCAACAGTCTTGTTATCAATTCTTGACTATAACGACATGGTCCAGAGGTTGTGATGTTTTATTTGTTCGCCTTTACGTTTGGCGCACTTGTGGGCAGCTTCCTCAACGTTTGTATCTCGAGAATCCCCAATAATGATTCAATTGTCTCGCCGCCATCTCATTGTCCAAAGTGCAAAGTGGCGATTAATTTCTACGACAACATTCCGTTGATCAGTTACTTGGTTTTGCGCGGACAATGTCGTTCCTGCAGCGTGCGAATCTCGCCACGCTACTTTGTGGTGGAGCTTTTGACGGCTTTGCTTGCCTTGGCGCTGTTTGACCGGTTTGGTTTTGGATTTAGTTTTCTTGTGAGCTTTGTGTTAGTCGGGGCGCTGATCGTGATTTCTTTCATCGATCTGGATGTCCGGATCGTGCCTGACGTAATCAGTTTGCCCGGGATCATCGTAGGACTCGCGCTATCGGTCGCCGGATATTTTCTTATTAGCGGCGAGTCACCTATCGTTCCTTCGCCGGTCAGCTCTGTGCTCGGCACACTTGCCGGTGGTGGTTTTTTGCTCGCAACGGCGTGGATCTATGAGAAAGTGACAGGCGTCGAGGGAATGGGTGGGGGCGACATCAAATTGCTGGCCATGATCGGCGCGTTTCTCGGTTGGCCGTCGATTCCGATCACTCTATTTTTTGCGTCTTTGGTCGGTTCAGTCGTCGGAATCGCGTGCATGGTTGCGACTGGTGCAGGCCGCAGGCTGGCTTTACCATTCGCCCCATTCCTTTGCTCCGGGGCTCTCTTGTTTATTTTCTTCGGGAAAGATCTCATTCAATTTTACGTCTCTCCCAATTAACCCCGCTAGCTAGTGTATCTCCGACAAATTTCGTTACCTTTGTGCGCTTTGGCAAGGTAACGGTTTTATTCGGGCAAACTTCTAGGAAGTTTCTATCCCGGATCGTGTCAAATCGTGACACTCAAGACAGCGCCTTGAGACCGGTCGTTTGGTGCGCGAATTGCACCAAATCTGCCTCGTACACCGTACACGGTTTGTAGCTAGTAGGATTGCAGGAAGCCTGGGAGATGAGACGGTTCAATCAAACCATGCCAGTTCGTTATTGCAGACAGATTTTGACAGATCGTCGCGGGTTCAGTCTCGGTGAGATCCTAGTTGCGATCGGTGTCTTCGCGATCCTCGCCGCGATTGCGCTGCCTCAGTTCACTGCATTTCGGCCGCAAAGCCGCCTCAACGGCGCCGCCCGTCAAGTTTTCAGCGAGCTCATGTGGGCCC
>VBKY01000102.1:22998-24875 GCA_005879255.1 Deltaproteobacteria bacterium
ATGCTGATTACAGGCGTCACGACCAAGACCGTAAACATTCAAACAGAGTATTCCGATGTGACATTAGCGTCGTCGGCCTCCACGATCACGTTTTCCTCCAGAGGCACGGCCAATGTTGCACCAACGATAACGCTGACAAATTCCGCTGGCAGCAAGACTGTTATGCTGAGAATCACTGGAGCCGCAAGTATTAGCTAAAGCCGATGAGAAGACTCACTTCACACGGATCGGGAATTGCTGGAAACCAGGCAGGTTTCACTCTAATCGAGTTATTTATCGCCATCGTTCTTTTAACTATTGGTTTGTTGGGGACGGCGGCGCTCACGACCGGAGTCATGCGTGGCAACCAGGCGAGTAGAAACATGACGACCGCCACAGCAATCGCCCAATCTTGTTTAGAAGAGAATCAGCGTGTTGGATATACAAACGCGGGCGCCGGCTCTAGCGGTTGCCTATCCGGCAGTGTCAACGTGACTCAGGGCGGGGTTACTTTCACTCGGGCTTTAACGGTTGCGCCCTCGGTGCCGGACACAACGAACATCAGGACTCTTACTGTCACTGTAAGTTGGTCGGAAGGTGCAGTAGGTACGAAATCAATTACCTTGAAGACCGTAATGGCGGCAACATGATTGGCCTCATTTTTGCCCGACCTAAAGAAACGACGGGCTTCACCCTCATTGAGCTATTGGTGTCCATGGCGATTAGCTTAGTGGTTTTTGCGGCAGTCGCTAAGACATTTACGGTTCAGACCAGGCAGAACAGCGCCGAGGAGCAGGTCGCGCAGATGCAGCAAAACGTTCGCGCGGCGTTGGATCTGATGGTCCGTGAAATCCAGATGGCGAAGTACGATCCGTTAGGTTCGGCATTTCCCACTGGGACCTACGGCGTTACCTGTAGCGCAACGCAGCTGCAAATACAGGCGGACATGAATGGTAGCGGAGCTCTTAGTACGACCACGTGCGATCCCAAATATCATCTACGCGTGGGACAGCGCTAATCTACGCATTACCCGAAAATGTGGCTCCAGCGATACCGCAGAACTGCTCGCCGATAATATTACGGCGTTCAATTTCAGCTACTACGACACCAACGGCAGCGCGGTGAGTTCGTCGGCGAATAGCGGAAATATCAGAAAGGTGACGATAAACATCACTGCACGAACAGCCAAACCAGACCCAAGTTATCCCAGCAACGGCGGTTACCGGACGTATCAATTGAGCGCCGATATCACGCCGCCGAATATGGGACTGTAGCGAGGGAGTACATATATGAAATTCCTTCAAAAAATGCGAGGGCGCGTACGCGTCACTGTTGCCAAAAACGATCGCGGCTTGATTCTAATCGCGGTCCTCACACTGTTGGCAGCCTTGATCTTAGCCGGAGCTACTGCGTTCTTAGTCACTTCGACTGATGTCAAAGTTGGCGGTAACTTCAAGACGAATCAGATAGCTCTGCAAGTAGCGATGGCCGGCGCGGAACAGGCGCGCCAGACCTTACGGGCGTTAAACGCCGCTAGCACGAACAAAACCAATTTTAGCGAAGAGCTCGCCGCACGAGTCGGTGCCAATGGCGTCCTCAACGGCTACACGTCCAGCACCGACGACTCTCCGCTCGCGTCTTCGAGCACCTTGGTATCGGGGTACACTTTCAATGCCTATTTAACGAACGATTCGAGCGAAGGCGCATCGAGCACGACGGATATCAACAGCAAAGCCGTGATCACGTCTGTGGCGACCGGACCAAACAACGCAAAGGCAATCGTAATCACCACCGTTCAGCTTTATTCTTTTAGTAGCCCCGCGACGGTCTACTCCAAAGATAACATGACGGTCAGCGGTAGTTCGATCGCGATCAGCGGAAACGATCAGAGCAGCTGT
>VBKY01000102.1:24894-39252 GCA_005879255.1 Deltaproteobacteria bacterium
CAACTGAGAATGGTAGTCCAACGTTAACCGGCACTCCCGCGACGCCACAGCACGGCACTTTGGATCTCGACCTAGCATCCTATGTTAGCACGCTGAGCGCCGGCGCAAATTACACTCTGACCGATGACGTTACGAATGCTGATTATGGGAGCTCATCAAATTTTGTTACCGTTTACGCTGACGCGATAGGCACTCAAGCGGATGGTGAACTAAAGCTCAACAATGTCACCGGGTATGGCGTCCTGCTCGTCAAGGGCGATCTCGAGCTAGCCGGAAATATTACATGGAATGGACTCATCATTGTAACCGGGAAGATTAAAACCACCGGTGGTGGGAAAAATAGTAAAAACATCCTGGGTCAAATCTTTGCGGGTAAGAACGATATCGGCGACTCGGACATCAGCGGTTCCGTTACTGTTGGTTATCACAGCTGCAACATCAAAAATGCTTTGGCGAGTCAACCGTTAAAGGTTGTCAACTGGAAACAGAGCTTCTAACGTCGAGCGTTAAAAGCGGCTTCAACCGCCGAGCTGATCTCATGAATGTCGTTAAACTCACGGGCATACTCGACAAAGAGTTTGCTGTTGTCGCCCATCTTATCCTTAAATGCCTTGATCTCTTTTAAGAGATCACGAATCTCCTCGGTAAGCATTCCGTCCACTTCCTTTGACTTCTCTTTGAGCCGGTTGAATTCCCCTACGATCGGATCGTCTGGATCCCGCTTTTTTGATTCTGTGGGTGGTTTCGCTTCCTCAGATTCCTTGTCTTTTTGCGACTTGTCAGCTTGAAATTTCTCCCCGGGGTCTCTATCGGCGAGCTAGACGGACAATTTGATCAGTTTTTTCGATTTTGGTTACGAAGGTACGTTCGATGCCGAATACTCCATCATAGGTATCGAAAAACACTTGTCGGCCTTCTTGCCAATAGCGCGTGGTGATGTATTCATTGCCGTTTTTGAGTTTGATGATGTAGGCAGCATCGGCAACGCCGAGTACATTACCGTACATGGCAAAGACTAGCCCGTATATCAGCGCTTTTCTCATCGCAGCAGCTCCCCAATAAAACTGGCGTTATTTTAACACCGAATCGGATTATCGCAAAAGTCTAATTTGGCGTCCGGTGGGTTGTTTTGTCGCCTCTTGACACTTCCGAGTCCTCGGCAGTATTGTCCGCGAGTCTTGGAGGGGGCATGAGGATTCTGCGCGGTAATGGTTTTTCGATGATCGAACTGATTGTCGTCATAGCCGTGATGGGCATCGCTGCTGCGATTGCTTTGCCGAACTGGAACAGCCTGCTGCCAAACTACGCGTTGAACAACGCGACGCGACAGGTTCAATCCGAACTCCACAGCATCAAGATGCGCGCCGCCGCGGAAAACATTGGCTTTCAGTTCGCGTATGCGCAAGGGGCGAGCGGCTACACAATTCAACGAGATTTTAAGACCCTGGTGACCAAGCCGCTGGCGGAGGGAACGATTATTATGAAGGAAGGCACGATTTCGTTTTCGCCACGCGGCACAGCGAGCGGAAATAGGGTGCGGCTTCGCAACGCCAATGGTGCATGCAGACATATCGTCGTAAGCCACACGGGCAGAGTCAGAATATGCACGCCTAACAACTGCGAGGAGGACTGCTGACATGGTTGCCGGTAGCCAATCTAATCTGAGACAACAGGCGGGCTTTACTTTCAATGAGCTCCTGGTCGCCATGAGCATCGTAGTCTTGGCAGTTATGGGATATTCGCTGAGCAGCGCCAATGTGATTCGGCGGCAAACCATGAGCAGTCATTCAACAGTAGCGATCCATTTGGCCCAAGACAAGATCGAAGAGTTGCAAGCACAACGGACTCTTATCGACGGCGATCTCTGCCCCAACGGCGGCGATCATGGAATCTCGGCCAATGACGCCACACCCGGGTTATTCGATCGTTGTTGGCGGATCGCTCCCTCGTTCCTTGGAGCTAATCTCAAGCAAATTGATGTGGTCGTTTCTTGGCAAGATCACGAAACTCATCGAGTAACCCTCTCAACGCTGATTTTTAAAGGTGAATGATCGTGGCTCGGTTATGCAGCAATTTCGGCGTGACATTAATAGAGCAGTTGATGTCATTACTGATCGGGTCAATGCTGATCACCGCTTTGTACGGCTATTTTCGTGCGGAGCTCTACCGTTTGCTTGTCCTTGAGACGAAAACCGCTACGCTCGAAGATGCGCGCGGCGCATTGGATATCATGATTCGCGATCTTAAGAACGCAGGTTCGTGGGGAACTGGCAGCGCACCGGTAGAGGTTGGCGGTGCGGATGATCCCAACAACGATGCCGATACGGTTTGCAATCGCGTGTACGCAGCAAGCGCCAGCATAATTCACGTACAAATGGATCTAAATGGTAACGGCAATTGCGCCGATACCGATCCGCGGGAAAATATTCGCTACGAGTTGACCGGTCCGACCTCGACATGCGCTGGTCCCACTATAATTCGGCGCAACGGCGATTGCTTGGTAGCCAATGTCGTGCCTGCTACCGCGGGGAAACTATTCAGTTACTACGACGCAAACGGCGTGGACCTCGGCAACATGCCCCTTCCCCATGCCATCAAGCGGGTAAAGATCAGCTTTGCTATTCGAGTGAAAAATCCCGACCCGAAAGTTACTGATAATCTAGCGTCCGTTCTGACGAGCAGCGTCGAGTTTCGTAATTAGCGAGGAAGTTATGGGATTCGGCGGCGAGCGGCTATACAATCAGCGGGGCGTGGTTCTTATAAGTTCTCTAGCGCTTCTAACAGTCCTGGTGATTGTCGGCATCGGCACTGGTGTAATGCTGCAGAATGATTACCGAGTGTTGGCGAATCTTCGGGGCGGCACAGAAGCATTCTATGTTTCCGTGGCCGGGCTGGAATGGAGTAAGGACGAAATCGCCCAAACTGCGAGCTTTCCTCCCGCTCCGGTAAACCAGACAAAAAACTTTGCTTCTGGCGAGTTCTCCGTTTCGTTTCTTTCTCCCACTGTCATTGGGCCGCTCTCAGCGAAGCTAGTTGTTCGCTCCGTCGGGACGATCGGCAGTTCCTCCCATGTTCTCCAAGCCCAGCTGACCAAATCATATGATCTCGCCGATGCGGCTATCGGCGTTAGGGGTAATGCTTCCCGCGTTAATTTCAGCGATAATTCTCTTTTCATTTCTGGAGTCGACCACGATCCGGGCACGAGAAACCCCGTGCCAGGAGCACAAGCACGTCGCGCTGTATCGACTTCCGATGACACACTACGCTCATTGGTAACGCAGGCTCTGGGAGACCCCCCGCAACCAGGTATCCTCGACGACGGGAGTGCCGTCCCGCCCGTTGGGACCAGCAATTTTCTTCCAGCGACTGCCATTAGCCAATTGGCTGCAGATCTTTGCGGTTCCCCGGGTGCCTCGGTAACCTCCGTTACCAACGATGGGAGCTTAGTGTTAGAAGACCAAGCCTGGGGGACGCAAGCTTCACCACAGCTTCGCTGTATCGAAGGTCTGCCGATGTCTGGCGACGCGGTTACGCTAAATGGGACTACCAGCGGTGCCGGTATTCTCATTATTAAGGACGCGGACCTGATTTTGACGGGATCATTTCATTGGGAAGGGCTCATCATCATCACCGGCGGGGAAGTCGGTCTCAGGGTGATCGGATCGAGCAGCAAAGAAATATTCGGCGCTATGATCGTCAACGAAACTGCTAGCCCTGGAACCGCTACGGCAATTCTGGACATTCAGGGCAATCTTCGCCTGTTATTTAGCCGCCAAACCTTAGGCCGCGCTGCCGCCTTGATTCCAACGTCCATTCTGGGGAACACTTATGCAGCTTTGCCGTCGGTCATTTCACAACAATATTGGCGAACTGTTACTCCCTAGCATTATTCAAAACACACAATTTACATTGCGCCCATAAGATGCTAAATTGCGAATCTACAACGTTTTGATGGTTGCAAGTAAGGTTTTTGGCATTCCCCCAAACGATGGCAACACCCCCGTAATTGAGGAGCCTTTTTCCGTTCTATTGCGATTGAGCTTGGCAGAGGCGTGAGAGGGAGAGAGCATGGACACAAAGAAAACCATTATGGTCGTTGACGATAACCCGGACATTATCACCATCGTCAAGACCATTTTGGAAGGGCGGGGCTATAATGTCTTCAGTGCTTCCAGCGGCCCGGAACTCCTCAACATGCTGACGACCCAAAAGCCCGATTTGATAATATTAGATATTATGATGCCTGAAATGGATGGTCTGGAAGTTTTAACCCGGTTAAAGGGTAAGACGGAGACCTCGACGATCCCGGTTATCTTGCTTACCGCCAAGGTTCAGTACGAGGATGTTCTCGGCGGCTACAAATTGGGCGCCGACTATTACATCACGAAACCGTTTACCAGTACGCAACTCGTGAACGGCATCAATCTGCTCTTAGGTGAGGGTAAAGCCTAAGCGGAGCTGAATGCCTGGGCGGATTACCTCCTTCGCAGTACTTTAGCTTGGCCCCGACTTCGTTGTTTGCATCTTCCGGTCGTTTTCTTCATTCTCGTTATTGATGGTTCAGTTCATTACGTTCGAAGGAGGCGACGGGACCGGCAAGTCCACTCAAATACGCGCCCTTGAGAATTATCTCGTCGGGCGTGCTCACACCTGCGTAGTGACCCGCGAGCCCGGTGGCACAGCTCTTGGAAATCTTATCCGCAAGATGTTACTGGACGTTGGCAGCCATGAGATCGCCTCGTCGGCGGAACTCTTCTTATACTTGGCCGACAGGGCGCAGCACGTAAGCAAAGTCATCTTGCCGGCAATCAAAGCCGGCAAGATGGTGCTATGCGACCGTTTCACGGACTCGACGGTGGCGTATCAGGGATACGGCCGTGGCATTGATCTGTCGCTTTTACGGCAGCTGAACGATATTGCCGATCGTGGGGTTCGCCCGGATCTGACGTTTTTACTCGACTGTCCAGCGCACATTGGATTAGCGCGAACCGCCCGCCGTCAGAGCGCAATGGGCCAGCGTCAAGAGGACCGGTTTGAGCGAGAGAAGATCGAATTTCATGACAAAGTGCGCGCCGGGTTTCTCGAAATAGCACGGGCGGAACCCAAGCGCTTTCGCCTCGTCGATGCGACGCGATCCATCGAAGAAGTAACGCTTGAGATCAAGAAAATCATCGATCAGGAAATGCTCTAATGGGTTTCGCCGATATTGTCGGGCACCAAAGACAACTGGGGACCTTACGTTCGGCCATGACCAACGGAAGGCTGCACCACGCATACCTTTTCCTCGGGCCTGAAGGGGTAGGAAAACGGATGGTCGCGATGGCCCTGGCCAAAGCGATCCATTGTGGCGAGTCGGACCAAGATTACTGTGGCCGATGCGTCAATTGCGCGCGTATAACGGACGGCAACCACCCGGACGTCAGAGTAATTGAACCGCTGGCGGACAAAAAGGAGATCAGCATCCAACAAATCCGCGAGCTCCAGCGCGAGTTGAATTATCGCTCCTTTAGCGGCAAGCGGAAGACCGCCATCATCGATCCTGCCATCCTGATGAATACGTCCGCGCAAAATGCATTGTTGAAAACGCTCGAGGAACCCCCCGTGGATTCGCTAATTTTCTTAATCGCTCCTAACGGGGGCGGACTGTTGCCGACTCTTCGCTCGCGCTGCCTGCGACTTTCCTTTGCGCCTCTTCCGAGCGCGCAAGTCGGGATTTTTTTACAGTCAAAATATGGGATGAAGGCCGAGGAAGCCAGGTTTGTCGCGGCCATGAGCATGGGCAGTATTGGCACGGCGGACAGCCTGGACAAGGCTGAGTTAATAGAGAAAAGACGGATTTGGTCGGACATGCTGGATTCTTTGAAAGCGGAAGATTACCACGGAGCGATGATCGCCGCGGAAGCGCTCGCGGGAAGCCGCGACGAGGCGCTTAAGTTTCTCAAGTGGGCGGAAACCTGGTTTCGGGACCTGTTAATATACAGCGTGACACAAAAATCGGATGGGTTGGTAAACCTCGATATGCTTGGGTCCATCGCACAGCAATCGGCTGAAAGCAGCGTCGGCCATACGCTTTCGGCACTTTCACAGACCGCCGGTGCTGCTGCGTCCATCCAGCGTAACTTGAACCGCCGCATGGTGCTGGAGAAGTTCTTGTTTGGCGCGGTGAGGGGGCGTTGATGAAGCCAATTTACATTACAACGCCGCTGTTCTACGTCAATGCCGAGCCACATCTCGGTAGCACGTATACGATGGTGATCACGGATACCCTCGCGAGGTACTACCGCGCGCAAGGGTATGAGACGTTTTACCTCACGGGCACTGACGAACATGGGGACAAGATCGCGCAAGTCGCAGCAGAGGCGAATGTGCCACCGAAAGAGTTTACCGATCGTGTAAGCGCTGTCTTTCGCAGCATCTGGGATGACTGCGGGATCACCTATGACTACTTTATCCGGACCACTGACGCCGATCATGTTCATTTCGTTCAAGAAATCCTCTCTCGGGTGAATGAATCGGGCGATATCTATTTCGGCAAATACGGCGGTCTGTATTGTTTTGGCTGCGAGCGATTTTACACTGAGAAGGAATTGCGCGACGGCAAATGCCCGGACCATTTAGTGAAACCGACCCTGATCGAGGAAGAAAACTATTTCTTTCGGATGGGCAAGTACCAGGACCGCCTCCGAGAACATATCGAAACTCATCCAGATTTCATTCGACCGGAAGGCTTTCGAAACGAAGTGCTCGGGATGTTGCGCGAACCGATCGGCGATCTCTGCATCTCTCGGCCGAAGAGCCGGCTTACTTGGGGCATAGAGATTCCCTTCGACGATCGCTATGTCACCTACGTGTGGTTCGATGCATTGATCAACTATGCCAGCGCGCTAAAGCACAGAGGCGAGGAATTCTTTCGGAAGTTTTGGCCCGAGGCGCAGCATTTCATCGGAAAGGACATTGTCAAGCCGCATGGCGTGTTCTGGCCAACCATGCTCATGGCGGCGGGCTTGCCGCTATACAAGCACCTCAATGTTCATGGCTTCTGGACGGTCGAAGGTCGGAAGATGTCGAAGAGCCTCGGCAACACGGTTGCGCCGCTCGAAATCAGAGCCAGGATCGGCATGGATGCGTTCCGTTACTTTTTGCTGCGCGAAAGTGTTTTTGGCCAAGACCCCGACTTCCGTGAGGAAGCTCTTATCACGCGGTACAACACCGATCTTGCCAACAACCTTGGCAACCTGGTCAGCCGCGTGCTGGCGATGCAGCAAAAATACTTTTCCGGGGTGGTGCAGCCGCTAGGCGCCGAATGGCCAGCCGAAGACCGTGAGTTGCGGGATAAATTTGCGCAAGCAGAAAACGACCTCAAGGACTTTCTGGCGGAGCTGCAGTTTCACCGCGCTCTTGAAGCCATCTGGTCAGCTCTCGATCACGCCAACCGTTATATCGTTCAGACGGCGCCGTTTACGATGATCAAAGATCCCGCCAGGAAAGCTCGAGTCGGAGAGGTGCTGTACCACTTGCTTGAAGTGGTAAGAACTCTTTCGCGTCTGCTTGTGCCGTTTCTACCGGACACGGCAAGAGAGTTGCGCGAGTTGCTCGCTCTTCCCGATGGGAAAGAAACTCTGAACGCGCCTTGGGGACAAGGTTTTCAAGCGGGACACAAAATCAACGCACCGAAAGTCCTATTTCCGCGCATCGAAACAGAAGCCAAGAAGTAGTTTTCTCTCCGAGTATGCTGATCGACAGCCACGCTCATATTCAGGGCATGGAATACACCGGTGAAGTCGAAGCCGTAATCGCGCGCGCCCACGAGGCGGGCGTCGAAAAAATCATCGTCGTCGGCGGCGCCGGCGACATGGCGAGCAATACTGAGGCGGTTGCTCTCGCAGAGTCGTGCGCCGACGTTTATGCAACTGTGGGTATGCATCCACACGACGCCAAAGATGTCGCCGACGATGAGCTACGAAAAATTCGCGAATTAACTTCACACTCGAAGGTGATCGCGGTGGGAGAAACCGGGCTCGATTACTACTACAATCACTCGCCCCACGATGTTCAGCGCCGGGTGTTCACCCGGTTCATTCACATGGCGCGCGAAACAGCATTGCCTATCGTGGTTCACGAGCGGGACGCGGCGCACGACGTTGTAGAAATGCTACGGGGCGAAGGTGACGGAAAACTTCGGGGAGTGATTCACTGCTTTACCGGCAATTACGAGGCGGCCCGGGAATATCTAGATTTAGGATTTTATCTCTCATTTACCGGGATCATCACTTTCAAGAATGCCGAGCCGCTGCGCGAGGTGGTGCGAAAAGTGCCGCTGGAACGTATGTTCGTCGAAACCGACTCGCCTTATCTCACGCCCGTGCCTCACAGGGGCAAGCGCAACGAGCCCGCCTATGTACGTTTCGTGGCCGATATGGTCGCCAAGGTAAAGACGGTGTCTTTGGAAGAAGTGGCTAGCACGACGACAAGCAACGTCCACGAGCTATTCCGTTTTTGACTTGGGCGTGAGCCACATTTCGTAAAGCGGCACTAGAATCATTCCCGCGTAGCCCAACCACAAACCGACCCAGGACAAGATCAGATAGGCAAACATCGGCGATAGCATTCGCGTCAGCCAGCTGCCTCCCATATCGAAGACGTGAGAGAAAAACGTCGTCAAGATAAAAAACAACTTGGCTCCGCGAGAGAGCGAAGTTGCCATGAACAGATGGGCGAGAATCAAAAACACGACGCTCATACTGAAGGCATGAAAATGGGTCTCTTCGAGCAACGCATTGAGGTTCTTGGCGAAGAACATCTGACCGCCGATCTCGCCGCCGAGATAGTAGGCGACAATGCGCTCATAGCTGACGCCGATGCGTTGAAATTGAAAAAACCAAGTGGTCGCCAATCCTCCCAATATCAGAAGGAGAAATTGAGTATAGACGAGACGGATCTCAAACGATGCGTCGCGCAGCCGAAAGGATGGAGTGACAAAGTTTTTCATTTTTTGGAAATTTCTTTCCAGGATGATCGGCTGCGAAACTGCCGGGAAAACGCTGGCTCTCCGCTTGCCGCGAGGACGATCGCTTCAGTGTCGGAAAAAGTTTCGATGGTTGGCAGAGCGTTTTTGCCGAGCAGCACCAACGGCTTTGTCAGCGCCTCCGCTCGGGTGGCGCTACGCGTGATGACAACAGCGGTGCGTGCTTCCGTTATCGGTGTGCCGCTAATTGGATGGATCAAGTGACCGTACTTCTTCCCGTCAATAGTCCACCCGCGCCCCATGCTGCCCGAAGTCGACAGCGCTGTGTCGCGCAGATGTATCGTGCCGCGCAAACGCTCATCGGTATCTTGCACGGCTATCTCCCAGCCACGCTTTCCGGGAGGAGCGCCGATGGCGCTCATGCTGCTACCGCCGAAATTGATAAGCGCCGTGGTAACTCCCGCGGCTCTCATGATGCCCGTGACACGGTCGACGGCGTAGCCTTTGTCGATGCCGCCGAGGTCGACGCTCATGCCGCCGCGTGTGAGCTCTGCCTCGTCCGGTCGATAGAGCACAAGATTCCGGTAACTGACCGCCGCGAGTGCTTGGGCCAGATGTTTCCCGCTCGGGAGTCGATTTTTCTCCTCCGCCTTCCGCCATAACTCCATCAATGGGCCGACGGTGACGTCGAAGATGCCGCCAGTTTTCTCGCTGAATTCGCGGGCCGTGCTTAGCAGCGCAAAAAGCTCTGCCGGCACGCGCATGGCTCCCGCACCGGCGTGCTGGTTCAAGTGCGACAACGCACTGTCCGGATCGTAGTTCGACAAGATTTCATCAAGACGATGTACTTCGCGTGCGGCGTCGCGAATCAGTCGCTTCGCCGTTTCCGGCTCGTCGTGCCACAAAGTGAATTCGAGGTAACTCCCCATTTGGTAGTGAACTTCGCGCACTTCGCGCAGCGCTGCTGCGGTTTTCGCCGGCGCCAGCGCGATCAGAAGCAGAAGCAACAAGATTTTAGTCGATTTCACTTTTGCTCTGTTCCTTCGAAGTAAACCACTTCCAACAAAGCTAGGGCCTTCTTACTGCCCCGTCCTATTGCTTCAACAGACATCGTGGCGCCGCTGATGTTTTGAATATCACGATAGGGGAGAAGCGGATCCTTAAGTTGCTTCCCTTTGTACTGTTGAAGAAAGCGGCGGTCCCTCACTTCTCCGCCGTAGGCTTCGCGATAGACCATCAGCGCCGCATCCTTGATTTTGCGATCGGGACCTACACCGACAATAAATGTGATGGGACGATGTTTACCGATCTCTTCAACGATCGCGGCGTAACCCAAAATTGTTTCCCCTTTCTTCGCCACGAACGTCACGTAAGAATCTTCCCAAAGGGAAGTTTTGGTTTTTCCCATACGCTGCTGGATCTTTGCTTTGATTTCTTCGTTGGAGCGAACAACCTTCCGTTCAAACGAGTCCGCTTCAGGAAAAACCGCCTTGGGAGCTTCCTCATCCTTGAGAAAGACTCCCTCCTGGCCGAGCGCAAACTGAGAGCTTCCCAACGAGAGCGCGAGACAAACAAGCCAAATCCCAATCTGACGGAGGGAGATTTTAGAATCCAAACGCTAGCCCCATGAGAACGGCATGTTGAAAATATTCTCTATCCTTGGATGAGGTAAGAAAATTGGTCACGCTGGACAGACTCTTGCCTCGGTTGGTGCGTGTGTATTCGTAAGCGAGTTGCAGCGCCACGAGAGGAACCGGCCGGTAGGTCAAACCCATCGTCACGCGATTAAGCAGCCGGTTTGCGGATTTTGTTTCAGTTAAAGCTCCGTTCGCGAACGCGATTGATTCCAGGAGCTCGCTAAACCACACTTGTTCCGCGCGGAATGTGGCGATGAGCTGAGGATTGGTGAAATGCTTCCCAAGTATCGTGTTGCTTAAGAAATCGGGCCAAAAGCGGTATCTAAAATCCGCCCAATAGCCTTGCTTACGATTGGCTAGATTGGCTAATTCGAACTCGACCTCCGTTTCGACATCGTCGATCTCAGCTTCGCTCGAGCTGCTTATAGCCCGTCGCGCAAGGCCTTGGGCAACTTTGCGCACGCCGCTCCATTGAGTATTCACATACTGTCTCTCGATTTCAAAGGGGCCCCAAGTTTTTTTGCTGTCAATAGCAAAAGAGAAGACCGGTTTGTTCGGGAGAAAGTCCGGAGTGTAGCGTCCCCAGTAGAGCGATGCGCCAATTTCACTGCCGAGACTTGGGCTGTAGGCCCAGCGCGTCCCAATGGACTTTCCTGTTTTAATGTCATCGGAAAATGTTCCACGCGAAGGTTGAAGCTTGACCTCATAGGCCAATTTCGTCGTATCGCCTGCGCGCGTCTGACCGATCTGTTCGATTTCGGAATCGAGTGCGACGCCGTTCATGACATACCACTGATAGCTGAGCTTTCCCGCATTGCCGATGGGAATATCGCCCAAGAACCCGGCGCCAAGCTCAGGCCATGCGGCGGTTGTCGGCAGTACCGGCGTCCCTTTGTCGACCAAGCTGCGCCGCGGCAGATCCCAACGGTTATCGTCGTGATTGATATTAAAACGTCCCAACGGAACCAAAACGGCGCCGCCACGGAATTTAAGCCAATCGGTAATGTCATACTGCAACCAGGCCTGCTCGACGGAAATTTCCGACTTGTTATTGCCTTCGATAGCTTGTTCGCTTGTGAGTCCGCCGCCGGATGTGCGCGTGAGTTTTTTTTCTAGCTCAAGTTGGGTGAACCTTTCGAACTCGAGCTCCATATTGGCTTTCAGGCGCTCGGCGATCGGCGAGTCGACGGTTAAGACGAACCGCCTCAAGGTAAAGCTATTATGCAGATCGTCCAAACTCGAGGTTCCGTAACGCATGGACCCATAGGCGCCGACCTTGGTTTGGTCAATCAATTTACTGAAATAGCTCTGTCCCTTAGATGAAACCTCGGAAATCACGTCGTTTTTGACTTTTTCGGCAATCGCGTCGCGCTCCTCGACGGATTTTTTCTCGCGCAGCGCCTCGTCGCTTGCCAATTTCCGCTCCAGCCGCTCGAGTTTCTCCCGCAATTCACGGATCTCGCTACGTGTGTCGATTTCCTGCGCCATTACGGGCGTAGAAACCAGGACCAACAAAAAGATCAAGAAAATAAACATGACATCTCCTCCCTTTCAAAAATGCGACAATAAAAAAGCCCGGCTCTCGCCGTTTTAACGACGGAACACCGGGCTCTGGATTCTCGACCTCTGGCCGCTCTTTTTGTTTCTGAAATATTTAAACTGGTCTTACAAGTTCATGCGCACGACTCCTTTTAGGTGGACCGGTAAAATTACTTGGCGTTTGCAGCGCCGGCATTTAATTTCGACGCCTTCGGCGACCATCCGCGCCAGCAAACTGCCGCAGCAGCATCGTAGCGGCGTTTCTGATTTTGCCGCATCGACGGTCTTTTTTTGTTGAAGCTCAAAACGAGACTGCATTTACGCTTTCTTTCGTTCTTTCGCCATTCGCAGCAAGGTCACGACGAAGGCGCAGAGCATGATTGCTTGGGCCGTTAATGTTTGCACCGTGGGATAGATGCCGAGTATCGGCACTTGCAGCGGAAGATCTATGGGTGTTGTTGGGACCCAACCGGCCGCTTGTAACTCTTTGATGCCGACGCCGGCGAAGACAAACGCGACGATGTAGAGCAATGTTCCGGTGACGCCGAAAAAATATTTCAATGGAACCCTAAGGCCGAGCTTCAAAATGACAAGGGTTAAAACTATCAGGGCCGCCAATCCGGCGAAAAATCCCCACAGAACCGCGTGATGGCTATTCTCGTTCTGCAGCCAGAGCGCTTGGTAAAACAGGACGACCTCAAAAGCCTCGCGGTAGACCGCAAAAAAAGAAATCCCCATCAGTCCGAAGATGCTTTTGCTGGAGAGACTGCTCTTGACCTTGTCTTGTATGAACGCCTGCCACTTTTTGGTCTCGGAGCGGGTATGAAGCCAATAGCCGACGTAGAACAACGCGAGTGCGGCGAAGATTGAAATGAATCCTTCCATGCTCTCGCGATGCTGACCGCTCAATGTCAGAACGGTTTGCGTAATGAGCCAGGTAAGCCCTCCCATGACCAGAGCCATAATCCAGCCCAGATGGATGTAGCGGATGGCGTCCTTTGCGCCCATCACTTTGAGCATCGCTAAAATTGCCGCAAGGATAAGCGAGGCCTCGAGTCCTTCTCGAAGAATGATGAGCGCCGAGTTGATGAAGGTGTAGTAATCGGAGATGTTGTCTTGGCGCGTCAGTATTTGCTCGGCTTGTTCGAGCTTGGCCTCCATATCGACATGGCGCTTTTGAATTTCGTCTATGGAAACTCCTTGTTTTATCGCGTTACGAAATTCCGTGAATTGCGTTTCGAGATTTCGGCCGAACGTCATGTCTTTAGCGAATATCGCCGGCTCCGCTAGATCATAGCCATCGATATAAGCGTCCACGGCTTTTTGGTACGCCTTTTCTTTGTTCCCCTGTTCGTAGAACTCGACGGACTCGCGTAAATATTCGCGCGCGATCGCTAACGGGTCTGACGTTTTGGTCTCGAACAGACCGCGGCGCAGATAGGCGAGCATGTTCAGCGCGTCGGCCTCATTGGAAGCGACCGGTTTGAGCTTCTCGAGCAATTCGACATCCGAATGGGTTGCCAGCGTCGCGACAGTCTCAAGATCGGGCGGCAATTTCCTCGCCTTCACTAGCTCCGCGCCTTTTTTCGCCGCTTCTTTAGAGAAACGCAGCGAGAAGATATAGAACGCCACCTGCCAGCGCTGTTCGTCACTCAGCGCGGCGAACGACGCCATCGCCGTGCCTTCGATACCGCGGCGGCGTTTTCGGATTCATCGACTCGCGTCCCGGCCCGTCGCCTTTGCCGCTGACGCCGTGGCATTGCGCGCAGTTCTCGTCGTAGATCTTTTTGCCGCTGGCGAAAGACGGCAGCCGGCGCGGATAGGGGACGATGTTGTAGACGGCGATCAGCTTATCTTTCGCCGTCTTGGCCAGCTCGGCGATCACCTTCGGGTCGGCTTTGCTGTCGACTTGGCTCGCCAGCGATTTTAAGCTCGACTCGACTCCGGCCTTGTCGGCCTTGTCGACTTCTTTGAGTTGAGTGAAAAGGTCTAGGCTGCGCTTGGCGAATTCTTGCATTTCGCCGTATTCGTCTTGGCTGAGGATCTTGCCGTCTTGCACCGCGTTCTTGTAATCACTGCCGAGATAATCGAGCAACGCGACCAGCCGTTTGGCGTTATCCTGCGCGATAGCAGGGCAGGCAGTCATTAAAAGAACAACCACAGTGAGCCAAGGCACGATGTCGAGTTTGGTAATACGCATATGGCCGATCGACCAAC
>VBKY01000102.1:39271-58966 GCA_005879255.1 Deltaproteobacteria bacterium
ATCGGATCGCCCATTTTTTTACGCAGTGTGGGCCGATAAGAGAAAACGGTTTCTCAACCAGGCGCTAATTCCATCCATGAGCAGGACAATGACCAGGACGAGCAACAGCACGGTTGCCAGGCGGCGATAATCGAGGCTCTGGAGGTAAATTTGGATGACGAATCCGAGACCGCCGGCGCCGACAAAACCGAGAATCGATGAGGCCCGGATGTTGTACTCAAGCATGAAGAGAACTTGGGCGAGCACGGCGTTGGCGGCCTCGGGGATAACGACAAACCGAACCAGCTGCAGCTTGGAGGCCCCCGTGCTTTGCACGGCCTCCATGATTTCCGGGTCCGTGCCTTCGAAGAGATCCGCGTAAATCTTCGCCAGATATCCGACGGTGTAAGCGGCGATGCCGAGCGTGCCGGCGAGCGGTCCGAGGCCGACGAGGATGACGAAAACGATGGCCCAGAGGAGCACCGGAATCGTGCGAATTCCCGCGGCGATGAAACGGGCCAGACTGGAAACCCAAGTCGAAAAGAGACGCCGGGTGCCGAGGATGCTTAACGGCAGCGAGGCGAGGAAACCGAGCAGGGTACCCGCAAAAGACATCTCGACGGTCTCCCACAGAGCGGCACTGGCGACTGGCAGGATACCCAGATCCGGCGGCACCATGTCGGCGCCGAGAATACCCAAGTTGCGAAAGCCGCGGGACAGCCGGGCCCAATCGAAGAAGCCAAGGTGGGCAAGAACCGCCAGCAGGAAAAAGGTGGTGATAACCGGCAGAACGAATGGTGATCTCACAAGGATGGCTCAATGGAGAGAGTCTCGAGGATTTCGTTGCCGATAAAACCCGGAACCAATTCGCCGTTCTTAAGCGCGAGCACCGCGTCGCCGAACTGCCGCGCCAAGCCCATTCGATGCATGCTCATGATGAAAGTAATCTGCTCTTGTTCAGCGGCGCGCCGGATGCGCGTGAGGATCTCGGAGGCCAAAGCGAGATCGAGGTCCGACGCGAATTCGTCGGCGACGACAATACGGGGATGTTGGAGCAGGGTACGTGCGATGGCGACGCGCTGGCGCTCACCACCGCTCAGGCGAAAGACCTGTTCGGAATTTTTGTGGCCGATGCCCATCATTTCGAGCGCTGCCCGGGCTTTCTCTATTTCATCCCGCGGGAAAAGACCGAGAAGCGCTCTGCTGTCCGCGAGCCTCCCCAGTGCGCCCATCAAGACGTTTTCGAGCGCGCACAGGTTTCTCACCAGCCCCAGTTGTTGGGGAATATAGCCGACCAGCGCGCTTAGTTCGCGCGGCTTGAGTTCTTCGGTGGGGTGACCAAAGACCCGCACTTGGCCTTGATTCGGCTTCAACAGGCCGGCGAGCACCCGCAACAGCGTGGTCTTGCCGATCCCCGAAGGTCCCATGATCACGGTATGCTTGCCGGCCGGGATCACGAGCGAAATATCTCTAAGCACCCAGTCGTGGTTGCGAAATGAAAACCAGACTCGCTCTGCGTGCAGGGCGGCTGGCGCGCTGCCGCTGTCGGTCACAAGCGCTCCGTGTACTTCAGTCCGACCAGTTTCAGGTAGCGATCGAGCGATCCCAGGTGTTCCTCGGCCGTCGTCGGTTTAAAACCGACGAAGATGCTCGATATAAACGAGCGCATCAGGTCACGATGCTCCGGCGCGCCAAGTTTGCTAATCGCTTGAACGGTTCGCGCGCGCAGAGGATCCTTAAGCTCCTTGCTCAAGACTACGGCATGGGACGGAATCGGCCCTTGCTGTTCGATCGTCCGGGTCGAGTCCAACACTTCCCTATAGAGCTTTTCCGGCACGTCGCCGGCGATGATCGTCGTGTCCACTTGACCCTGCTTGAGTGCCTGCCAGCATTGCCCGTAACCGCCGCCGAACAGCACGTCTTTGAAGAAGCTTTTCGGGTCGGCTTCTTTACCTGCTGAAGTTTGAATGAGGTTGAGCTCCGCTAGCCGTCCCATCGGCGCCACGTATCCCGACGTCGAGATCGGGCTGGCAAAACAAACGCTCTTGCCTTTCATCGCCGGCAGATCTTTGTGCGGCGAATCAGGCAGCACAACCCAATAGGAGTAATAATGCGGCGCATCGACTTTTTCCTTCCCATGAATCACCTGTCGCACCTCGGCCAGAGCGACTTGAGCGCCGCCTAGACGTACTGCCAGTTGCGCCGGCCAAGCAGACATTAGAGCAACATGGGCATGGCCAAAACGGAGCGATTCCACCACTGCGGCGTAGCTGCTCGGCACGTAAATTTCGACCTTGGGCCGAGGGGAAATGTTTTTTCCCAAAAAGTCCTGCAGCGGTTTTGCTTTAGCCAAGATTTCATCACTGACAACGGTCGGCTGGATCGCAATGACAAGCTTTGCCTGGGCCCAGCCCGACTGGACGAAGATCAAGCTCGCGAGCGCGATCAGCGTTATCAGAAGCGACACTTGGCCGACTATTCTTCTCATAATTAAACCCCTCGGTGCTTGAACTTTTTCTCGGCCATGACTATATGGCAGAGAAGACAACGTTTCTTGATTGCACCTACATCAAAAAGTTAGTAACATCTAACTTTCAAAGTTCCTATATTGAAATAAAAGAACTTTGTCAACTATGACTCCCGCCAAGATCACTCCCGCGACTGAGGACTATCTCAGGACCATCTATGCCCTTGAGGAAGAGGTAAAGCCGGTGATCGCGGCTCGTGTCGCGGAGGAGGTGGGAGTCACGCCGTCGACGATGGTGAGTACGCTGCGCCGTCTGGAAGGGGAGGGCTATCTGAAGGTTCTGCGGCGCAAAGAAATTCACCTGACGACCGAGGGAAAACAGGTCGCCGAGAGAATTCTTCGGCGCCATTTTCTCCTTGAACGTTTCCTAACGGATTTATTGGGATTGGACTGGGGCAAGGCCCACCAGGAAGCGCATCGACTCGAGCATGCGCTATCGCAGGACGTCGAGGACCGACTCGCAAAGCTGCTCGGCCACCCGACGACTTGCCCGCATGGAAATCCGATTCCCGGTAGAGAGTTAGCTCGAACGAAAAAGGGGCCGAGGACTCCGCTGGATAGCATCACGGCGGGAAAAGAAGTGGAGCTCGATTATATCACCGAAGGCGGCGAGCGAGATGCGCGGCTATTGGGTTTCCTTCAAGAACACCAGTTGGTGCCCGGCGCCAAAGTTCAGGTGCTGGACGTGGCTCCCTCGCTCGGCATTATGACGCTAAAGGTAGGCGCCGACCAGTTCTCGTTGGGTATTGAGGCGGCGAAAAAAATCCGTGTCCACTGACAAGTCGCGCAGGTTCGGACAAGCGTCAGTCTTTCGTTAGTTCGGCAGGCGTTTCGGTCGATGGAGCGTTTTGCTGCTGGAAGCCGGCCAACTCTGCCGCGAGAAATTCAATCTGCTCGGCGATCGCAACCTCACGATCGATAAAGATAACCTCCTGGCCGTTAACGCGGCATCGGCCACTACGGGCGCGGTAACCCGCCTCACGCAACAGCTTTTCCGTGCGCACATCGAGATTCATTGCCTTTGCGGCGGCAATGAGTTCTTGCAGCCGGGCCTCTTGTTTGTTTTTCGTTTGCGTCATTACGGTGAGAATTTAATTATCTCTCAAAGGCGAAGTCTTGTAAATCCCTCAACGAATTTTCTATTTGCAAAAAAACTCCGCCTTGTTATCGTACCTCCAGCAAATGGGCCAGAACAGCGGTCCGTTAGGCATTCCGACGGCGTTTGTGTTTTGAGCGATCTCTCGTGACCCAGGAGGGATGCATGATCAAAAACATCCTTGTTCCTCTCGATGGTTCGGAACATTCGAAGGCGGCGCTCGACTATGCTATCTGGATCACCGAAAAATTCGACGGCACGCTCTTCGGCCAACACATCATCGATACCATCTCGATCGAGGGGACTTTCTTTCACGACATCTCCGGTTCCCTGGGTTTCGAACCGTATTTGGATTTTTCCAGCAAGATGCGCGAAATTCTCGAAGAGCGCGGCAAGATTATTCTCGACGATTTCGCGGCGCGCTGCGAAAAAAAACACATTCGCTATACCACTTTATTGGATATGGGTTTGATCGCCAACGAAATCTGCGAACGCTCCAAGGTCGCCGACCTCGTGGTGATCGGCCATCGCGGCGTCAATGAAGAATTTTCAACCGGACTTTTGGGCACTACGGCCGAATCGATCACACGCAAATGCCCCCGCCCGGTCTTTGTCTCGACGAAACAATTCAAGCCGGTCGAGAAACCCTTGTTGGCTTACGACGGCAGCCAGCGCGCCAGCTCCGCGATGGAGACGGCCGCGGAATTCTGCACGGTGCTGCATTTGCCCTTGACGGTGCTGACGATCGCCAAGGATGAATCCCTGGCACAGACCAATTTGCAGCAGGCAAAATCGTACCTTAGCTCTTATTCGATCGACGTCAAATATGAACTTACGCGCGGCTACCCCGAGCAAAAGATCGTCGAATACCTGGTGAATATGAATCACGATTTACTCTTCATCGGGGCGCACGGCCATCGGCGCATCATCAAAATGGTGCTCGGCAGTACGACCGAATATGTGCTGCGCAACGCCCCCTGCCCGGTATTTTTGAAGCGTTAGCTCGAAGGATTTTATTCTTCGAAGATTTTGAGGATCCGCGCCTATGAAATTCGTCGCAGCGGCAGTTCAAATGCTCGCTTCCGATGACAAGGCGGCAAATCTCAAGGAAGCGAAACACTGGGTGCGCCATGCGGCGGCAGAAGGGGCGCGCGTGGTCGCGCTTCCGGAAGTTTTCATCTGGCGTGGCAGCAAGAAACTGGAAAGAAAATTCGCCAAACCGATCCCCGGACCTTCATCGACGGCGATGGCCGAGTTGGCGCGCGAGCTCGGCATCTATCTTTTGGCTGGATCGATTCTCGAAGAGATTCCCGGCAGTGAGAAAGCTTACAACACAAGCTTGCTTTTCGATCCGGCAGGGAAAGTTCTCGCGTCCTACCGAAAGATTCATCTCTTCGACGTCGATCTTGCCAATGGCGTGTCGCTACGCGAATCAGACACACGCGCCCACGGCGAAGCCATGGCGGTCATCAAGACCGATCTATGTTCGATGGGATTGAGCGTTTGTTACGATCTTCGTTTCCCGGAGCTCTACCGCGGACTGGCTAGTCGAGGCGCCGAGTTGATTTTTGTTCCCTCGGCCTTCACGGCGTACACGGGCGAGGCGCACTGGGAAACTTTGCTGCGCTCGCGCGCCATCGAAAATCAAGTCTACATTATCGCGCCGGACCAGTTCGGTAAAAGCGCCAAGAGTTTCGAGACGCACGGTCACTCAATAATCGTTGATCCTTGGGGGCAAGTGATCGCCGAGCTCCCAGACGGTCCCGGCGTCATCACAGCGGAAATCGATCTCGCTTATCTCGCCAAAGTGCGCGCCGAGTTGCCGGCGCTGAAGCACCGCCGGCTGTAGTCGAGTATCATCGTTCGGAGTAGAAGCCGGTTGCTCCCAAGCAGGTTCTATAACGACGACACAAGCCCGGCACGCGAGATCCGCGCAAAGAAGGGTGCCGGTTTGTTACGAGCGAAACGCAATATTTTCGGTAGCGCTTTATTCTCCTGGCCCGGCTGGTAGGACGGTCAGATTCGCCACAAAATTGGTTCTCTCAGGCAGGTAAACGTACCCTGTAACCTTTGGCACCTCAGCGATTACTACATTCCTTTCAACCGGTGCTCCTGGTCGCGGAAAGTCAGACCCATCAAGGTCAAGTACGTCGAACAGGATGTAACAGAAGACAACTACCATACAGACGATATAAATCGCGCGACCGAAAGGCGAGGAACGATTGGGCCGCAAATCAGGTAACATCTGGACACACGTTATACTGCTAATTGTGCGATCGTACTCGAGAAGAAGTAAATCCTATCTTTCGGGCAGCGCGGCTGTCTTACGGCGACGAGAGGCTAGCCAGTTGCTGACAATCCATCTGCCCTTCAATAACAGCGCCCTCTCATCCACTAGCGGGACAACGATCGCATGTGAAGAAATACAGAACGGGGCGTCTCGCGAGACTGATCTTCTCCCTCACTATGCCCGGTTTGAGAAATTGTATGTTCATCTGACCATATAAGTCCCTCAGGTCCTTTTACGGTAACGAACGACAGATACAATTCCCAAGAAGATCAGAAGAAGCGACGGCTCCCCGATCGCGACCGGCATAATTCGCTTCGATTCCAGCAAACGCTTGGGCTGAATATCAAAAGAGACTAAAGGACTCACGATGAGTTTTTGTTCTTTGGGATCGACCACTGTTAAGGCCACTCCGAACTTTCCAGCCTGGATCAATCTCATGCTCCACGGATGCTTCCAAGCCGCGTCCTGATTGCGACCGCATCTTTCCTATTTTCATTTTCAAGCCCGATCAAAATAATAGAACTGGCTGCATAGGCTACATTCAACGTCATCGATAAAAGGCCATCGCCCGTTTCGCCGAGTGTGGTTGCGCAATGGTGATTTCTGCCAGTTTATTCTTTGTGCCTTGTACCCGTAATTGAGACGGGCTTTTCTTGGGTGTCGACATCGAGAATTGTATTTAACTTAACCGAGTCTCCTAGAGATAAAAATCGCCACTGTGACTGTAGCTATTCAGCTGAATTACAGTTTTGAACGAATAGCATCGAAGCGACGCTATTTATTTTTTGTTCGAAACACGCAAGAGACCCTGAGAAATGCTTCCTTAATCAGTTCTAACCCTTTTCCGCCTCACTCTGAGACGAAACCGGACAGCTAGCAGTTCCCCTGATCGGGCCTGCTAAGGTCTTTCACCCCCTAGGTCTGCGCCCTGCCGGGCGCACCAAAAAAAGGGGAGCCAAACGGCTCCCCTTTTTAGAGATACTGCTGCAGCTTTCAGATTAGAACGTATATCTCCAGTTGAGGAACACATCTACCCAGTCACCGCCGATGCCGGGTCGGCAGTTGCTTGAATTGATGCTCTTTGTGCTTGCCGTACATATCCCAAGGTTTTGTGCCGCTTGGTTTGCGCCATTGCGCAGGTTAGCCGCGTCGTACCACAACACGTTCAGACCCACGTTCATGCGCGGCGCGATCACGTACCACAGATCCCATTCACGAAGCAGAATGGTATTTCGATGGAATTGAGTGATATGGCCGCCGATTCCCGTATTAGCGCAAAGAATTCCACTTGAGCCACCGCCAGGCCTGTTGCTACAATCCACCGACATGTCGTTGCGCTCAAAGTGCGTACCAACAAGGATCGAATTCGGGGTAGTGGCAGAACCGGTGAGGAACCCCTTTGGGCTCCACAGATACAGATCATGACCGATCAAGAAGTTATGGGCTCTCTTCTTACCTCTCGTGCCACCCTCATCCGCACTTTGTTCGAAGCTCCCCATCGCGCGCAAGGTGTAAGGCCCAACGCTCCAAACGACGCCAGGACCCATTGCCGTAGTGAGTCCGTTGCCGATGCTGCCAGCGCCGGTGTCAAACAAAGTTTGCCGCCCGCCGTCACCATGATCCTGGATACGGTAGCGATCGCAACCGTTCATCCCACGAAGGTCCACGTTGCAGAACCAGACACCGTACTCGAAGGTCAAACCGCTGATCCATTTGTTCTTGACCTCGGAAAACGGCTGAATGCTGAGATACTCATTAAAACTCTTCTTGTCCTTGAAACTGGAAAGACCGTCGTCGCCTTCGCCAATGCTCGACATGCCGACCTGGAACTTACCGATGCGGCCGGGAATGCCGATACCGGAAAGAGATCGATCATCCCAGTTAAGCACCATGCCTTGACCGGCGCGGCCGGTGTTGAAACCGTTATTGCGGGTCAGAAGGTCGTATTCAGCCTGAGCGCCCACCGATCCGGAGCCTTGCCGGGCTAAGCTGCCGCCACCGGCATTCTGTATGTCCATGCCGAACTGCACAGTCGGCAACCACGGATTTAGGTTCTCAGCGTGAAAGTTCACCGCGCCGCGCTGTAAAATCGAACTAGTGGAGGTGTTGGTCGAATTCTTCCCGTTACCGGTTCCAAAACCGTCGAGGTCGAGCGTCGCCTCGATCTCCCACAGACAGTTGTTGATGCAGTATAAAACTCCCGGCCTAAATCGCCGCCCCATCAATTCGCCTTCGGTTCGGCCGATGTGAGAGCGCCCCGATTCGAATTCGTAACGGAAATGCGTCTCAATGGTAAACCGCAGGCCCCACGCCTTATCCGCTGCTTCGATGTTCAAGCCGTTGCCAGGCCTGTACTCAAACGATGGCAGCGCCGCGGCCGCCGCCGTGGCCTCCTTCTTCATCTCGATTTGCTGATCTTTTAACTGCGACAGCTCTTGCTCGAGCGACTTGATCTTGTCATCGACGCTCTGAGCAAATGCCGGGGCCGCTAACACAAAGACACCAGCGAGCAGGAAACCGAAAGCTGTTAATAATCTTCCATGTTTCTTCATTATCCTCTCCTTTCTTTCTCCCAACACAAGATCATCGGTAACATCCGTCGATGCCATTCCATGTTGTCGCGCAGCTAGGCCGTGCCACTTCGAGGTCGAACCCTGTCCAACAGCTTGCCGCTCCAAGAACGGGTCGGAATATTTGCAACGAGGTGCGGAATTGCTTTCCAATGTACGCCTGCTGTTTCTTCACTTTGTCGCGACCGGGACTCTTCGTCCCGCTTAGGTTCGTGAAGATTCAGTTTGGGCGTATTGTGCAATCGTGGTCGAGGAGAAGTAAATCCTATCTTTCAGCCAGCGCCACTATCTTTTGGCCAGTCGTTGACAATTGAGTTTGCTTCAAGGAGGCATTGACGTAACATTCCCGTTGGATCGTGTGGAATCTGCCATCCAACTATCTATGTACCAACTAACCGAACTAAACTGCTCTCGGGTAAGACTGGCGTGCGGACTCGGAGTCAATTGGTTCGTAGCTCCCTGCAGTAGTCGTGGCGCTCGACGAAGTCTTACGATCGGCAGCGGGAGCTCGTATTCGGGGCGACGAAATCAGACAAGGCGATAGTCAGGATCATTCGCTGCAAACTTTCCATGAAGCCGGCCTCTTTTCATTCTGGATGGTGTTCTAAACGGCAAAGCAATAACTGAAGGCCATGCCGTTCTTGAGGCAACTTTTGAAATAGTGTGCGTTTCTTTGCAGGAGATACTTAGTCAATAAAGATGGGAGGATAACAAAATGTTTGAGGGTTTTTTCCAGCCCATGCATCTCCTTCTCATTCTTATAGTTGCGCTTCTTGTTTTTGGACCAAAGAATCTCCCCTCGATCGGCAAGGGGCTCGGCGAAGCAATTCGCGGATTTAAAAAAGCGCTCATCGAGGAGGAGCCCAGTTCCCCAACTTCACATCAAGTTGTTGGGAAGGAAGAGGAGAGACGAAAGGAAGATGACAGAAAAATGATTAAGTGAATTCTCCAGTACGTAGTCTCTGCTGGGCCCCTTTGTAATTTCAGGACCAGATTAGCGTAATGAAACAGAACAGTCTTAAAAGGCGGGTTCTTTTCGTTGCCTTCTTGCTGGCATTATTCGCGTATGATTCGGCTAGAGGCCAATTGCCGTCAGGTGTAGTAGCAAGATTTTATTATGATGAGCAGGGGCGCGTCATTCGTCAAGAGAAGGATACCAACGGCAATGGGAAAATTGACCTCTGGATCTATTACAATAAAGAGGGCAGCGTCGAACGGGTCGAAAAGGACGTTAATTTTGATGGAAAGCCGGATATTTGGATTTTCTACGAAGGCGGAAAACCAAAAAGACAAGAGGTCTCTAGCAAGCAAGACGGTCGGATTAACACATGGCTTTATTTCAATGACAGAGAAGAAATCGAGCGTAAGGAAGTAGATACCAAGGGCGATGGGAAGCCTCACCTTTGGGAATTCTATCAAAACCGCGAGCTCCTGCGAAAGGAGGAGGATACCAAGGGTGATAGCGGTGTGGGCCGCATCACCCATTTTTTAGAGGGAAAGATCAGCCGGATTGAAGAGGATACCAAAGGAAATCGGAAAATGGATACTTTCTCCTACTTTGAGAACGGCCAACTCGTCAGGAAAGAGGTCGATCGCAAACACACTGGGAGGATAGATCTCTGGGGTTATTACGAGGAAGCTCAGCTAGTCAGGCAGGAAGAGGATCTGAATGGGGATGGAAGGCCCAATAGAATGCTCTATTTTAGAAACGGAGAAGTTGTACTCAGAGAGGAGGATAGTCGCGCTCAGGGTCGGATAGATCTGGTTGAGGCTTTTTCCCATGGGCAGTTAGTGAAGCGCTTAATGGACAGCAAAGGAAGTGGGAAGCTTGACACCCTTTATCTTTTCAAAGACGGCAGCCTGATTCGGGAGGAGAAGGACACGGACGGTGATGGCTATTTTGACCTGAGGATCTTCTACGAAAACGAACAAGTGGTGCGAAACGAGGCGGACACCAACAGAGATCGGCGTGTGGACGTCTGGGCTTTTTATAAAGACGGAAAACTTGTCCGACAGGACGAGGATCTAAATTTTAATGGCAGGATTAGTGCTCGGTACTACTTCAAAGATGGTACGGTAATAAAGGAGGAGAAGGTAGCGGACGAAGAGCCGTGGATGCCTTCAGAATCCTTTTCCTCAGTTCAAGAAGAGCTAAACCGGATGATGTCTGAAGTTCCCGGAAGTAGACTGGCTAAAAGAATCGCTATCAACAAAGAGCCTTGACCACCTCTCTTATGGTATTCGCCAAAAGCTACTAAAGCATTTATACCAACTCTTGCTTTAGGCGAAATTATCCATGCATTGATTCTAATGGCCGCGACTCAGCGCAAGCTTTTAGTCAAAGGGGCAATTCTTGGGATTTTTATTCTTCTGATTTTGTTAATCAGCCGCTATGGCCCTCAACCATTTAATCTGACAGGGCCTCCGTGGCAGGGATTGGGCGATGTAGGAGAATTTTATTCAAGTAAAAAGAGGCTGAGGAGATTCCTCTTTTCATTTGGACCTTATTCTGCTGCGGTCTTTACACTGCTCCAGGCGTTACAGGTTGTTATTGCGCCTATACCTGGAGAGTTGACGGGAGTGGTTGGAGGTTATCTCTACGGAAACGCGTTCGGGTTTCTCCTTTCGACACTCGGGCTCACTCTGGGCTCTTGGGCGGCCTTTGAGCTTGCTAGCGCCTTAGGGCGGCCGTTCGTCGAGAGATTGGTTAAAAAAGAAATCATCGAGAAGTTTAACTTTGTCACAACCAGCACAGGAGTAACGACATGTTTCCTGCTTTTTCTCCTTCCTGGTTTCCCGAAAGATTATCTGTGCTATGTCCTTGGCTTGAGTCGGATGAAACTCAGCACCTTCTTGATCATATCGACCCTTGGTCGAATGCCTGGCACTTATGTTCTTACCCTCCAGGGAGCGAGCATAAGGAGTCACGAATATTCCATGGCCGTGATCGCTGCTGTTATTTGTGTCGTGGTGATCTTTTTCGGATATGTTTATCGAGTTAGTCTTTTTAACTGGATAAGAGGTACGAAGGAGAGTGAGTTTCACAAGTAAGGTCTACATGTTTTCTTAATCTAAAGAGTAATCGGAAAATCTTCTGGCGACCCGGCAAATTCGAGGTAGTTTGACTGATTACGGATCCAAGGAAGGCCATCACGCAAACCAATTAGAAAGACCTTCAGAGAGATCGACATTTTCTTCGGTCTGGAATTACAATTCTGCGCTGAACAATTTAAGCTTAACCCGTAGATTGGAAAGAGCACTCCCGTTCTATCTCCCTTCAAGAACGGGGCACGGTATTGAGCTGACAAATGGGCAGATGGTCGGCCATTTCGTCCAAAATAGATATTTAAAAAAAGCAACTGACGATGGCGTTTAAATCCAACAAAGAGAAAAGCACAAAGGTTGGCGTTCTGGTTGTTATCAGTTTTGTCTCCCTATTCCTTGGTGTCGGCATCACCAAATTCAATAGGTTTCTTGGTATCGCTGCGAGGCAAGCGTTTCCGCAAATCGCGCTTAGCGAGCACCAACAGGATGCACCATCCGAGGGGATCATCAGCTTTGTTCCTCTGGTAAAGAAATTAAAGCCGCAAGTGGTCCAGATCTCGACCACCCGAATAAGTAAAGAAGGTCAGGTTCCGCCGACTCCGTTTGGAGAAAATGACCCATTCGAGGAGTTTTGGCAAAGGTTTTTTGGAAACCCAGGTGGTTCTTGGCGCCAGCAGAGTTTAGGCTCTGGGTTAATCATCGCGAGCGACGGCTACATTCTCACGAATAATCACCTCATTGACAACGCGGAAAAGGTGGTTGTGAAGCTCTCTAGTGATGATGCGGAGTACCCAGCCAAAGTGATCGGAAAGGATCCGCAACTGGACATCGCTCTTATCAAGATTGATGCTACACGCCTCCCAACTGCCGAGTTAGGCGACTCGGACCGGTTGGAGGTCGGAGAATGGGTTGTCGCGATCGGCAACCCATTTGGTCTGGACAGTACGATCACCTCGGGGATTGTTAGCGCGAAAGAAAGACGTATCGGACAAGGCCCTTATGACAGCTTCATTCAAACCGATGCCAAGATCAACCCTGGTAACTCGGGCGGCCCATTGATCAATATGCGCGGGGAAGTCGTTGGGATCAACTCGACGCTCTTCAGCGAGACCGGTGAAAATATGGGGATTGGGTTTGCCATCCCGATCAACATGATCAAGGAGAGTCTGCCGCAGCTAAAGGATAAGGGGAAAGTAACAAGAGGTTGGATGGGCGTGATGGTGCAGAGGGTGACACAAGACATTGCAGAGTTCATGGGGTTGGATCAAACCCGGGGGGCACTGGTCTCCGAAGTGGTGAAGGATGGGCCTGCCGCACGTGCCGGAATTAAAGTCGGTGATCTTATCATTGAGTTAAATGGAAAGCAGATTAAAGATGCAAACGATCTTCCTATCCTCGTTGCCCGTACCGCACCTGGAGAAAAAATCCGGGTGAAAATCCTGCGGGATAAAAGAGAGCTGACAATTCCGGTGCAGGTGGAAAACTTAGAGGATGAGGAGGTCAACGTTGCCGCACAGGAGAAGGACCACCTGGGGCTGACGGTTCAGAAGATCACTCCGGAAATCGCTAAGAGCCTGGGAATCAAGCACGCGGAAAGCGTCGTCATAATCTTCGTGGAACTGGGTAGCGCTGCGGATGAGGCGGGGCTTGAACAAGGTGACATCATTGTTGAGGTCAATCGGAAACGCATCCACGAAGTATCCGAATATAAAAAGGCGGTGATGGCGGCACAAAAAGGGAAACGAATACTCTTTCTTGTCCGCCGGGGAGAGAACACCATGTTTCTCACTCTTAACCCTTAAGCAGAGTCCAAGCTTTAGGTCGGTGAATGTGGATTGTAGGAGATCAATTCACTCAAATCTGCATTGGGACAGGCGTCAACTCTTCTGCCACCTAAGTAGTTCCGCTCTTCTGCAGATAAAGAATGCAACGAATGTTTTCGTTCGTAATTTTACCGCGAGGATTGATATAGCAAACCCAAGTGCGAGCACTCGGAACAGGTGAGAATTTCTCCTTATCGACGGAAATTTGAACCCCTTCAAATTCGACGATTTATTTTCTTATTTGATTCCTTCCCCCGCACTTGGAGCGGTTGACTGACGCAATTCCCTCCTCCACAACACTGCTTCCAGGTCGGCAGTTTCTCCAACCCGGCTCTCCCACATCATGTCCCCAAGAATGTGACAGAAGAACTACTGTCCCCCAAACGGTTACCGTTAAAAGGAAGCACCAATGCATGGGGTGTTTGACATGCATGGATTATCCCTAGAAATCGACCACAGCCGTTGATCAATATGGTGCTACTCTGGCTTCATACTTCGGCTCACCGGGCTTACTCCTGGTCCGTAAGAATATCCTCTGTCGGGGTAGCCAAAGCCTCTGAGTTCTCGTCAAAAAAGATGACTTGGGGGCCGTTCCGGACAATGACCCGGGGGATCGATTCGAAAGCCAGACCGTGGAATCGGTGCAGATGGTCGAAGAAAAAGTCTCCGTGGAAGAAGCCCAGGTGGTGAGGAAAGCAGAAGAATGGATGTGAGGCGATTACTCCGCGTCTTACAAAGTTGTGATTGGGCACAATAATGACTCGTTGAAATGGGGCGGGCCGGAAAACTCGAACCGCGCCGGGTCTAACAATGATAACTTGAGGACCTCTAAAAGCTGGGGAGTTAAATCGAGAACCAAACCTCGGCTGGACGACGATACGGCCTCTGCTTTGAAACTGTGCAGGTTCGGCAGGCGAGAAATGAAGGGCCAAGAAACAGAGGGCGGCAAAGACAGAGAAGGTAAGGTGCTTCATAAACCTCCTCCTTGAAAGGTTCCGTTTTTAGTTAACCCGACGGCGGCTTTTTCGTAACGCGGGTTCTACTTCTTGCCGTGATGCTCGAGATGGAATTTTGTTGCTTCCTCGTGGTGATGAATTGCCTGTAGATGATGTCCATGTGCGACATGAGCATGGTGCGCGGCTTTCTCGTGATTGCCGGCCTCATGGTGTTTGGCTGCTTCTTTGTGATGGCGAGCTGCGTGCTCATGATGTTCGGCAGCCTTAGTATGATGTTCTGCTGCTTGTTTTGACATTTCGTCCTCCTTCGAATCTTCACTAACGTGAATTGAGATCAGCCCCTTCAAAAGCTTTTCCCGTCACAGATACAAAGTCCGCCGCTTACGGCTCGGGCTCGTGGAGATTGGGTTTACTCAGATTGTGTAAATCGTTATGGAGGAGAAGTAAATCCTATCCTTCGGGCTGTGCGCCTATCTTTTGGTCATAAGAGCCTATCTTTTGGCCAGGCAATGACAATTCAGTTTGCTTCAGAGAGGCAGTGGCGTAACATTCAGCTCTCGTTGTGCGGGGCTCGAGGACTTGAGGATTTCTCGATCGACTTCGTCCTGCATGTTCACATGAATATGATTCATGCTCGCAACACACTCTGCGCCAATCCCAGCACGAGATTCTGGCCCATAGGTGAGAGAGACAGAACAGCTACCACTGCCGCAACATTTATCCTAACGACAACACAATCACCGAGCGGTTTTATGGAACGGTTAAACAGCAAGAGATCTATCTGGTGGGAAACTATCCCGATGAATTGTCAGCAGGGGAAGAAATTGGCCGCTACATCGGGTTCTACAACCAGTCCCGGCCGCATCAAGCGCTGTCTAATTTTTCTCTCGTTCCACGTTACACCAACAGCCAGATTTTCACACAATGAGCGATCAAGACTCAAAAGTGACTCGCTTCACTCCTCGATTTTGTCTCATTGAAAAAAACTGGTCATATTTTAGCTCGAAAAGAAATTCCATCATTAAAGGAAAGGAGAAAAACATGAATCGAATCAGGCCAACTGACGGAAGGGAGAAAATCGGAAGCAAACCGTCAAACCTCACCCTGCGTGTCTCGCTGCTGGCGATACTTAGTCTCGTTACCTTCACCCAGAGCGCGACTTACGCCGAGCAACCACCGCCACCGTGCCATCCGAATCCGAATGCCGCCCAGGACGTAGCAACCGTAACCGGCCGAGACGACGTTGCTAATTTACCGGCCCCTCTCAAGGATCGGCTCGCTCAACTGGCAGACCGACCCCATAGCGTCCTGCCACTACAAGTTTACGCTGAAGCCGATGGCTCCAGCCAACTGTTCCAGTATTATCTGCTCGACACAGCGGGGTTTGAACCGAACGTTTTCACGACACTTATCCCCGGTATCAATGACACCGCACAGTTGACGGTGACTGGTGGCAATTGCGGCCTACCCACCGTCGGCGCCGTTCGTGTCGTGCTGGAGCCCAAGCCCGGTCTTCCGACCGATCCCAACGACCCGCGGGCGTTTATCGATATCTTCACCGATATTTCCGGATTGTTCGTAATCAATAATGAGAGTGGCTGGTACGAAGGCTGGATGATTCACGACCTTAACGTGCCGAATATTGCGCCGCCACGTCCTGCCGACGGCCATGCGCAGTTCGGTACGATCACCGACGCTGACGCTGCAACCCTTAAAGCCATGGGAAGCGGCAACAACGTTCCTGGCCACACCTTTACCGTGGACGGAAAGGCTGTCCACTTGCCAAATGTATTCGATCATTTTCCGGATGTTCAAACCAACGTCGTTCCCCTGTATCTGAGCATGGGTGCATACAATTCCCTGCAGCAAAGTGACGCCCACGCTTATTGGGAGTTCAACTACCTGGGGACGAACTGGATCCATCCTCTGTATGAATTGCCATTCACCGGCGGATTCCCGGATGGTTTTGGCGAGATTCCGGACGCCTTCAGCGACGGCGAGATTGGCAAGCTGCAGTCCATCGTTCCCGGTTCCGGACCCACGGGCATCAAGAACGATCCCGCGGTCGTCGGCGACAACCCCAACCTGCCACGCGATCCGGATAAATTTGACGCCGATGTTGACGCGCAGCGAGAGTTTCGCCAGCGCACTATTCCCAGCGGACTTGCCAAGGAGATCTTTCTGGATGTGTATGAACGGCGGGCCTCGTTTGAGCCTGGAACCAAGAATTTGCAGCGACGCCTCTTCGACGCCTACGCTGCCGAAGTCGCGCGAGTGGACACAAACGGGGACGGCATTATCTCGGCGGCTGAAGGCGATATCGACACGGCGTCGGACGGCTTTGACAACAATGAGCGCTTGTTTCTTCCTCCGACGGTATTCAACCGCTTCGCGGTAACCCGGGAGATCAACGACGGGTTGTTGGCTCCTCGCTTCTCTCCAAGCCAGCGAGCCTGGATTATCACGGGCGTGTTGGTGCCGGTGCAACCCGCGGTGGCTGCCTCTGCCGGACGCGACGGTGACGACCGCTAAAAAACCGGAATCACGTAAGATTTGAAAGGAGAGAGCGGAGGCGAAAAGAAGGAGAATTATCAGGGTATTCAGATCGAGCCTGGCGAGGAGTACAAAGTCGACGCCTATCGCTCAGGTTCGTGGAGATTGGGTTTACTCGTTGTGTAAATCGTTGAGGAGAAGTAAATTTCGGCTGTATGCCGATCTTGTGGCCACAAGAGCCTATCTTTTGGCCAGTCGCTGACAATCGGGTTTGCTTCGGGTAGGCATTGGAGTAGCATTTAACTGAAAATCATGTGGGACCTGGCATCCATCTACGTACCGGCTAACCGGACGAAGCTGCTGGTCATCGCCGGTCTCTTGGTCACAGCGATTGCTGTAATTGACTGGCTGACCGAGCCATACATCTCCCTCGGTTTCCTGTACCTATTTCCCATCATGATTGTCGGGGGCTATCTGCCTCGGGGACAGATCATCGGCGTCTCCCTGCTATGTGCGTTCCTTCAGGAGGCCTTCAGTGATCTACCTGGGAAGGAAGCTCTCGTCCGCTTAGTATTCAGTTCAGCTGGGCTTATTGGCACCGGGCTCTTCATTTCAGAGCTCCTACATAACCGTCGCATCGTCCTCAAGCACGTCGAAGAGCTTAAAGACCAGATAAACCTACGGCAAGATGCCGAGGAGCAGCTGGGCATGCTGGTGGAGAGCAGCCCAGCGGCGATTATCACAATCGATTCGAACGGGAAGATTCTCCTGGCCAACGAGGCGGCTCAGCAGCTGTTGGCGCCTGGGGCACAGCCGATACGAGGTCAGGCAATCAGCCCTTACCTGCCCTCGTTGCAAACCGCTGTTCAGACTCGTCCTTCCAGAGTGTTTCGGACAACGCTGCAGTGCAGGGGACAAATGAGCAATGGTGAAACATTCCTGGCCGGCATTTGGTTTTCTACTTACACCAGCATCTCCGGCCCGCGCTTAGCGGCCATAGTAGTCGATCTCTCAGAGGATCTGCGCAGCCGAGAGGATTTGAGTCTCGATCATTTGCTGAAGAACAGCCGTATCCTGATGAGCGCGGTAGCCCATGAAGTCCGAAACCTGTGCAGTGCCGTGCTCGTAGTAGAAAAGAATCTTTCCCGGCTCAGCGAGCTTCAACACAACGAAGACTTTCAGGCCTTGAGTATGCTGATTCATAGTCTCGAGAAAATATCAGCAATGGAGCTACAAGTTTCCCCTACGCAAAACGCTGGCGCAGTCGAGTTGACATCGGTGCTCGACGAATTGCGAGTTTTGATCGAGAGTGCATACCACGAATCGGAAATGGAAATTGATTGGCAAATTCAGGATCCCTTGCCGCGGGTTTGGGCCGACCGTTATGGTCTGATTCAGGTTTTCCTGAATCTTGCAAAAAACAGTCAACGTGCAATGCTGACCTCGGAGACGAAACGGCTATGCGTAAGTGCTTGCGGTGAAGGAAGCACGGTCGTCATTCGCTTTGAAGACACGGGTGTCGGCATCAGCTCTCCTGGAAATCTGTTTCGCCCCTTTCAACGCGGCGCCGATTCCTCGGGTCTGGGTCTTTATGTATCCCGCGCTATCATGCACAGCTTCGGCGGTGAACTCCTTTACGAGCGCAGGTCTCGGGGGTGTTGCTTCGCCGTAGTCCTTTCTTCGTTATCTACTACTGGCAAGGAAGTCGTAAATGCCTGAATCGATGGAGCAGACGATTGAGATTCTCCTCATCGATGATCACACTCTGTTTCGCGAGGGCGTGTCCCGGCTATTAGGAACCGAACCTGCGTTTAAGGTTATTGCATGCGGGTCAATCAAGGAAGCGCTCGCAGTTCTACGGCAACAGCAGATCGATATAGTGCTGCTGGATTTCGACCTGGGTCAGCGCGACGGCACACGATTCGTGCGTTTGGCGAAAGAGCAGGGTTTTGAGGGTAAAATCCTAGTCGTGACCGCCGGAGTTGAGGAACATGAAGCGGCCGAGTTGATTCGTTGTGGTATCTCCGGGATCTTTATGAAACATAATTCTGCGGCCTTGCTGGCTCAGGGGATCCGTGACGTCTTGGCGGGAAAGGTGTGGTTCGAGCAAGAGCTGCTGCGGGTGGCCATGCACGGTAACGCAAGCCCACTTCAAGAGTCTCAAAGTGAGCGGTTCACCCAGCGGGAACGTCAGGTTCTGTCGTATGTCTTTGAAGGCCTTGCTAACAAGGAGATCGCGGAACGGGTCGGCGTCTCCGAAAGCTCCGTTAAGGCAACCTTGCAGCAGCTCTTCTCAAAGACCGGCGTTCACACTCGGGGTCAACTGGTTCGCATCGCCCTGGAGCAATACAGGAATCAGCTCTAGTGCCCTGCAAATTGCCGTAGCTGCGTGAAGACGCTCCTGGGCCGATCAGATGCCGAATGCGAGTTTAAGAAGGATGCCCTTCATCTTGTGATCTCATTGTTTAGTTCATTGCCTGATGAGCANGCGTGGATGAATGCGCAAGGCTCACGAAGAATAGCCGCTGAATGACCGCAAGGGCACTCAAGTGAAAAAGTTATTGTTAGCTCTTCTTGCCGGTATTTTCTTCTACCCCATTACGATCTTTGCAAGAGGTGGTGGTGGGCATAGCGGAAGTCATGGCAGCAGAAGCCGCCACATCAGCATCCATAGAATCAACTTCGTCTAGTTGCCGCGAGTATTTATCACTCCAACTCGCGCCAAAAAGTTGTCCTTCGCGCCGCCGATCGAAGCGCTGTTTACTATGATCCGCCGGTCGCCGGCTCTTTCCTGATTCGTTCTCTGCCTTCGGATTCCGCGCCGTAGCTTCCGTTGCTGCTGCAATCTTAGAATTTCGTCCAGATCGAAGTGGGAACTGCCGTGTTGATCGTCGGTTTTCCGTTTGGGCTTTCATG
>VBKY01000291.1:0-7066 GCA_005879255.1 Deltaproteobacteria bacterium
AAAGGACGGACCGGCAATCCGCCTAACGCAGCAGATCTTTCATTACCTCGCGAACGGTTCTGACCAGGATCGCAAATGGCATGCGCCGATATTTTTGCGCGCCTGCACAAAATCCGGCGTGGTTACCAGAACCATCTTGCTGAGCGATAAAGAGCAACGGGTGGAGCTCGCGGATGAAGTGGACTGGGCAGTAGTGAATGCCGGCGGGCACGGCTTCTACCGAGTACGCTACGGCAGCGACCTCATCGATGTGCTCAAGCTGGAATTACAAAATAGACTTTCAGCTGTGGAACGATTCGGCTTAGTCAATGACAGTTGGGCTGCGACACTAGCGGGGCTCACATCGCTGATCGATTATATGGGGCTGATCGAGCTTCTGCGCGAGGAGGGCGACATAAACGTGTGGACCACGGTTATCGGGTCCAGCCATCATATGCACAGAATACTCGACGACGAGCAGTGTGCATCGCTGGAAAAACAGCTTCGCGCGCTCCTATCGCCGGCCACTGCCCGTTTAGGTTGGACGGCTAAGGAAGGAGAGAGCGAGCTGGACAGCCAGCTCCGCGGTGATTTAATCGGTGCACTCGGAACCGTAGCGGAAGACAAAGCTTGCCAAGAACGCGCCAAAGAGCTGTATGCTCAATACGAGAAAGACCCTGACACCGTCGATCGGAATTTGATTCCCGCGTTGGTCGCCATCGTTGCGCACACCGGGAGCTCGACAGAATACGAAAAATTCTACGGCAAATTCAAAACCGCCCAGACACCTCAAGAGGAAACCCGTTATCTCTTCGCTTTGGCAAACTTTCGCGTGCCGAAATTGATCGACCGCACGCTCGATCTCACGATCAATGGCGAAGTGCGGACGCAAAATTCTCCCTACTTGATGCGCGGTATTCTTTTGAACAAACGCGCCCGCGACCGGGCGTGGTCGTTCCTGAAAGCGCACTGGGACGAGATGCTACGGCAATATCCCGACAACTCTATTCCGCGCATGTGCGAGGGCGTGATTGGTCTGGTAGACGCTGCACTTGAAGCCGACGTGCGGCGGTTTTTCGCCACTCATCCGGTGAAGCAGGGCGCAAAACAGATCGAGCAGCATCTGGAGCGACTTCGGGTAGCGGTGGCGTGCAAAGAGCGCTGGAGGGACTGGCTGGGTTCTTAGTCCGGACGCCGCGGATTAGAGATTGATCTGAGTCAGAACCCGAAGTTGCGAAGGACCAAAATTACCCTTGACAAGCTCGGTAAGTAAATGCTAACTAACTTACGATGTCAAACGCGCCACGGTTGACTGCGGAAGCGCGCAGGGAGGCGATCGTCGACGCCGTTCGAGATGTTTTTGCCGAGAAGGGTTTCGACGGAACGACCACGCGGGAGCTAGCAAAGGCAGCCGGAGTCTCCGAAGCGCTACTCTATAAGCATTTTCCCAGCAAAGAGTTGCTGTACGCGGCCATGCTGGAGGGCTGCTCAAAGGGTCCGACTTTCGCCGAAGCAACGCGAATCCTGGAGCTCGAGGCATCGACGTCGACACTGGTGGTGATGGTCCATTTCATGATTTCCCACTACGTGCTTGGACGTCCGGGGGACACGCATCGGGCCGCGCTGAATTCTTTGTTAGTCCGTAGCTTGCTAGGCGACGGCGAATTTGTCAGGCTAATGCATAGAAAGCTCGCTGCGGCGTGGGTCAAAAAATTCGACGCCTGTTTGCATGCGTCTGCCAAAGCGGGTGAGATGCACGAACTGCCGATACGCCGCGATCTTTCTGTTTGGCTGGTTCAACATGTGGCGTTTTCGTTAATGCTGCATCTGCAACCAAAGATCCCAGCGATCAACTATAAGATGTCGAAGGAAGAACTGGTTTCGCAGGCCACCTGGTTCGCTCTCTTGGGGATCGGCGTTAAGCAAGATGCGGCGCGTCGTTACTACAGTCCGAAAGCGCTGCACTTGTTGGCCAGTTGATGAAGGGCGTTCATCCGTAAGTGAAGATTCACTAAATTAATTTTTTTTAAACGAATACGGAGGGGGAATGTTACTCAAGGACAACAACAATAATAATAACGGCGGCCAGAGGACCGCCGGCTTGGATGAGAGGGTCGGGTCGCTCTTTCAGCCGGATACGCTCTTGGGGGAAGACTATGCGGCGAACTTTCGCAGAAAGTTTCCGCTCGAGCCGGAACGCACGCTTTTGCTGGCCGTCTTAGAGGACGGCATCCGTTGTTTTCAGGAAAATCTCTTTGCGGCGGGCGGCAAAAGACGGACGCTCTTCGAAGAAGCCAAAGAGTGGTTGTTTAGCGACGACGCCGATTGGTTCTGTTCGTTCATTTCTCTTTGCACGCTGTTGAATCTCGAGCCGAATTATATTCGCCGCGGGTTGCGCCAGTGGGAAGCCCAGGCGCGCAAGGCAACGCAGAAAAAACATCCGGGAGCTATCCGAATCGATCAGCGCCTCGTCGCTTAAGATCGAGGTCTTCGTGGCATATCGCAGTGAGACGCGGCATTGTGCGTCACGCGCAATGTTCGGGGTGGTGTTGTTTGCCGTTGGCCTGTCGGCGGGCTGCAGCAAAAAGTCTCAACCTACATTCGAGCGGCCGCCGGCGCCGGTCACCACCGCCACAGCGACGGCGAAGGATGTGCCGCTCTATATCGATGCCGTCGGCAAGATTGTCGCTCGCGAAGTCGTCTCCATTCAGCCACAGGTTTCCGGCCGTATCGTCAAGATTCATTTCACAGATGGCGCCGATGTAAAGATCGGTGACCTGCTTTTCACGATTGACCCGCGCCCTTACCAAGCCCAGCTGAATCAAGCCGAGGCGAATCTTGCCCAGGCTGAGGCGGCTTTAAATCTTGCCAAGGTTAACTTCATCCGGGTAGAGACGGTCAGCGATCCTCGCGCCGTTTCGCGGCAAGACTACGACCAAAAAAAGAACGCGGTGGAAGCTGGCGAGGCGCAGCTCAAGTTAAATCGCGCTGCGGTTGAAAGCGCGCGCTTGAATCTGGAGTACTGCACGATCCGGTCGCCGATCAACGGGCGCGCCGGGCAGCGAAACGTCGACGCCGGCAACGTGGTCTCGGCTAATAACGGCTCACTCTTGGTGATCCAGCGGCTCGATCCGATTTACGCGGATTTCACCGTGACCGAAAACGACCTGAGCTCGGTGCAACGCAATATGAGCAACCGCACGCTCAAAGTCGACGTGCGTTTACCGGACGATTCTTCTGAGCCGCGCGAGGGCAAGCTCACCTTTCTCGACAATTCGGTGCAGGAGGGCAGCGGCACCGTAAAGCTCCGCGCCACGCTCGCCAATGGCGACCGCCGTTTCTGGCCGGGCCGGTTTTCCAAGGTCCGCCTGGTTTTAGAGACCCGCAGGGCTGCCGTGCTCGTGCCCGCGGAAGCGCCGCAGTTGTCGGCGAAAGGTTCTTTCGTGTACGTCATCAAAGGCGATTCGTCCGCTGAGTTGCGGCCGGTTAAAGTCGGTCAGCGCCAGGCCGACTTGGTTGTCATCGAAGAGGGCGTGCGCTCCGGCGAACGCGTGGTGGTCAATGGACAGCTGGGCGTCACGCCCGGCGGCAAAGTACGAATTCTGCAACCGTCCGATCCGACAAAGGCGGCCGTGCCCGCAAATCCAGCGGCCAAGTCGTGAACTTTGCCGAACCATTTGTTCGCCGACCGGTACTGACTACGGTCTTGACCGTCGCGGTGATGCTGTTCGGCGCGCTCAGTTACTTTCGTCTGCCCGTCAATGACTTGCCCGCTGTGGACTACCCGGTGATCCAGGTCCAAGCGGATTATCCGGGAGCGAGTCCGGAAACCGTCGCCAATAACATCGCTACGCCCCTCGAGCGCCAGTTCATGCAAATCAACGGGTTGGAGCTGGTAACGTCGAAAAGCACGCAGGGGCACACGAGCCTCACGCTCCAGTTCGCCTTGAGCAAGAGCATCGACGCTGCCGCCACCGACGTGCAAACCGCGATCACGCAGGCCACCGGCAGTCTGCCGGTGGATCTGCCATCGCCGCCGACCTTTTCCAAGACGAATCCCAACGACCAGCCGATTATGTACATTGCGCTCACTAGCGACTCGGTTACGCGCGGTCAGCTCTATGATTATGGCAGCACGCAAATCGGCCAGCGGATCAGCATTTTGCCGGGCGTTTCGCGCGTCAGTGTGTTTGGTACCAAGTCGGCGATTCGCATCAAGGCCGATCCATCGGCTATGTGGGCGCGCAACATCTCCGTCGACGATTTGTCGTCGGCCGTCAAGAATGGCACGAGCTACACGGGAGCGGGGCAGTTCGACGACAAGAGCGGTACGACTTTGCTTCGACCGCAGGGTCAGCTCGACAATGCGCAAGCGTATAACGACTTGATCGTCGGTTCGAGCAACGGCGCTCCGGTTTACCTTCGCGACGTGGCCCAGGCGCGCGAGTCGGTTCAGGATGAACGGCTGAACATGCGCTTCTGGGCGCGTGGCTATCCAGTCCCGGGGGCTACTGTGGTTCTGGCGATTTACCGGCAGGCGGGCGCCAATGCGGTAGAGGTGGCCAACAGCATCCGAGCGTTGGTGCCGCAAATCAGCACAGAATTACCGGGATCGGTACGTATCACGCCGCTCTACGACCGCTCGCGCGGTATTGTCAATTCGGTCAACGACGTTCAGGTAACGTTGACCATTGCATTTGTTTTGGTGGTGCTTGTTATCTTTCTATTTCTTGGCCGGGCGACAGACACGCTTATTCCGGCGGTAGCCTTGCCGATTTCCCTGCTTCTGACATTCGTGGCCATGCAGCTGCTGGGATATAGCCTGGATAATCTTTCGTTAATGGCACTCACCTTGGCAATCGGCTTCCTGGTGGACGACGCCATCGTGTTTCTAGAAAACACGGTGCGCCGGATGGAGCTCGGCGAGGACGCTTTGCAAGCGACCGTCAATAGCGCCAAGGAAATCAGCTTCACGATTCTCTCCATGACGATCTCGCTCGCGGCGGTTTTTATCCCGCTGGTCTTCATGTCCGGTCTGGTCGGACGAATCTTCCGCGAATTTGCCGTGACCATCGTGGTTTCGATCATTGCTTCCGGTCTGGTTTCCCTAACGCTGACGCCGCTCATGTGCTCGCGACTGCTCAAAGACCGCGGCGAGGGTTCCAAGCGCACATGGATGGAGCGGCGCATCGGTGGCGTTGAGAAACGCGTCCTTGGCGCTTACGGCAGATCGTTGTGGTGGTTTCTCGAACACCGTTGGATCTCATTGCTGATCTGGGTGGTTTGCCTCGCTGGCACGGTGTGGCTCTTCCTCGTGGTGCCGAAGGCTTTTTTGCCCCCGGGAGACAGCAGCGTCGTTACGGGAGTGTTTATCGCCCGCGAAGGTTCTTCTCCGGAGCAAATGCGTGACATTCAAGAACGGGTGGATGAGGTGCTTTTGAAGAACCAGAATGTCATGGCCAGTATCGAAGTTACCGGGCTGAGCCAGTTCATCGCCTCGAACCAGGGGATCATGTTCACTTTTCTCAAACCGCCTGAGGCGCGCCCGCCGATCCAAGAAGAAGTGGCGAAAATGATGGGTAACCTGAGCGCAATTCCCGGTGTGATGGCGTTCCTGCGGCCATTCCCGGTGCTCGAGATCAGCACCGGTGCCACCAGTCAGAATCAAGGGCAGTATGCATTCTCGATTTCGGGAGTGAATCCGGAGCAGGTCTACGACGCCGGCGGCAAGCTCATGGCCAAGCTGCACGAGTACCCCGGATTCCTCAGCGTCGCGACGGACTATTATAACAACACGCCCAACCTCGACATCGAAATTCGCCGCGAGCAGGCCAAAATTTACGGCGTGTCCGAGGCGCGAATTTTATCGCTTCTGCGCAATGCTTATGCGCAGAACTACGTCTATCTAATCAAGAAACCCACCGATCAGTACCAAGTAATTTTGGAAGCCGATGACCGGGCCCGCGAGACGCCGGAAGATTTGGAGCTCCTTTATATTAGATCCGACGACGGCAAACGACTCGTGCGGCTGGACGCGATGGTGCATTGGAAATCCTCGATCGGCCCCCAGGCGGTCAATCATCTCAATCAATTCACCAGCGTCACGCTTAACTTCAATCTGAAGCCCGGGGTCGCCATCGGCGATGCCACTGACTTTATCACCAAGGCGGCCGCGGAAATCGTGCCGCCGGCGCTGCGTGCGAGCTTGCAGGGGGAAGCATTGACTTTTCGCGACACGGTACGCGATTTGACGATCCTGATGGCGCTGGCCGTGTTCGTCATGTACGTGATTCTGGCCATTCTTTATGAAAGTTATCTCCACCCGTTGACGGTTTTGTCGACGCTGCCCACGGCGTTGGTCGGCGGGCTGCTTACGCTTTACTTATTTGGCGCCCAGGCTTCTCTATACGCGTTTGTCGGCATGTTCATGCTCATGGGGATCGTTAAGAAGAACGGCATCATGATTGTTGATTTCGCGTTGCAACGGGTTGGCCACGGCGAATCGGCGGAGCAAGCGATCCACGATGCCAGCATGGACCGGTTCCGCCCCATTCTTATGACGACCCTTGCCGCCGTGTTCGGCGCGCTGCCCATCGCCCTAGGCTACGGCGCCGACGGCGCTTCACGCCGGCCTCTCGGTTTGGTCATCGTCGGCGGGCTGGTGGTCTCGCAATTTATCACCCTGTTCATCACGCCGGTGATTTATCTCTATCTCGAGGACTTCCAGGAAAAAGTTCTCGATCGCACGTCGTTCTTCCGTTCTTCCCGCGCCACGACCACCAGCGGGATCGCCGGCAACAGGAGAGTAGAATAAACCGGGGAAAATTCGCGCGCGCCGTAACTGTTCGTGCGGCGTTTTCTAAACTCTCACAGCTCGTAATCATTCCATCATTCATCTCGGAGTCGGTGACCCGGGGTCTTGCAGTAGGCGGAAACTAGTAGTACTAAAAGAGTTTCCTAAGTATATGGCTCACCAAATGTCAAAAAGAGCGGCATCGGCCGAGATCGCCCTGGCTGAGAATACGGCTGCCCAAAGGATTGTCACGGCTGCCCGGCGTCATTTCTTTGCCCACGGTTTCCGCGGCGT
>VBKY01000291.1:7116-15713 GCA_005879255.1 Deltaproteobacteria bacterium
CCGAGCAAGCTCGATCTGCTGCGTGCCGTCCTTCTCGATAAATTCCGCAGCGTCGAAGCCGATCTCGATCGGGTCATGTCGGCGGCATCGAAAGATGTTCTTGCCGCGCTGCATCAACTTTTGGCTTGCATGCAGCACCACACCGAAGAGATTCAGCCCCCGTTCGTGCGCGACATCCGCCGAGAAGCGCCGGAAATATTCCAGGTGGTGCAGAGTCGGCGACGCGACGTGATTCAGCGTTATTTTGGAAAACTTTTTGAGGACGGTCGAAGGTCCGGAATCATTCGCAAAGACGTGTCCACGCGCTTGATGATCGAGATGTTCGTCGGCGTGACCGAAGCGATTATGAATCCGACGAAGATGGCGGAGTTAGGGCTCACGCCGACAACTGGATACATCAACATCATCAAGGTTATGCTTGAGGGATTGCTCACTGAAAAGGGGAGATCCAAATGATTGGCTCCATAGGTTTATGCAGCGCGGCTGATTTATGAAACGAACCGTGCTGGTTGTGGCGTTAATCGGGGGTTTGGTCTTGGCGGGCGGTTTGATCTGGTGGCTCTCACAGCGCGCTCATGAGGCTCCGGAGCTCGTGCTCCATGGAAACGTGGACCTGCGACAAGTGGATCTCGCGTTCAACAACAGCGAGCGGATTGCCGCCGTTCTCGTTCAAGAAGGAGACCGGGTGCGCCAAGGCCAGGTTTTGGCCCGTTTAGATACGAGCAGATTGGAGCCGCAACTGGCGCAGGTCGAAGCCCAAGCCGCTGCGCAACGACAAGTGGTTCAAAGACTGCGCGCTGGCAGCCGCCCTGAAGAAATCGCCCAGGCGCGCGCGAATGTCGAGGCAGGCAAAGCTGACGTCGTGAATGCGCGGGCCCAGTATGAGCGGTTGCAAAGCGCCGCGGCGGTCTCGGGTGGACGAGCAGTGCGATTGCAGGACGTGGATAACGCGAAGACTGCCTTGCAAGTCGCCGCAGCCAAGCTCGTGGTCAATCAAAGAGCGCTCGACTTGGCGCTCGCCGGCCCGCGTAAGGAAGAAATCGCGGAGAACGAGGCGCGTTTGCGCGCCAACCAGGCTCAAGCGGCGCTGTTGCGCCAGCAATTGGCGGACTCGCAGTTGATTGCTCCGATGGATGCGGTGGTGCGCACGAGAGTCATGGAGCCCGGTGAGATGGCTTCGCCGCAGAAGCCGGTGTTCTCTCTGGCGATCACCGATCCCAAATGGGCTCGTGTCTATGTTTCCGAGCCAGACCTGGGAAAAGTGCGCCCCGGCATGGGCGCGACGGTCATGGTTGATAGTTTTCCCAAGCGACGCTTTGAAGGATGGGTTGGGTTTATCTCACCGGTTGCCGAGTTTACTCCCAAGTCGGTGCAGACCGAGGAGTTGCGGACCAGCCTGGTCTATGAAGTGCGCGTGTTCGTCAAAGACCAGGCGGACGAGTTGCGTCTCGGCATGCCGGCGAGTGCTCATGTGTCGCTTCAACAAAAGGCGCCGAACGCGACAGCGGCGGATGCACACACAACAAAAGAGCCGGCGGCGAATAATCGATGAATGAAGTGTCGGAAAGTTCCATCGCGCTGCGAGCACGAGAGATCCGCAAGTCGTTTCTCCGCGAAAGCGGCGAAAAGGTAACGGCGCTCGACGGCGTGTCTTTGGAAGTCGCGCATGGAAGTCTAACAGCCCTCGTGGGACCGGATGGCGCCGGTAAGACTACGCTGATTCGCTTGGCCGCAGGTTTGATGACTGCCGATAGCGGCGAGCTGACAGTTTTGGGCATTGACGTGAGCGCCGAGCCGCAGCAGGTGCAAGACCGCATCGGCTATATGCCGCAGAAGTTCGGGCTGTATGAAGATCTTTCGGTACAGGAAAATTTGGATCTGTACGCCGATCTGCACGGGGTGAGTTTGCAGGAGCGCAGCGAACGCTATCCGCGACTGATGGAGATGACTGCGCTCGGTCCATTCACCAGGCGATTGGCGGGACGGCTTTCCGGCGGCATGAAGCAAAAGCTCGGGCTTGGCTGCACGCTGGTGCGCGCCCCGGACTTGTTAATCTTGGATGAACCGACGGTGGGAGTCGATCCGCTTTCGCGCCGTGAGCTGTGGCAGATCATTTTCCAACTGGTCAACGACCAGCGGCTTACGGTGCTGCTCAGTACTTCCTATCTGGACGAAGCTGAGCGTTGCGGCCATGTCGTGGTTTTACACCAGGGAGGTGTTTTGGCCCGGGGGCGGCCGAGCGACATCAGTAGATTGGCTGAAGGGCGCACGTATGTGGTCGAACCTCCGGCGGGGCAGAAAACGGGCGGATTTCAGGCACGCCTGCTGGATCATCCGGCAATCCTCGACGCGGTACCGGAAGGGGGTCGCGTGAGGTTCGTGACCCATAATAGCATTCGCAGGATTGATGACGCGGCGACCAACGATTCACTGGTTGGCCTTGTTGCGGCAAACCACAGACAAGGAGAAAAGGGGACAAGGGGACAGCGAGCGCTCCGTGTCGCCGCGTCTCCCCGTCTCCTTGTCTGCTAATTTTCAAGGCGGTGAAGCCGCCGTGCAAGTGCGTGATCTGGTGCGGCGCTTCGGAACCTTTACCGCGGTCGATCATGTCAGCTTTGAAGTGCGGCGCGGCGAGATTTTCGGCTTACTCGGACCGAATGGCGCCGGCAAGACCACTACCTTTCGCATGCTCTGCGGACTGTTGCCGGCTTCAGGCGGTATGCTCCGTGTTGCCGGCATGGATCTCCGGCGAGCCCGCGCCTCGGCGCGTCAGCGCATCGGTTATGTCGCCCAAAAGTTTTCTCTCTATAGCCAGCTTTCGGTCAGTGAAAACCTAGAATTTTTTGCCAGCGCGTATAGCCTGCGTGGCGAGCGCAAACAGCAGCGCATCGCTTGGGCATTGGAGCGGTTCGAGCTTAGCTCGCTCGCCGACCTGCCGAGCGGACAGTTGCCAGGAGGATTCAAACAGCGCTTGGCGATGGCGACGGCGCTGGTACATGAGCCCGAGATACTCTTTCTCGACGAGCCGACCAGCGGCGCCGATCCGCTGGCGCGCCGCGAGTTCTGGCGACGCATCGTAGCGCTGGCCGAGCAAGGCGTGACCATTATCGTGACCACTCACTTCATGGGAGAAGCCGAATACTGTGATCGGATCGCAATTATGGATGCCGGGCGTGTGCTGGCTCAGGGCACGCCCGCCGAGATTCGCCGACGCGCGCGGCTCGAAGGCGGCGAGCCGAGCATGGAAGATGCGTTTATCGCCATCGTCGAAGACGCGCGCGAGTCGGCAGAGCCGGGCGCGAGTGGAGTGGCGGCATGAGCGCGGCAAGCTCTCCGAGCGCGAGTTGGCTTTCGGCGAACAAGACCCGGCGCGTCTGGTCGCTGGTAAAAAAAGAAGCGCGCCAAGTCGCGCGCGATCCCAGCAGCATCGCCATCGGCATCGTTTTGCCGGTCATTCTGATTCTTCTGTTCGGCTACGGATTGTCGCTCGACGTGACGAACACTCCCGTGGCGGTGGTCTTAGAAGATCCTTCGCCCGCGGCCACCGATCTGGCGGCGAGCTTTCGGTTGTCGCCCTATTTCGACGCACGATTGATGATCTCCATGCGCGAGGCGCAAGAGTTAATGCTCGCACGAAAAGTGGACGGCATCGTGCGTATTCGGCCGGATTTCGGCAGGCGGCTGAGCTTGGGAGACGCAGAAGTCCAAGTGCTCGTCCACGGCGTGGACGCCAATCACGCGCGCATCGTCCAGAGCTACGCGCAGGGCGCCGTCGGCCAGTGGGCCGCTCGCCGTGGCGCCGAAGGAAAAGAGATTTTGACCGGTCCGGTGGTTGTGCAAAGTCGCCTCTGGTTCAACGAAACCAATGAAAGCCGCTATTTCCTGGTTCCCGGCCTTATTGTCTTGATCATGACGCTGATCGGCGCGTTGCTGACCTCGCTGGTGATGGCACGCGAATGGGAACGCGGGACGCTGGAAGCTTTGTTTGTCACTCCCGTCCGGCCGGAAGAAATTCTACTCGGCAAAACGATTCCCTACTTCATTCTCGGCATGATCGGTTTCGCGCTCTGTCTGCTCGCCGCCAAATTTCTTTTCGACGTGCCGTTTCGTGGTTCCGTCATTGTGCTGACCGGAGCGTCGACGCTCTATCTATTAGTGGCTTTGGCGATCGGGCTGCTGATCTCATCGGCATTCAAAAGCCAGTTCGTGGCTAGCCAGATCACGCTGCTCGTGACGTTTCTTCCCGCCGTTATGCTGTCGGGTTTCCTTTTCGACCTGCGCAGCATGCCGGCCGCGGTGCGAATGATTACTTATCTACTGCCGGCTCGGTACTACGTCACATTGCTGCAGACGATCTTTCTCGCCGGCGATATCTGGGCCGTCATCTTCCCAAACGCCGCGGTGCTCGCAGGCATGATGATCGTGCTGCTATGGCTCACGCGCCGTGTCACCCAGAAGAAATTGGCTTGAGGCGATATGCTCGACTCGATTGTTCGTATTATCGCGCTCACGCGCAAGGAGCTCTTGGCGATTCTCAAAGACCCGCGCAGCCGCTACAGTTTGCTGCTGCCACCGATTCTGCAATGTCTGATTTACGGTTATGTGGCGACCTATGATCTGAATGACGTTCCTTACGCGGTGCTCGATCAAGATCGCAGCGCCGCTTCCGGCCAATTGCTGGCGCGTTTGGACGGATCAAGAGTGTTTCGCCGCGTCGCCGATCTCAACCGCGCGGCCGATATCAGCCGAGTGATCAACGAGCAGCGCGCGCTGTTGGTGATCCAGATCAATCAGGATTTCGAGCGGAGGCTGCTTAACGGCTCGCAAGCCGATATCCAGATCATCGCCGACGGCCGCAACTCCAACACCGCGGGAACGGCAATGGGATACGTCAACGCCATGGTCGAAGCGTTCAATGCCGAGTGGCGCGCGGCGCACGGCCAAGGCGCGCCGCCAGTTAGACTCACGACGCGGGCTTGGTACAATCCTAATCTAGAGACGCGGTGGCATATGATTCCGGCGTTGATCGGCACGCTCACAATGCTACAGACGATCCTTCTTACGGGCTTGTCGGTAGCTCGCGAGCGTGAGCAGGGCACCTTCGACCAATTACTCGTGACGCCGTTTCGGCCCCCCGAGATCATGGTGGGTAAAGCGGTGCCGTCGATGCTAGTGGGGATCGTTCAGGCGACTTTAGTCTTGTTAGTCGCGCAGCTCTGGTTTCGCATCCCGTTCGCGGGATCGTTCTTTACGCTCTACGCGGGACTGAGTTTGTTCTTGCTTGCCTCTGCCGGCATCGGCCTGCTGCTTTCGTCGGTGGCGGCTACCATGCAACAGGCGATGCTGTATTCTTTCATGTTGATCATGCCGTTTTCGCTACTCTCAGGACTCACCACGCCGGTCAGCAGCATGCCGGCGCTGCTGCAATATTTTACCTGGATCAATCCGTTACGTTACGCGATCGACATGGCGCATCGAGTGTATCTCGAGGGGGTCGGTCTCCAATTACTCATACCGGAGCTTTGGCCGCTGGCGATCATCGCCGCGGTTACGCTCTCGGCGTCGTCGTGGATGTTTCGCCATCGGCTAACCTAGGAAGGCGCCGCGATGTTTTCGGTTGTAAAAGAAAGGGGCAATAATGGTACGCAAAGCATTAACTGACAAATTAATTGCCGCAGCGCCGGCTCTGGTTTTGCTCGCCGGATGCGCCGTCGGACCCGACTATCGGGAACCGAAGCTCGCCATGCCCACATCTTGGCAGGAGGCGCAACAAAAAGGTATCGAAATCCGTCCGGTGGAGATGACGCGCTGGTGGACGACATTCAACGATCCGCTGCTCAACTCGCTGGTCGAGCGCGCGGTAAAATCTAACTTCGATGTTCGTATCGCTGAAGCGCGCATCCGTGAGGCCCGCGCATCGCGCGCGGTCGTCGCGGCCGGCGCGTGGCCGACCGTCGATGTTTCGGCTTCCTACAGGCGTAATCGGACCAGCGAAAACGCGTTGGGGCTGGGCTCAACGGCTCCACAAGGTGGTGGCACACTGGAACAGGATCTGTTCAAACTGGAACAGGAACTGTTCAAAACCGGTTTCGACGCCAGTTGGGAGATCGATGTGTTCGGCGGTGTGCGCCGCGGCGTTGAAGCCGCCGACGCGACCATTGCCGCCTCGGTGGAAAGCCGGCGCGATGTGCTCGTGACGCTTTTAGGGGACGTGGCGAAAAATTACATCGATTTGCGCGGCTTTCAGCGCCGGCTCGCGGTAGCGCGCGCAAATCTCAAGGCGCAGCAGGATACATGGGAACTAACCCGCATACGTTTCCAGGCTGGACTCACCAGCGATCTGGAAGTGGCGCAGGCAGAAGCGCAGGTCAATACGACGGCGGCGCAAATTCCGACGCTGGAAAGCGCTTTGAAGCAAGCAGTCTACAGCCTCGATCTCTTGTTGGGACTTTCGCCGGGTGCACTGTGGAATGATCTCGCGAACGAAACTACGATTCCCAGCCTGCCGCCGGAGGTGCTCGTTGGATTGCCATCGGACTTGCTCCGGCGCCGTCCGGACATCCGGTTTGCCGAGCGTGATCTCGCCGCGTCGACGGCGCAGATTGGGGCGGCGATGGCCGATCTGTTCCCGAAATTTTTCCTGACGGGCGCGGCCGGCCTGCAAAGCATCAGTGCCAGCGATTGGTTCACTGGGCGCAGCCGCTATTGGTCGATTGGACCGACGATTAGTTGGCCGATTTTCGACGCCGGACGCATTCGGGCAAATATCGAGATCCGCAACGCGCAGCAGGAGCAAGCTCTGAATCGGTATGAAAAGACGGTGCTTGCGGCCTTCGGCGACGTCGAAAAATCGCTCGTCAACTATTCGCGCGAGCAAGCGCGCCAGCGCTCTCTTACGGACGCAGTAGCGGCCAACCGGCGGGCAGTAGAAATGGCCAATGAATTATACGTGCGCGGGCTCAACGATTTTCTTAATGTACTGGATACGCAACGCTCACTCTATGCAGCAGAAAACGATCTGGCCCAGAGCGAGGCGACCATGGCTGCCAATTTGGTCGCACTCTATAAAGCCCTAGGCGGCGGCTGGGAAACGAATTGACTCAGTCCGTGGCGGAGCGGCGAGCGGCACGGAGTGAGGCACCCTGAGCCCTTCGGTTATACTCAGGATAAACTTCGCGAAGCGTCTAGAATTTTCGGTCGAGATTCTTCGGCTTAGCCTCGGAATGACACGCGTGATGGCAATCCACCCCGCTTGTGTCTCCTGCAGCTCACCGTAGGGGCAGGTTTCAAACCTGCCCCTACTATCTAAATAACGGCTCGACATTGTCTAGACTAAAATTTCAATTGAAGGTTGTGCGGTCATGGAAAAAATTCTCGCTGGCTACGCGCCGCAAAGGCCGATCGAACATGACGGCGAACTGGCGGTGCTTTATGTCTCGTATTTCTGTATATGGCGACGCGCGGCTCCGGGATTTGGAGCGTCGACGCGGCGCGAACGGGCGAAACAGCATGAGCCATCTCATTCGCGGACGCCAATTTCTCCACTGAAGTCGCCCGATGCTTAGGACGCGATCAGGCCAACGTGAGCCTAATGTAGCCTCCCGTGATACAAGTACCGTTAGGTGAATCGCAATGAAGGCTGTTCGAGTTCACAGATTTGGTCCGCCCGAAGTCATCTCCGTTGAAGACGTGTCCAAGCCCGAGCCCGCCGACGGCGAAGTCGTCGTGCAGGTCAAAGCCGCCGGTGTTGGACCATGGGACGCCTTGATCCGCAGCGGTAAGAGCGCCCTGCCGCAACCGCTTCCATTAACTTTAGGATCGGACTTATCGGGTGTGGTTCATTCGATCGGTCCCGGCGTGGAAGGACTTAAAATCGACGACGAAGTTTTCGGCGTGACCAACGAGCGCTTCACTGGGGCCTGCGCGGAATACGCCGTCGCCAAAGCAACGATGATCGCTCACAAACCGAAAACTCTCAATCACACGCATGCGGCATCCGTTCCGGTCGTGGCGGTGACCGCGTGGCAGATGGTGTTCGAATTGGCGCGGCTCTCGTCGGGGCAGTCCGTGCTCATCCATGGGGGCGCCGGCAATGTCGGCGGGTATTTGGTGCAACTGGCGAAGCGGGCGGGGGCTGTGGTGATCACCACGGCATCCGTTAAGGATACTTCCTACGCGCGCAGCCTCGGCGCCTATGGTGTCATCGATTATCGGGCGAGGCGATTCGAAGAGCAAGTGAAGGAGATCGATGCCGTGCTGGATACAGTCGGCGGAGACACAGTCGATCGCTCTTATGGAGTTCTTAAGCGCGGCGGTATTATCGTATCTTCGGCGGCCCAGCCCTCCAAGGAAAAAGCAGAGGAGTACGGCGTTCGGGCGCTGTTTTTCCTCGTCCGGGTAACGACGGAGCGATTGAAAAGGGTCGCTGAGCTGATCGACGCCGAGGAGCTAAACACCGAAGTCGGCGAAGTGCTGTGGCTCGATGAGGCTCGTCAAGGACATCAAATGCTCGAAGGCGCACCGCACCGGCGCGGCAAAATTGTCATAAAGGTCGCCGACTAATCGGGGTCCGACCCGACGATAGATGCAAAGTACGC
>VBKY01000735.1 GCA_005879255.1 Deltaproteobacteria bacterium
TCGCTGGCTGCGCTCTTGCTGCTGCGATTGTTTTTGCTGCTTCCTTTGATCTTCCTGTGCCTGCTGCCGAGCCCGCTGCTGCTGTTGCTGGCGTTTTTGATCTTCCTCTGATTGTCGCTGAAGGCGTTCTTGTTTTTCCTGCTGCCTTTGCTCCTCTTGTGCCTGCTGCCGAGCCCGTTCTTGCTGCTGTTGTTGCTGGCGTTTTTGGTTTTCCTCTGATTTTCGTTGAAGGCGTTCTTGCTCCTGCGATTGTTTTTGCTGCTGCCTTTGCTCTTCCTGGGCTTGCTGCCGAGCCCGCTGCTGCTGTTGCTGGCGTTTTTGGTCTTGTTCTGATTGTTGCGGGCTGCGCTCTTGCTGCTGTGGCTGTTTGTGTGGTTGTTTTTGCTCTTCCTGCGGTTGTTGCTGGGCATTGGCCGGTATGCTCATTCCTGCCAATGACATAGTGCTGATTACCAACACCGCCATCCGGTTTAAGCTGTTAGGCTTCATGGAACCCTCCTCGATCTCTGGCTCTAAAATATGGGACGAACGGAAGCCAAGGATTATTCAACGGGTATTTTCCGGCTATTTCCCCGGCTCACGTGACCTCCAGCGGTTAGGTTTTCAGAAGGTAGACAAGGTTGAGACGCTCCAGAGATCATCGAAAAAACGGACGAGGATGATAAACCCGCCGAGAATCCCAGCTAGATAGCCCAATTATGACGTCATAGGCTGAGCATGATGGCGGGGGACCAGCCTCAAACGAGAACGCTCGATAATGGACAATTCTGTGACAAGAATCGAAAGGCCCCTCGCCTCTCGTGCTCCGGGAACTCTGCTAATCTCCACCCGTCCCGTAGTGTTTTTTGCTATCCCACCACTCCTGTAATGCGGGGGTATTGCAGGCTATAAGTCCCCGCCCAATGACGACCGGTGCCGCCGGGTCGCTTCTCACAGAGAAATTCAGGTAACTCACGCTGGTCTTGAGCTGGCAAGCCGCGCTTTTCGGCTCATAGAGATCATAGCCAGGATTCTGCTGTCGCCATTCTATCCGCCGGTCCGTTGAGTCCGACGGGAAATACCTTTCCTCTTCTGTCCTGAATCTTGGATCATAGACCATCCATGCGCACGCGATGCAATGAACCCGCGCCGGCGTCTCCATGAACTCCGGCTCCCAAGTCAGATATCCACCGCACGCTGGGCATCGGTTCATGTTTCCTCCACTTCGCGACAGAATAACAAATATGGCTTTATAGTAGCATCGTGAAAGAACAGCAGCAAAAACTCAGGTTGCTCAAAGCGGAAGATATCGCGCTCATGCTCGGCCTCAAAGTTCAAACCGTGTACACGATGGCGCGCCGCGGTGAGTTGGAGAAGGTGAAATTATCGAGGAAGTGTCTTCGCTTTCGTGCAGACGATGTCGAGCGGTTCATCGAGCGAAAGGCAGCAGTGTGAGAGTATGAGTCGGACGAGGACTACATCGGGTTCTTCAGCGGTAACAGCAGTAACAACGCTGTGTTCTCCGCTGTTTAGCTTGGTTTTGACTGCGGTAACACTGTCGGCTTGTGACCGATTGGAGATTTAACCTAAGTCATTGTTTTTGGACGCTTGTTACTCTTGTGACTGATCAACGCAGCGGCAGATTGTAGTCGTAGGTTAGTTTGAACATCCACCGCAGGGCTTGTGACATCCGCGCTCGAACGCGCGGCAGCGAAAAGCCTGTGGGGGATTTCAGAGAGCCTTCGGTTCTCTGGGATTTGTCTCACAGGCTTTTTTGTTTATGGCGAAACAGATCACCATCATTGACGCGATAAAAAACCGGCGGCTGTTCGGCGCTTTGCCGCGGTTTAAGGCACTCGATAGTTGGGCCGCCTGGCTCGTCGTCTTGAAAGCCATCTTCGGCCTTGCGATGACCGCGGACGAGTTCGTCGTTTTCAACCGTCATACCGGACGCACATCGCCACCGCTGGGCGGATCAAAGCAGAATTTCCTCATCGTCGGGCGTCGCGGCGGAAAAAGTTTCATCTCCGCACTTATCGGCGTCTTCATCGCTTGTTTTTTCTCTTTCGTCGAGTATCTCACCACCGGGGAGCGCGGCGTGGTTCTGATTCTCGCCATCGACAAAGCCCAGGCAAAAGTCGTCTTCAACTACTGCAAGGGAATCATTGAGGCCATACCGCCACTTCGCCGCATGGTGACTGCCTGGCGCGCCGATGAGGTCGAACTCTCCAACGACATCACCATGGCGGTAAAGACATCGGACTACAGAAGCGTGCGCGGTGTGACCATCGTGTGCTGCATCTGTGATGAAGTCGCTTTTTGGGATTCGCAAGGCGTCAACCCCGACACCGCCGTGTTCAGCGCACTCAGGCCAGCCATGGCGACGATACCGATTGCGAAGCTCGTCTGCATATCGACCGGTTACGCGCAGGTCGGTGTCTCTACGACATGCCCCTGTAGACATGATAAAAGGTTATCAAGGTGAAGAACTTTGGACCGCGATGAATCCGTTGTCTGGAAAACGGCAAATCGTCGACCCCGAGGGCGAATTCATCCCAGGTGAAACAACCATTAAGCAGTATTATTGCAAGCGGTTCGACGGCTATGTGACGGTGCCTGGGGCTTCACTGTTCAAAGTCGCGCCGGATGGTTGTAAGCTTAAAGCCCGGCTGACTCAAT
>VBKY01000292.1 GCA_005879255.1 Deltaproteobacteria bacterium
GGTGTGCACCTATGGTGCGAATAGTCTTGAGTCACCTGCATCGCGATTCACGATAGTTTTCTTTGGACGAGACGGGTCACGCGTCGCAGTCGGACGTGCAAATGGGAATACGCATGTTATTGATGAGTTTGCAGCCAGCGGTCATCCAGCGTTCTACCTTGCAGAGGATCTAATCGCGTTAGCACGCGGTCAAACTATGAACCGGCGGTGACATGAACGGGGTAAGACCTTGTCACGTTAAAAATCACTCAGAATTGGCGTCGGAGTGGGACCAGTTAGCCCAGGAACGACATCGCCAGATCGCGTCTGGAGAAGACATAAGTTATGAGCATGTTTTAGTCCCGACAATGTTCAACCTTCTTGAGGGAATAGACTTGACTCTCGTCTGTGACATAGGAGCGGGGACCGGAAATTTCACTAACCGACTCACTAAAATCGCAACGAATGTCATGAAATTATCCTCCCGTGACGCTCGCAACGTTCAATTTGTCCAGTCTCCTGTTGAAGACCTCAACGATGCTATCGTTGGAAAACAAGCAACCGCTGCTGTCGCCGTCATGACATTGATGACTGCTCCAAATTTGGAGGCATTTGCGAGAGCAGTTTCAGGTCTTTTGCCAGCCGGTGGCAAGTTTGTCGCGACGCTTTCCCATCCTTGTTTTTGGCCGATGTACTGGGGATACGACTCCGAAGAATGGTTCGACTACTCCAAAGAAATATTTATTGAAGGACCTTTCGTCATTTCGAGGTGTCGAACTAACGTAATAACGACTCACATTCATCGACCTGTTGGACAATACCTTCAAACATTTGCCGAATCTGGGTTTAATCTTGATGCACTCGTAGAACCAATACCCGCGCCTGAGGTGCAAGCACTTTATTCAAAACGATGGCGCTTTCCTCGATTCTTAGGACTAAGTTGGACCAAAACGGGCAAGTGGATTGAAAAGGGAAGTTATTAATACAGCCCTGTTACTAAGGTCGGAAACCATTACCCGGTCACCACAAATAGACCCCTGGGCGAGAACTGAAACCAACGTAAAGGAGATAAAATGCGCGAGATCCTGAAAGATATCTTCACTTGGCCGTGGTTTTCGGAACCGCACGGTTACAATTTTAACGGGCACTTCATTCGGCACGCGGATGGGAATCTTTGCGTCGATCCGGTGGAGCCGAGTGACGAGGATTTGGCGGAGCTAGCGCGGCAGGGTGTCGCGCGCATTCTCATTACCAACCGCAATCACGCGATCCATCCAGCGGACGCGCCACACGCGCGCAAGGAAGGGGCGGAGGTCGATGATGAATTGAACCCGGGCGACAAGGTCGGTCCGTTCGTGGTGATCGACTCACCGGGGAAATCGCTGGGGGAAGTTGTGCTTCACTGGCCGGAGCGAAAAATCCTGCTCGTCGGGGACGCTGTGGTCGGCGATCCGCCTGGGAAGTGCAAGCTCTTACCGGACAAGGTGGTGGACGATCCGCCGCGCCTACGCGACAGCGCGCGTGAACTGCTTGCCCTCGACTTCGATATTTTACTGGTTGGCGATGGCGAGCCGATTCTAAAGTCTGCCAAGGAGCGGCTGCGGGAATTGGTCGAGACGTTTTAGCGTCCGGTAAGGTTCCAATCGTTCAAGAGATCAAGTCCTGAACATCGCTCGAACCGTTCGCGCCGTTCAAATAGATCCAGGTAGAAGCATGCGAGAATGAGGGACCCTGAGAGGCCTCGGATTAACTGTTACGCAGAACTGCGGAATCAAAGCCGCTGTATTGAAGTCGACTGGAGGGTTCATTTGTCACGCCGTTACTTCTGCGGCTTCCTTGGTTTTTCCGGAGGGGGCGCTTTGCGCGGATCATCTGCTTCGGGCAAGCAAACATAGCTCATTGTCGTGTTGCTTCCAGGTATCCAGTTTGTCTTTCATGCTGGCCTGACATTTCGCCTCGGACCCGAGCCCTGGCGCCGCAATCCAGGTATCGGAAGTCGGGGTTTGAGTTCTGGTCCACAATGTCCAAAGTAGGACGAGGACAAAGCCGCATTTTTTCATATAATGCCCCCTGCTCCTTCCTGTACTTTCCTGACAACTATTCACTTAGACGACCGCCGAGCGAAGATCATTAAATTCATCAACCGATTGGTCCGGGCGCTCCGGTCGATTCCGCATCATTAATGCGCGCGGCCCTTCTCGATGCGCTTTTAGGTCCAGGGCTGCTTAACAGAGGAACCGACGTGGCATTGCTTCGTTACCATCTTTCTGTTGAATTTCTCAAGCATTTTTTTTTCCTAGGTTGGCCTCATACACGGCGCCATCGCCCTCGCTTGACACGGCGCTCCCATGAGGCGTACACGAGGATCAAGAGGCGAGCACAGAGGAGGGAAGCAATTATGGCAAACCATTTCGAAGTCATAGACGCTGACGGTCACATCACGGAAGAGGACAGCCAGCTGAAAAAATATATGGACGCCCGCTACCGAGACCGAGCGGCGACGCTCACGCCAAGAGACAGCTGGGACCGATCTTTGAGTGGAACATTAGGCACCCGCGCGCGGGACGCCAAGAGCTGGCTCGATGCGATGGACAAAGGCGGCGTATCGACCGCAGTTCTTTATCCGACCAACGGTTTAAGCGTCGGCTGGATACGCGAGCCCGACGTCGCGGTGGCGTATGCGAAAGCGTGGAATGATTTCTGTGCCGAAGAATTTCAAAAAGTCAGCCCGCGTCTGAAGGCGGTGGCGCTGGTGCCCTTCCAAGACGTGCCGGAAGCCGTCAAAGAACTGCGTCGCGCGGTGCAAGAATTGAAGCTCGTCGGTTTGATGCTCCCTGCGGTTGGTTTGCGCCTGCCGTTAGGACACGAGAGCTTCTGGCCGATCTACGAAGAAGCGCAAAAGCTCGACTGCATGGTGGGCGTGCACGCCACCGTGCGCGGGCCGCATTATTTTGCCGGCGATCTGTTCGACCAGTTCATCGAAGTTCACACGCTGTCCCACTCATTTGCCCAGATGATGCAATGTTGCAGCTTCATGTTCCGTGGTGTCTTCGATCGCTTTCCTAAATTGCGCGTTGCGTTCATGGAAGCGGGTTGCAGTTGGGCGCCCTATTGGTTCGGCAGGATGAACGAGGAATGGGAAAAACGCGGCGCGGTCGAAGCGCCCAAGTGCAAGAAAAAACCCAGCGACTACCTGAAAGAGGGGCGCATCTACTTACACGCCGAAGACTATGAGCCGCTGATCGGCGCCACGGCCGGCCTACTCACGCATAAAGTGATCTATTACGCCTCGGATTATCCGCATTGGGACACCGAATTTCCCGAAAACATCGAGCATCTCGGCCGACGCGAAGATTTAAACGACGAAGCCAAGAAGTGGCTCTTCGCCGAATCGGCCAAGAACCTTTACAATCTGCAGTGAACCGACCTATGGCAACTAAGCGCAAAATTTGTTTTACCGGCCCGATGCGGACCATGGTCGCCGAAGATATCCTGCGCGACGCGGGTTGCGAGCTCGTGTTGGGGAAACCACAAGACGATTTTCGAACGTTTCGCTACGAACGCAAAGAGCTCGTCAATCTGATCGGCGACTGTCCAATCGTGTATCCTTCGGGGCGCGATATCATCGGCGCAGATATTCTCGACTCCTGTCCGGATCTCCAAGCGGTGGTGAAATCGAGCATCGGCATCGAAACCGTCGACGTCGACGCGGCGACGGACTTGGGTATTCTTTGCTGTAACAGCCCAACGCCGGAAAACTATATGGGTGTGGCCGAAGCAACGCTGGGGCTGATGGTAGCGCTGTTCAAGCGTCTCAAGTTCAATGAGGCGTTCATGCGCAACGGCGGCTGGAAAGAGCTGCAAAACCGGGGCACGCTCATGTTGGGAAAAACGGTTGGCATTATCGGCGTTGGCCGTATAGGCCAAAACGTCGCCAAGCGTCTCGGCGCATGGGGTATGAAGATTCTCGGTTACGATCCCTACGTGACGCAGGAAACCGTCATATCCCTCGGTATTAAGATGGTTTCGCTGGATGAGCTCCTGAAGGAATCGGATCTAGTCACATTGCATGTAGTATTGACTAGAGAGACGCGCGGCATGATCGGTATGCGCGAGCTCAAGCTCATGAAGCCGACAGCATTTATTGTCAACACTTCCCGCGGACCTGCAATCAAAGAAGTCGATATTGTCCAAGCTTTGAATGAAAAAATCATCGCCGGCGCCGCGCTCGATGTATTCGATGAGGAGCCGATGCCGATGGACAACCCGCTCCGTCAAATCGATCCATATCGGTTGATTCTCACACCGCATAACATCGGCGCCAACCCCGGCTCGTCGGAAGCAGGTCAAAGAATGGCGGCACAAAGCATGCTCGCGATCCTCGACGGCAAGGTTCCCGATACGGTCGTTAACCCCTTGGCCATTCCACACTGGAAAGAACGATTTTGGGCCTAATATCAACTGAACCACCCTCGGCTTCGAGCGAGAGGGTTCTGAATTGGTCGACTGGAAGTCGAGGCGGGGTTCTTGATCGTGAAGTGAAAACGAACCTGGATGCCGGCGTTCGCCGACATGACGAACTTTCACTTCGCCCGAAGGCGAGCGATTTAGACGATCCCCGAGAGGGACATTAAGGCGTCTGACAAGTTAACCAAATGTCCCAAGTCAATCCGGCGAAGTAGGGGCGGGTTTCAAACCCGCCCCTACCATATGATGATACACAGTGCGATGAAGCGCATATTGAAGGTCCTTTGTTTTTTCGTTGTTGAATTGGGATTTTTCTATTCCGTGTTTGGCGCGGCGGCACCGGTCGGTGTGCGCATGGGTTATCCGCAGCCGAGCGGCGCGATGCTGCCGATCTGGGTCATGACCGAGGCTCGGCTCGACCACAAATATGGTTTTGAGCTGCAGAATATTTATATCTCCGGCGGTGCCAGATTGACGCAGACGCTGGTTTCCGGCGACATCGATATGGCAAGCTCCGGCGGAGCCGTCGTGAATGCGGTCCTTAGTGGCGCTGACATCGTCGGCATCGCCGCCAGTGTTCCGACCTACGGCTTTTCGCTTTATGCCCGTCCCGAGATTAAAGACGTTTCGGGCCTCAAAGGAAAAATGCTAGGAGTCATGACGAAGGGCGCTTCGTCCGATCACGCCGCCGTGGCGCTTCTCAGGCGAAACAACTTGCAGCCTGGACAGGACGTAAAATTTCTTTATCTCGGCGGCGTGCGCGAAGTTTTGGCCGCGCTCGAACGCGGCATCGTGTCCGCCGGCGTGCTATCGGCGCCGACGACACTGCTGGCGCGCCGGCTCGGCCTCAAAGAAATTATCAATATCGCCGATTTAAAATTGCCCTATGTTCATAGCGGCGTGGTCACACGCCGCGCTCTCATACGCCAGAGTCCCGATCGCGTGCGCGCCTTTCTCAAGGCCTACGTGGCGAGTATCAAGATTACCAACGAGAATCCGGAAATCAGTAAGCGCGCCTTGGCGCGCTATCTGGCGACCAACGATGGTCCGGTTATCGATGAAGCCTATAACTCTTTTCGCGGCGTGTTTCCCAAGCTGCCCTATTTTACCGAAGAGCATATCAAGTCGGTCCTCCTGGTTACGGATCATCCCAAGGCCGCTGCCGCCGACCCCAAGGACTTCTTTGACAATCGTTTCTTAAAGGAGTTAGAAGATAGTGGATTTGTCAGAGAACTTTATGGACAACATTGAGGCGGGTAACTGCGATGCCACAGGGTGTTAAAGGAAAATGCGGATTTTGGCTGGCGCTGGTGATCGCTTCGGTTATCTCCCGAACCGACGGCGCCGCGGCGCCCGACAAATTAGTCGGCATTCATTCCGCCCGCGTCATGTCGCAGTCGATGCCGTGGATGGCGACAGAAGCGGGACTATTCAAAAAATACAATATCGATTTTAATTTGGTCTTTATCTCATCGTCGAGTATCGTGACCGCCGCGTTACTGGGCGGTGATGCGGAGATGACCGTCACCGGCGGCATCGGCAACGTCGCCGCGTATCTGCGCGGCTCCACCGACGTGGTATTTATCGGCGGCGTTAAGAACACCATGACCCAGACCCTGGCTGCTGGCGGCAACATAAAGAAGCCGGAAGATTTGAAAGGCAAGAAGATCGGCGTGAGCCGGATCGGCGGCAACTCACACTATTTCACCATCCAGGCGCTGCGCCGTTACGGCATGGACGCTAATAAGGACGTTCAATTCATTCAAACCGGCGGGGATCCCGAGACCTTTGCCGCCTTCGTCAGCGGCCAGATTGACGTCGCCAACCTCACTCCGCCGACGGACGCCCAAGCGATCGCCAAGGGTTATCACTATGTAATTTACGGCCCCGATTTGAAAATCCCCTACGCCGCAACCGCGTTCGTGACCAAGCGCTCGGTGATGGCAAAGCGCCCGCAAGTCATGGCTAATTTCATGCGCGCGATGGCCGAGACCGCCAAGCTCATGCACACTGATCGCGAATTTGTTTACAAAGTGCTGGGGAAATATCTTCGCGTTACCGACCGTAGCGTGCTCGACTCGGCGTACAATTCTGAAATCAAAGTCTTGGAACCGCGCCTGGTCATCAAGCCGGAATCTTTACAAGCTATCTTGGACGAGCTCTCAGCAACCGATCCCCGCGCCAAAAAGGTCAAACCGCAGGAAATGATCGATACTCGTTACTTGGATGAAATGGAAAAGAGTGGATTTTTCGATGAACTTTGGGCTAAAAAGTAGCTTGGGAGGAGAACTCTATGGAACAAACCATTATCTCGTCGGATTCTCACGTGATCGAAGTGCCGGATCTATGGGAGAAGGGGATGCCGCAGTCGTTCAAGGAGCGCGCGCCAAAGATGTTCTTCGACGACAAGCGCGACGCCTGGATGTTTGGTTCGCCCGAAGTTCAAATCCAAGCCGTGGGCGGATTGTTCATGGCCGGGCAGCAACCGGAGAATTTGGAAAAGTTTCGGAGAGCGGGCTTCGCCGTAGCACGCCCCGGCGGCTGGGACCCGATCGTGCGCCAGGACGACATGGTCGTCGACGGCGTGGCGGCGGAAGTGCTTTATCCGAGCCTCGGTCTCGGCTTGTATTGCGTCAAAGACGCGGCGTTCCAAGAAAGTCTGTTCCGAACTTACAACGACTGGATCATCGAGTATTGCAATAAGGTTCCGGATCGCCTCTACGGCATCGCGTTGCTTTCCATGTACGACATTGACCATGCCATCGCTGAAATGGAGCGCTGCAAAAACGCGGGAGGAATCGTCGGCACGATGATCTGGCAAGTGCCGGACCCGAAACTTCCTTTTACCTCGGATCATTATGAGCGATTTTGGGCCGCGTCGCAGGACCTCGGTTTGCCGGTTCACCTGCACATCCTGACCGGCTTCGGCGACAGCATGAACCGTCAATCCAGTCACGGTATCAACCGCTACCGCATCGGCGTGCAGCAGACCAGAGAAATCGAGGACGCGCTGTTTGACATGATTTTCTCCGGAGTGCTGGAGCGTTATCCGAAATTAAAGATCGTCTCCGTGGAAAACGAAATCGGTTGGATGCCGTTCTGGTTGGAGAAGTGCGATAAAGGTTACAAACGGCACCGCCACTCGGAAAAGGTGCCGATGACCAAGTTGCCGAGTGAGTACTTTGCCGAGCAAATTTACGCGACGTTTTTTAATGACCGGGTCGGCGGCCAGCTCTTCTCTTGGTGGGGCGTGGACAACTGCATGTGGTCCAATGACTATCCGCATCAGAATTCCACCTGGCCAAACTCGCGTGCCGTTATCGAGCGCGATATGGCCCATCTTTCGGCGGCGGACCGAGAAAAGCTGCTTAATACCAACGTGCGCAAGCTTTACAAGCTGAACGCTCCGGCATCGTTGCCGAAGGCGGCCTGACGCTAGGGAGCAAAGACGTAAAGTACGCCAACGGAGGAACGTTGTCATTTCGACCGAAGGGAGAAATCTGTCTTAGATCCCTCACATTCGTTCGGGATGACGGGCTTTTCCGGGTCACTTGGCGTCTTGGCGCGAGAATCCTTGTTGAAGTTGTTTCGTCGAACATTTAAGAGGTGATAATTTAACTCATACTCGAGGAGAGATTTATGCAATTACGTGATGCCATAAAAGTTCTGGATTCCGACGCCCACGCGCGCGATCTCGACAATGAAATCAGACCCTATTTGCCGGAGCCGTATCGCAATCAAAAAGCGGCATTCATCCCGGGCGAGCACTATGACCGAAATCTCGGCGGCACGCTCGGCCGTCCTGCTTCGAAGGTCGAAGAGCGGCTGGCAGCGATGGACACCCAGGAAATCGATACTGCGGTCATGTTTCCGACTACCGGATTAGGTATCGGCCGGGTGCGCGATCCGCAATATCAAACCGCGCTCTGCCGGGCCTACAACGATTACATCTCGGATTACTGCAAGGCGTCGCCGCGTTTGAAAGCCGTGGCGAATTTGCCGGTGAACAATCCGGCGGAATGCGCCAAAGAGCTTAACCGCGCAGTCACCAAGCTCGGGCTTTGCGGCGGCATGCTGGCGGCACAAGCGCATCGAAAGAACCTCGGCAGCCCGGAGTTCTATCCGCTCTACGAAGAAGCGCAGCGGTTAAACACGCCGGTGACGATTCACGCCTTCGGCGGCGATGAGCCGGGCAGCGAGGTGTTCGATCAGTTTATCTGCCTGCACACGACCGGCCATCCGTTTCCGGTATTACGCCAGCTCACGGCGATGGTGTTCGGCGGCATTCCGGAAATGTTTCCGAACCTGAAAGTCGGTTATTTGGAAGTCGGCTGCGGCTGGCTGCCTTACTGGGCCGAGCGCATGGATGAGGAATGGGAAAAGCGCGGCAAGGTCGAGGCGCCGCTCTGCAAAAAGAAGCCGAGCGAGTACCTATTCAGTGATAACAGCTACTACGGCTGCGAGCCCGAAGAAAAAATGATCAGTTACGTCGTCAATGAGATCGGCTCCAAGACGCTGATGTATGCCTCGGATTATCCGCACTGGGACATGAGCTGGCCGGAATCAGGCAGCATTCTTTGGGCGCGGGAAGATATCTCCCTCGAAGCGAAAAAAGACATTCTGCAGAATAACGCCAAACGCTTTTACAATTTGTCATAGCGCTCAGAACCGACCGCCAGCATTCGCCAATCCGTTTCAATGCGCGAA
>VBKY01000293.1 GCA_005879255.1 Deltaproteobacteria bacterium
TGGCGACCATTGTCTCTTTGTTGACTCGCTGTTCAAGGTTCAACGTTCCACGTCCCCACCCCACCTTGAACTTTGAACCTGGAACCTTGAACAGTTCAGCTCTTTTGCTGAACTCCGATTCCTTCGCCCGGATGCCATTTAATCGGCGGCGGAAATTTAAATTCAGGAATGGACACTGGCTTCAAACGGCCGTCGAGCGCTCGCAAAATTTTATCCGGCGTGATGGGAATTTCATGAATACGCACTCCGATGGCGTCATAGACGGCATTGGCGACCGCGGGTACGACGGGCAAGAGCGGCCCCTGACCGGCTTCTTTCGCGCCGTAGGGTCCTTCCGGATCGTTGGTTTCGACCAGAATCGTTTCGATCTCGGGAGTCTCCAGCGTCGTCGGACTCTTGTATTCCAAGATGGATGGAATCTTGTGCAAGCCGTTTTTGCGGAAGATCTGCTCTTCCATCAACGCCTCGCCGAGAGCCATGTAGACGCTGCCTTCGGTTTGACCCTCCACAAGCAGCGGATTGAACGCACGGCCGCAATCGTGGGCGATCCAAACTTTATCGATTTTGATTTCGCCGGTGACGCTGTCGCAGTGAAGCTCGACGACAGAAGCAGTAAAACTATAGGACGGGGTAGGACCGACGCCTGATCCTTTGAAATCGCGCGGGTTTTTGGGCGGCCAATAACTGCCGGTCGCCCCGAGAGTACCGTGCTTTCCCTCGGCCTTGGTCACTGCGTCAGCGAAGCTAATGCCACGTTCGGGAAAACTCGCGCTACGAATCTTGCCGTCGGCGAATTCGAGATCGTCCGGCGATACTTCCAGCGCTTTACTTGCGGCTTCGAGCAGCAGGGGTTTGAGCTTGCCGCAGGCCTGCACGGCGGCGTTGCCGGTCATCACGGTGACGCGGCTGGAGTAGCTGCCGAGATCCACGGGCGTTAAATCCGTGTCGGCGGTTAATACTCGAATGTCGGCGGGATCGATGCCGAACTCTTCGGCTACGGCGTAGGCCAAGATCGAATCCGATCCTTGGCCGATATCGATGGCACCGCAAAATACCGCGACGCCACCGCTGCGGTCGAGCTTGATCTGCACCCCTGAGTGGGGCATGTCGTTCCAGTAAATAGGCAGGCCCGCGCCGCTGATATAGGAGCTCGCGGCGAAGCCGACGCCGTGGCCGAAGGGAAGCTTGCCAAATTTTTTCTTCCACTCGGCGCGCTCGGCGACGCGCTCGATACATTCGCGCAATCCCGTGCTGCTGACGCGCAAGCCGTTCACGGTCACGGTGTTGGGCTCGACCAACTGCTTCAAGCGCAAATCGATGGGGTCGATGCCGAGCTTCTCGGCAATTTCATCGAGTTGGATTTCCATCGCGAAGCGCGGCTGCGGTGTGCCGTGGCCGCGCTTCGGTCCGCAGGCCGGCTTGTTGGTAAAAACGCGCACCCCTTCGAACTTATAAGCGGGCACTTCGTAAGTCACCGTCTGCAGCGCGCCGGTATAATAAACCGAAGCCAAACCGTAGCTGCTATAGCCGCCGCCGTCGAGATAAGTTTTATATTGCATCGCTTGGATCGTGCCGTCGCTCTTCACGCCGGTTTTGGCCCACATCTTGACCGGATGTCTGCCGCGATGGACGTAAAACGTTTCTTCCCGCGTGAGCGTGATCTTGACCGGCCTTCTGGTGATCATCGAAAGTTTTGCGGCACAGATCTCGTGCGAAAAAGGATCGCTTTTTCCGCCGAAGCCGCCGCCCACCGGAGTTGCGACGACGCGGATGCGGCTCGCGGGCAGCCCAAGAACTTTGGCCAGCGCGCGATGCACATAATGCGGCGTCTGGGTCGAAGACCACAGCGTGAGCTTGTCATCGGGACCGTAGAAAGCCACCGCCGAGTATTGCTCCATCGGTAGGTGAGTGTTGCCCTGGTAGAAAAATGTGCCTTCGAAAACATGATCCGAGGCGGCGAATCCAGCGTCGACATCGCCGAATTCCAACGACACCGCTTTTTGAATATTGGCGTGCCGGTTCCAGGTGTGAATCCGCTCGCTTTCCTCGGTTGAAGCCAGCGCTTCTTCGATGCTGAGGATCGGTTTCAGCACTTCGTATTCCACGTCTATGTAACCGAGCGCTTTTTCCGCCACGCTCTCGTTTACCGCTGCCACCGCCGCCACCGGATCTCCGGCGTAACGCACTTTGTCGATGGCCAGGGCTTCTTCGTCTTGAGTCGACGGCATGATGCCGAACTTTTCCGGCAAATCTTCTCCCGTGATCACCGCGAACACGCCTTCGAGCTTGAGCGCACGCGCGGCGTTGACGCTGAGCACTCGCGCATGAGGATGAGGGCTGCGCAAGAGTTTGGCGTAAATGGTGCGCGGTAAATTGAGATCGTCCGCAAAAATCGTTTCGCCCGCGCATTTGGCCATGGCGTCGATCTTGCGCAGCGGTTTACCGATCACGGATAATTTCTTTTTCTTCATGACATCTCTCGACAGGCCGGTGACGTATGGCTGATAGCATATAGAGTATAGATGGAACCCATATGCCATAGGCCATATGCTATAAGCCAACTGGAGCGAGGCGATTGAGCGCACCCTTCGACAATGCTCAGGGCATTCGGCATATGAATCTTTTTCAGCAGCGTGCTATTCCTTTGCGGCAAGCTCGACCGCCTGTAAAATCTTCGTGTAGCCGGTGCAGCGGCAAAGATTTCCCGACAGCGCTTGGCGAATCTGATCACGGGTCGGATGCGGATTGTCATCCAACAGTGCTTTCGCGGTAAGGAGAATTCCCGGAATGCAATAACCGCATTGCGCCGCCCCCAAGTCAGCGAAAGCATTTTGCAGCGGATGCGGTTTGCCATTCCGCGTCATTCCTTCGACAGTCGTGACCTCGGTGTTCACCGCTTCGATACCGAGCATCAGACAAGAAAGTACCGGCTCGCCGTTCACCAGCACAGCGCAAGTGCCGCACTCGCCCAGTTCGCATCCATGTTTTGTCCCGGTGAGACCCATGTCTTCACGCAAGACCTCCAACAATGTCTTGTTCACTTCGGTCGCGACTTCGTGCATCTCGTCGTTGACGCGGAGGCATAGGAGAATTTTGCCGAGTGTCTGGTTGTTGCCGTTTTTCTTTGATGTCATTGGTGGCTTCAGGTCCACTTTGTTTGTTTACCACGAAGGACACGAAGAGTTCGAGGTCTCATCATTGAGAGGCAACCACCGGACCGCTCTGACACATAAACTCTTTCTGTTCTGCGATCTAGGCGGCTGAGTTCTTCATTGTTTGCGGCATGCCGCTCAAAATTTTTCGTTACCCCTTTTTTGCCCTTCGTGCCCTTCGCGTCCTTCGTGGTTAAAAAGTCATTATTCTGAAAATCACACCTTAAAAAACCGGCGAGCTTTAAGCTCGAATCGCGGCAAAGTTTCCGGCGCGACGAATTCGATCACAGGGCGAAGTCCGATGCGTTCGCGCACGCGCTGGCTGACTCGTTCATCGAGCCTTTCGATAGGACTGTAATGAGCACTCGGCTCGATAACGATCTTTATTTCTTTCAGCGCCGATTTCTCAAAAATTTCGACGCGAAATTCTTCGATCTCGGGAAATTCTCTCATGACATTTTCGATGGCGCTGGGGAACACGTTCACACCGCGAATAACCATCATATCATCCGCCCGCCCCAGCACTCCACCTTCGAGTAGGATGAATGGCCGTCCGCACGGACAGGCCTGGCTCAGCGATTGAACCAGATCCCCGGTTCGATAGCGAACAACCGGGCTGCCTATTCTGCCGAGATTGGTAATCACCAATTCGCCCTTTGTTCCTGGCTCCGCCGGCTGTCCCGTGACCGGATCAATGACTTCGACGATAAATTCATTCTCGTTGACGTGAATGCCGCCGGGTTGGAATCGGCATTCGAATCCGAAGGCTCCCACCTCGGTGGCGCCCGCATGGTCATAACACTTCGCGCCCCATGACTCTTCAATCATCTTTTTCGTGCTGGGAATGCTCGCGCCCGGCTCGCCCGCATGAATAGTGATTTTTACGGCAGACTGCTTGGCGAGATCCATTCCAGCTTTTCTCGCCTCGGCCGCCATATGCAACGCGTATGTCGGCGTGCAGACTAGCACCGTCGCGCCGTAATCGATGATTGCTTTGAGCCGTTGGGCAGTGGACTGACCGCCGCCAGAGACGGCCATCGCGCCGACTTTCCGCGCGCCCTCCCAGCCGGCCCAAAAGCCGATAAAGGGTCCAAACGAGAACGGGAAATAGACGCGATCTTGCGAAGAAACACCGGCCGCTTGAAAGATCACTTTCCAACACTCTGCCCACCAATTCCACGACTCCTCGGTATCGAGCCAGTACAGCGGCTTGCCCGTCGTACCCGATGTCTGGTGAATGCGGATGTAGCGTTCCGGCGCGAACGTCAAATCGCTGCCGAACGGTGGGTGGTTCTGCTGATCTTCGACGAGTTCGCTTTTGGTGGTGAATGGCAAATTTTGCAGCTGCTCTAGCGAATCAAACTGTTGAAGACCCATGCGCGCAAATTTACGGCCGTAAAATTTGTTCGCTGGCAAGATCGCCTGAAACATTTGGCGCAGTCGTTTGAACTGCTCCTGGTCAATCGTTTCGCGACTGCTTGATCCCATGAATTTCTTCGTCCCGCCGTTGCCCAGCATCGATGGTAACGCGGTTCTTCAAACGAAATGTATTATCCAGAGGAAAGAACTGCAAGATGAAGTTTTCGATCCGGATCGCCAGTGTCCTGTCAGAAATTCTTTAGGAACACTCACTGTGAGAGCGAGCAACATCCCCCTTTGAAAAAGGGGGATCGAGGGGGATTTGCTCTCCCAAATAGCTCGAAATCCCTCCTAGCCTCCCTTTGCAAAGGGAGGGACGTCAAGAAATGCTCAGCAAAATTCTGCGATGCTTCAGCAATCTGCTATGGCAAGTTCTTTACGCTGATCAGCCTTGTCCTCGCCAGTCTCCATGTTATAATCCGCGCCTCTTTAGCGGGAACTGCGAAATCCATGGCGGACTTGACGAAGATTGAGATTCGCGATGTGGAGCATGTATACCACAGCGATTTCTCATCCGTGTCGGCTCTCGGGAATGTGAATCTCACCGTGCATGATGGCGAGTTTGTCGCTCTCTTGGGTCCGAGTGGGTGCGGCAAGTCTTCGCTTCTCCGCGTTGTCGCGGAGTTACTCCGTCCGACAGCGGGCTCAGTCGTGATCCACTCTTCGTCCGAGAAGGAAAACAGCCGTCCGAAAACTGCGCTGGTCTTTCAAGAGTATGCGCTTTTTCCTTGGCGCACAGTTCTCGATAATGTAGCCTTTCCGCTGGAAATGCGCGGCGTGCCGCGTCACGAAGGTCTCACTCGGGCGCGCGACGTGCTTGCGCGCGTGGGACTCGAGCCGTTCGCCCGTGCTTACCCGCACCAGCTCTCGGGCGGCATGCGTCAACGAGTCGGAATCGCCCGGGCGTTGGCTGCCGAACCCGAGGTGCTGCTCATGGATGAACCGTTCGGCGCGCTGGATGCGCAGACCCGGACGGTGCTCCAGGAAGAACTACTCCGGGTCTGGGAAAGCGAGCGCAAGACCGTCCTTTACGTGACCCACAGTATCGACGAAGCCGTCTATCTCGCCGACCGAATCGTGCTGCTGACGGCGCGGCCGGGGCGAATAAAGGCGGAGTATTTGGTGGAACTCCCGCGCCCGCGCAACATGGAAATGCGCGGTTGGAATTCTTACACCAAGCTGTCGTTGGAAATCTGGGAAGCACTGCGCAATGAAGTGGAAACCGCGATGGCCCATGAGTAAACGGATGTCACTCCAAACCGTTCAAAAGGTTCAAATCGTTCCAGTCGTTCAAATCGATGATGGCGACGGACTGACTCGCGCAAAGACGCAAAGGACGCCAAGATTGAGAACAAATAAATTCGAAGCTCGAAATCCAAAATTCGAAACAAATTCAAATGACCAAACTCGGAAGCACCAAAAAACTTCTAAACAGCAGGGATCAGGATCGAGTTTTGAATTTTGTGATTTCAGATTTATTTGGCTTCAGGTTGTTTAGGATTTGGTGCTTCGGATTTCGGATTTTGTTCGCTTAGCTTCGCGCCGCGATAACTTTGTTGCAGTGATTCTGTTGCGTACTTAATAGGTAAGACTCCAACATGATGCGTTCTCGCCTTTTGTCTCGCGAGGTCACCATTCCGCTGGCGACTTCGCTAGTCATGCTCGCCGCTTGGGAAGCCCTGGTCCACACGGGGATGCTGCGCGCCGCCTTCTTTCCAGCGCCGACGGACATCGCTCGCACGCTATCGAGCTTGGCTGTTGGCGGCGAGTTGTGGCTCCATGTGGCGACAACCGTGGGACGTCTGATCGCGTCCTTCCTCATCGCAGTGATACCCGGGACGGCGATCGGGCTGGCGATGGGTTGGTGGATTGAGATGCGCATGGCGGCTGATCCGTTCGTGAGGCTTTTGTTTCCGATCCCGAGCATCGCTTTTTTCCCATTGGTCATTTTCTATCTCGGCCTCAGCGAATGGGGATTGCTTCTGACAGCTGCGATTACGCCGTTTCTCGTCATCGTGGTGCAGGCTCAAGCCGCGGTTGCGGCTTTAGAGCAGACGCTACTGGAGGCAGGGCGGAATTATGGCGCGACCGGACTGCGATTGTTCCTAAGCGTGATACTTCCCGCGGCGCTGCCGCATCTCTTTATCGGGTATCGCCTCGCTTTAGGAGTCGGATTCATCGTTACTGTGGCCGTCGAAATGGTCGCCGCGAAACATGGTCTTGGCGGTTTTCTCTGGCACTCGTGGCAAATTCTGCGCATCGAGGAAATGTATGTCGGACTTGTGCTCATCGGATTTCTCGGAATTCTCGTGACCTACGGTCTGGAAGCGCTCGCCGACCGCTTGATGCCCTGGCAAGTAGATTTGTTACGGGCGAAGGGACAGCGCTAATGACGCGACGTCGTCGTGGGTCTTGGCGTGCATTTATTTCTCCCGTGATTGCCGTCCTCCTGTGGGAGCTGTTGGCGGCGGCAGGAATCCTTCGGCCTAACTATGTACCTTCGCCCAGCCAACTGGGACCTCATCTCGTCGGGCTTCTGGCAGGTGGTGAGCTGTGGCGCCATCTCTGCGTGACCTTGTATAGACTCTCCCTGAGTTTTTTATTTGCACTTTTACCTGCTGTGCTTCTCGGCCTGAGTTTGGGAATGTCCCGGAGCATGAGGTTGGCCGTCGAACCGATCCTCAATTCACTCTACGCGATTCCGAAAATCGCCCTGTTGCCGTTGGTCATGTTGGTATTGGGAGTGAATGAGCGCACGC
>VBKY01000294.1 GCA_005879255.1 Deltaproteobacteria bacterium
CGTCGAACGGCCACCCGCGCAATGAAATCCGTGCTCGACCCGAGTTGGCTAACCCCGATTCTCTTGCCCTTGAGATCCTCCGGTCTCTTAATTGAAGGATGAGCCGCCAGAATGTAGTCCAGACGATTGCCGACGGCGCCAATAAATTGAAACTCCTTGGCGCCTTGCGCCCACGCCGCCACCACCGTAGACGCCCCTTGCAACTGCAAAGGCAGGTCGCCGGAAAGGGCCGCTTGGATTCCCATAAGCCCGCCCCTGATGTAGATCGGCTCGAGCTTCAAGCCGTGCTTTTCAAACGAACCCGAGCGATAGGCAACCCAAAAGTAACTGGACGAACCACCCAATGGGTAGCCGACTTTGAGTTCTCTCAGAGGTTTGGATTGGGCGATAAGGAGAGATGGAAGTAGACTTAATAGCAAACAGATAATTATTCGCAGCAGTCGAACAATTGCGTTCATGAGCCGCACCTCCGTTGACTAGCGCTGTTTACTCGCTTGGCGTAATCTTGACCCTCGCCCGCAGCCGCCTAAGGCGGATCAGCCTTCGGCTGAAGCGGGCGAGGGAATCGGCAACCGAAAATTCTTGTCCGAATACTGACCTCTGATCACTGATCACCGACCTCTATCACCTGATCAGCCGACTCGCCCGGGCAAGGACCTCCGGCGGAATCGTCACGCCGATCTGCTTCGCGGTCTTCAGGTTGATAACTAGCTCGAACTTCGTCGGCTGCTCGACGGGCAGTTCCGCTGGTTTCGCTCCCTTCAGAATTCTATCCACGTAATATGCGACGCGCCGGTAGCTGTCCTCGACGTCCGCCCCGTAGGACATGAGCCCGCCGGCATCTACAGCTCTTCTGCCGCCGTACGCCGACGGTAACCGGCTCTTTAACCCAAAACCCACAATCCGTTTTTCGTTAGCACGCATTAGCGGGCCCCCGCCGGACACATAGAGCCCATCCGGGCGCCACTTACTGATTGCAGCGAATACCTTTTCCAAATCCTCCGCCGCTCGTACCTCCCAAGACCGAAGAGTCAACCCCAGCGCACCTGCAGCCACTGGGAGAACCTCTTTCACATCGTGCACACTGTCCGGAGTGGCCGGATCGTAGAGAACCGCGACACGGGCAACTTTGGGAACGGCTTCTTTGAGCAGCTCCAGCCGCTTCCCGCCTAGTTCCCCGCCAATGTTTGTAATGCCCGTGATGTTGCCGCCGGGACGGGCAAGGCTTTCAACGTAGCCTGCCTCGACAGGGTCGAGCCCAGCGCCCATCATAACGATGGGAATCGTTTTGGTCGCATTCTTGGCCGCCCGGATCGCCGTGTCCGCTGCTGCTACCACGATGATATCAACCTTGAGACGCACCAGCTCGGCCGCAAGCGCAGGGAGCCGATCTTGCTTTCCCTCCGCATATCGATATTCGGTGGCGATGTTCTGTCCTTCGATATAGCCAAGCGCGCGCAGAGCCAGTCGAATTGCCTCGGCACGGGCGGAGTCACTAGCTGAGCCTTGCGACGATAGATACCCTATCCGGGGGACCTTCTTCGGCTGCTGCGCAGCGGCCGCAGCCCCGCCGAAGACGAATGTGAGAGCGATAGAGAAGATCCCCAGCCATTTTAGATTTTCGATTTTGGATTTTGGATTGTCGGAGGGATAATTCCAGACTCGCGCGGAAAACGTTCTCATGTATTTTTTCTTAATCGAAAAGCGGCCCCGCAGACGGCAATCTAAAATCGAAAATTGCTATCCCGCCAACTCAAAGCACGGCAGCTTAATCTGCGGATCATGCGTCTCCTGGAAAACGACCTTGACGCGGTCGCCCATTTTTACTTTTTCTTTCGTATCCCCCACCAACCTGCTCTCAACGATCACGCCTTCGTCTAAAATCACATTGATGTAGTAAATCGGCGTCTCGTCTTTGAACGCCGGATTGCGCGGCACGCGGACGAGCGTGAAGGTGTGAATCTTGCCGGTGCCTTTCGCTTCGATCCAGTCCAGCTCGCCGAAACAATCGACGCAGGCGACGCGCGGAAAGAATTGTACCTTGCCGCAGCTTTTGCACTTCTGCAGCAAAAATTTGCCATTGGCCGCGCCCGTCCAGAAAGGCTCATCGACTTTATTCACTTTGGGCAAACTTTTTTGCGGCATTCTTGCTTCAGCCATTATTTTCTCCTTTCCATAACCAACGCCGCAGTCGTGCCGAGGTTGCGCCCGTAATTGAGCCAGCCGATACCGGTGACCAGGGCGCGTTCGGCTTTTTTGACCTGATGGCCTTCCGCTTCGCCTCTCAATTGGCGCAGCGCTTCGACGACGTGAAGATATCCCCCGGCGAGCCCCGCCTGCCCGACGGACAACTCGCCGCCGCCGGTGTTTACCGGAAAATCGCCCCGATAGGTTAAATCATGCGCGTCGACGAATTTGCCGCCGTCACCCTTTTTGCAGTAACCGAGATCTTCGATTTGAATCATCACCGCAATCGGATAGTCGTCGTAGATTTCAAACAGGTCGATATCCTCGCGTTTGACCTCAGAGAAAATTCTTTCGCCGACGACTTTCTGGCCGAAGGTCGTCTTATCGGGCAGCATGTTCGCGACTTGGTAGTGGGAAATCTCGGCGTCGGTGACGAGGTAAACGAGTTTGTCGGTGATTTGTTTCGCTTTTTCCTCTGATGCCAAGATCACGCATTCCGCGCCGGAGCAAGGCATCACGCAATCGAAGAGCCGAATCGGGTCGGAAATCATTCGCGAGTTGAGATAATCCTGCATGCTCATCGGCTCACGGAATAACGCTTGCGGATTGTTGAGAGCGTTTTCGCGCTGCGCAATGGCGATCTTGCCGATCTGCTCCAGCGTCGTGCCGTACTGTTCCATATGCAGCCGCTGAATCAGCGCCATCAGCGAATTCGGCCCGCCGTAGCCGAATACATCGACGAAATTGCCGCGCTGATATTCCAGTTGCCGCTGCGTCGGGGTGCTTCTTTCGAAGGAGTTCCCGCCGACGAGAACCGCCAAGTCGATGTGTCCGCATTCGATCGCGTCCGCCGCTCGCCTGACACTCATCACACCGCCGGCACCGCCGTAGTCGCCGTTCAATACCCAGTCGACTTCCAATCCCAACTGCTCCGCGACGTGCGGCGAATAATCGGGGCTCGCTTGCGTGGTAATCGAGAATCCCCGAATCGCCTTTTTATTGATTCCCGTTTGCCGCAGCGCGTCGCGAATCGCGTCAGCATAATATGAGAGCGCCGACGCCTCGGATTTGCGCGAATACTCCGTCGAACCGTAACCGACAAAACAAACTTTCGTGCGTCGCATCGTCGCTCCTCCCGCTCACTTCACTGCTCAGTGCTGAGGACTGAGTGCTGAGTTAGAATCCTCCGCCTCTTTTCTCAGTCTTCAAGTACTTAAATATTTGTGCCCCGCTATTCGATCGATCTCCTCTTCTCGTCCATACAATAGACGCATCAGGCGCGTGTCCCGGTAAAATCCTTCAAAGGGAAATTCTTTGCAAACTCCGTAGCCGCCGTGAATCTGAATCGCGACGTCGGCCGCTTGAAAGGCCATCTTTGCGGCGCGTTTCTTGGCCAGCGCCGCCTCCTCGAAGTGGGTCAATTCCTGATCCTCCCGCCACGCGGCTTCGAGAGTCAGCCAAGTCGACGTGCGTATATCAATGGAAAGATCCGCCAGCATCCATTGTATCGCCTGGCGCTGCGCCAGCGGCCGGCCAAAGGTAACCCGGTTGCGCGCATGTTCGATGCTATCCGCTAGGCAGCGCATGCCGATGCCCAACGAGCGCGCGGCGATGTTCAATTGCTCGGACGCGATGATCGCTCCCGCTTCGTATTCATATCCGAGCAGTTGTTCATTGGGAATCTTGCAGTGCTCCAGCATCAGCCGCGCCACCGTCCCGTCGGTGGTCAGGTCAACCTCATCGCCGATGGTAACTCCCGGCATGTCGCGCTCGATAACAAACAATCCCAGTCGCTCAGTGCCCTGCTCCCGGGCAGGGAACAAGTATAAATCGGCGCGCGGATTGGAAATAAAAATCGATGAGTCGCGCAGGATACAGCCGTCGGGTTCCTGCCGGTAAAGAGTTTGCAGCCGGCTGAGTTCGCCGGTCTTATGTGATTCTGCGAAAGCCAGTGCCAGCGAGATCGTACCATCGGCGAGATGTTCGCCATATTTGGTTTCGAACAAGAACTGAGGAATCGACACCGGACGAAAAGGTAATACGGAGCGGCCGAACTCACGGTGAATCAATACCCGAGCGACCGAGCTGATGGCCGAGCCGCCAAAATTTTCCGGTAACTCCAAAGTCCAAAGGCCGACCTGACGCGCCCTCTCGGTCAGCTCGCTTCTTGTAGCCGAATCAAGTTGGCGCAGCGCCGGAGCACCTGGCGGAAGGAACGGCGCTGGCTGCTTGAGATAGGCGCCTTCGCGCGGGATCAGTTCCTTGTCCACGAACTGCGCCGCCGTATCTCTAATCAACTTTTCTTCTTCAGTGAGTTTGAGATCCATTTGAACGCCTATTCGTTTACAGTTTTCTTTCGTTGAACTTTGAACCTTTGAACGTTTGAACGTTTTGAACGAAAAGTAGGTTCAAGGTTCAAACGTTCAATAGTTCAAGGGAGCGCCTGCCGTTACTGCAGTTCCAAGATAGCTGCCCCCTCGCGAAACAGCTCGCGCTGAATGATGTGCCTCTGGATTTCAGACGGGCCTTCGACAATTCTCGCTGCCCGCGCGTGGCGGAACGTCCGGGCGAGCGCGTGGTTCTTGCGTAGCGCGGACTGTCCGCCAACCTCCAAAGCAAAATCCGTTACTCGGTGTAACAGCTCCGTGGCAAACAATTTCACATTAGCCGCCTCGGAGCGCGCGTCCATCTTTTGATCGGCTTTCCAAGCGCCGAGGTAGGTCAGCGTGTGGAGCGCTTCGATCTCGCCGAGGAAATGGCCGACTCTCCCGGCAAATTGTTCGGCATCTTTTGGCTCATGCCTTACCAAATCGCGAACTACATGCAACACGCGCTGCGCTTTGCCGTGGGCGCGAATGCCGACTTGGAATCGTCTGGCCCCGAGCCATGCTTGATTGAGCGCCCAGCCGTTGCCGATTTCGCCCAGCACCTGCGATTTGTGGACGCGGCAATTCTCAAAAACCAATTCGCACGGCTCGGTTCCCGCAATGGTCGCAATGCTGCGCGCGACTTGATAGCCGGGTGTCCCGGTGTCGATGAGAAAACAGGTGACTCCTTCGCGGCCTTTGGTTCCCGGCAAGCGCGCGAAGAGCTGCACGAAGTCGGCGACATCGGCAAACGTGGGGAACATCTTCGTGCCGTTGATAATGAAGTCATCACCGTCCGGAGTTGCCGTCGTCTGCAGCATAGAAGGATCCGCGCCGGAGGCCGGCTCACTCAAACCGAAGGCGGAGGTTTTCTCGCCGCGAATGCAGGGCATCAGATACTTGTCGATTTGCTCTCCTTTGCAGTTATAAAGGATGTTCGAAACATGGTTGCCCAACTCGAAAGGGACGCTGCTCTTCTCCAGCTCTTGGGTAACCGCGATCATCGCCACGTTGCTTACTTCGAGCCCGCCGTAAGCTTTCGGCACATCGAGATACCAAAGCCCCTTTTCCTCGGCCTTTTTTTCGAGCGCCTCCATGATCGCGATATAACGCCTGATTTCCGTATCCTGGCTCTTTTTGACCCGGCTCTTCCAACGGCTCCCTTCGAAGATATCGGGACCATTAGCAAAGTCCGGCTCGAGTGGAATCAACTGATCGCGGACAAATTCTTCGACGATTTGGCGCAGGCGTTCTTCTTCTGGGGTGAGGCGAAACTCCATAGTCGAGCAAGTCCTTTCGTTCGCAAGGCAAACGACTAATTGGTCATCACAATTTCAAACCCGGATCGGTTCCACTTATCACACCTGGCGCCGGCAACGAAAGAGTAAACGAATATTGACCTCCTAACAGTCCCTGTGCTAAGCGAGAAGCAAAAATCATTCAGCAAAGCGCGTAATTGCTAGCTCTCGTGTAGTCTTTTTGGCGCTCGCTTAGGGATGGACGTCCAAAGAAAACCTTGCTAGATTGCGCTGCTCGCATAGATATCGAGAGTCGCAAAGGAATAAAGATGCGCGATTGGAAACGTTAGGAAGGAGTGTCCTTTGAAGATCAGACCGCCGGCAATTTTCAGTTTTTGCAGCTTAATCTTTTTTATCGTCTTCGTTTACCTGGCCAAGGACTGGCGTATGCAGGCCCGCCTCTATCCTTTCGCGATTGGTATCCCGATGCTGATACTGGCGATCATTCAAGTCTATTTCGATCTGAAGGGCGTGCAGAGTAAGCCGGATTCAGGCGGCGCCCCCGTCGACTTTCAAGTAACCCAGACCGTCGACCCAATCGTCGCCAAGAAGCGAGCGATCACTATTTTTTCTTGGATTGTTGGTTTTCTAGTCGCCATTTGGCTACTGGGTTTCTCCATTGCTATCGCCCTCATGGTATTCGGCTATCTGAAAATCCAGTCCAAGGAACCCTGGGGTCTCTCCATCATTTTGACCTGCGCGGCTTGGTTTGCTTATTGGGGGCTTTTCGTCCGGCTCCTCAATCTGCCATTTCCAGAGGGAATAATTCTGACCTACTTAGGAATTGGGGATTAGTAACTAACCTTAGCGCCAGGGCCGTATGACCGAATCTCATTCCAGCGGTCATAATCAACTCGCCGCTGACGTTGCCGCAACGATTCGGCTCGGCGCGCTGTAAGCCAGCGCCGCCGTCATTGGCGCGAGGAAATTCGCACCTGGCAATAACTCGATTGTCGCCATTTCCTCTCACCCCTCGCGAATCGATCAGTGTCTGGCCTAGGTTCGAAGATGAGGACGATGCGGAGCTAAACATGAAAAATAGCCGTTTGAGGTTTGCGGTCGCGCTCCTGCTCGCGGTGCCTACCGCCGGGATGCTCATGGTTACC
>VBKY01000295.1 GCA_005879255.1 Deltaproteobacteria bacterium
AATGACGAGATAAAGGCGCAGCGGCGTTTGAAATTTGGCGGAACCTATGGGGATAGCGAATGAATAACAACGCGGATCTAATCATGCATTAGGGGAGGGAGTGTCCCTCCCCTAATGACTAAACACGTCGCTGGCGCGATAGTTAAATGAGAATAGAACAGAAACTCGACGATTGTTCATCGCCAACGCCGCCGTGCCGCTTGACGATTTACAAAATCCAACCTGAGGGCAAACTCGCCGACATCCTGCGTCAGCCTGTAATGGCTAATCGCTTCAGCTTCTTTACCAATCCCTGTCGGCTGAGGCCGAGCTCTTGAGATGCCTTTTGCTTATTCCCGCAATATTTCTTCAATGCGCCTTCGATCATGCGACGCTCGATGTCATCGACGACCTCGTCGATTGTTTTCCCGTCGTAGGAGAGATTTTTTTCTTGAGTGACTTTTTCACCCGGCTCGCCGGGAAGATCCAACTGCTGTTCCGCGATTGTTTTTCCCCTGACAGAAGCAACCAGGCGCTTGACCTCGTTTTCCAATTGTCGGGCGTTTCCCGGCCAGGGGTAACTTTTTATCAGATTCATGGCCGCGGGCGTGAACTGCTTTGGCTCGACGTTCATGATTCCGCGGTGCTTTTTGAGGAAATGGTTTGCGATGATGGGAATGTCTTGGGGGATTTCCCGCAGCGGCGGAGTCTGGATGCGAACGACTTTCAGTCGATAATAGAGATCCGGGCGAAAAGTATGTTCTTGGATCGCTCGCTCCAGATTCTTATTGCTCGCGGCAATGATCCGGACGTCGATGGGCATTGGCTTTTGTCCGCCGATACGGTCGATGCTGCGCTGTTGGAGCACACGAAGCATCTTAGCTTGGGCCGTCAAACTCAAGTCGCCGATCTCATCCAGAAATAGGGTTCCGCCATTGGCTGCTTCGAACTTGCCGATTCTTTTATCGACTCCGGTCGCGACGCCTTTCTCGATGCCATAGAGTTCAGACTCGACAAGGTTGTCGGGTAAAGCCGCGCAATTAAGCGCCACAAACGGTTGGTTGTAGCGCGGACTGTTGTAATGAAGTGCGCTGGCGACTAATTCCTTTCCGGTGCCGCTCTCTCCTTGAATCAGCACGTCAACCGAGCTTTCCCGTATTTGATCGATCAGGCGGACAATAGCCTGGATCTGTGGGCTCATCCCGACAATATTGTGTAGATAGGACTGGCCGATCTCGACCTTGTGTTGCATCTGGCCTTTGGGCTCGCTTCGCTCGTGCTCTTTTCTGAGTGCGTGAATAAGCAGAGCGGTTTCGATCGCGTTGCCGGCATGGGCTGCAAAAGTCTCCAGGATTTCCGCGTCGTCTTTCGTGAACGCTCCGTCCTGCTTGTTGATTGCTTCGCACACACCGATGACTTCTTCTTGCACGTTCTTAATGGGGACAGCTAGAACAGTCTGGGTACGGTAACCCGTCTGCGAGTCGACGACCGTATAGAAGAGTGGATGGTTCGGCGCATCTTCGATGTTCACCGATTCACCGCTCATGGCGACGGCGCCTGCGACACCCAGGCGCGCGTCGAAACGAATTTCTTGGTTATCGAGGGTAAGAAAAGAGCGGAGCTCACACCTTTCGCGGTCGAATCCAAAAACGCTCACCAAATCGGCGCCAATCAATTCTTTGATTTCCCGCGTGAGAAGATTGAGCAGCGGAGCGAGCTCTCGTTCTGAGTGTATCCGCCTGATGATCGTCAATAATACCGATTTGTCGGTTTCGGTCATATCCGAATTTCTTCTACATTGCCTGATCGTGATCTAACAGCAGTTATTTTAAACATTCTAGGACGTACCACAGCGCCAAAAGTACTGTCAATAAAGTCTGCGATTCGGCATTTTGATTTCCGCTAGGCGGCTCTTCGAAGCTGTTAGGGTGCGTTTGGTGATAGCAGAACCCGATCATGCGGGTTTGTTCGATCATGCGAGCCGGAGCGCGCGTTTTGACTCGATGAAAGCACGCTTTGCTGAAGCCACGGGAACAAACAGCGGAAACCCAATTGACGGTTCGCAAACCACGTTGCTAGGCGGCGCTCCAATCCAAACCGCGCCTGTGTCGCGATGTGTGCGTAGTAACAAGCATTTGTCGGATGTTCCCGGTTCGGCACCATGATTGCTCTACCTTGTTACCAAAACAATGACTGAGTTCTCATCGGCTTGCACCGTTAAAATAGGGAGTTGCAGGATATGACGACGATCATAAACATTCTAATCAGCGCCGTGTTGTTGGCTCTGTCTGCTGTGGGCACGAGTTCGGCGGATTCGGATTGGTACTTTACGGCCGATGAAATTGAAACGGCCTATCGCTATCAAGCTTATTTTGGCCGGCGTCTCCATAATCCTCTAAAACCGAATGTTTGCTATTTCGGCAAGAGCGAGTTTACGGCGTCGTTCCGGGGAAGAGAGTTCGTCGCTCCTTGCCGATTTATCGCCGACACGACGCGCCATTTAAAGCTTATGATCGAGAAAGGCGCCGCCAGATATCTGTTTCCTCTCGATGCGGACCACGCTCATCTGGCGATTCCAAAAGAGCTCTGGGAGCGCAAATACAGCAAGTTGTCGGTTGACGAAGTGTTTCCTCAGATTCTCTGGGAACCAGAGCTAGTCGCTCTCTATCATACAGCCGAGCACTTAGCAGTCCGTGATTCAAAGAGCGACAAAGAAATTTTCCAGACCAAGGACTGGCAAGCTAAACGCAATGTGTTGGGATACTTCAATGGCGGCCCGATTAGGATTTTGCCAGCGCGTGCCGATGGCTCAGCCCATGATAAGCTAGAGCAATATGAAAATGTCGCCTCGTTCCATTTCCTGGCGCATCGATTAGGTGAGATCGCGTTTCCTGTTAACGGGGGAGCGATCTCACTGGATATGTCATTTGACGAGGATTACGCGGTGGTTAGCCCGTAGATACCGATCGGGTCAGGCGTGATATTTGCTATCCTCGACGGAGAGACAATTTCCGCGACAATTTTCTGCGGCCCTTATCTCGGACAGTGGGCTCTCCATCGCGCAACACTCCGAATCGACAGGTCTGGTGACACAGAATCCACCCATGACTTCCAGAATATTACGCCTGAACTCTGGCAACTCGTCGAGAAACAGGACCCTGTTACAGCACCAATAGACAGACCGATTTTAGTGTTGAGGGCGTCGACGATTCAAAGCAGACGATAGCATAGGAAGACATTTTATGGATTTCTTTTTAATATCTAACCCGTGTATAGTAAACTGCCTCGGTCAGGAGGGATTTTAGGATGATCACTAGTGAGGAGGGATCTGGGCAAAATAATGATAAAGCAAATGTCTGATGCCAATCCCAACGCAGGACGGGACACTACCAGAGTTACTAAACTTAGCTAAACCTGACACCAGGCCGGTCAGCGATGTTTCACGTTCTCACCGGCTACGCCTTAAAACGAAATTCTTATCATTCTGCGTCAAGGGATAGAGGAAAGGTCGCGATGGCACAGGTGGTGCTGAAGGACCTAAACAAGAAGTTCGACGAGATCCACGCTGTTAAGGATCTGAACGTCCAGATCCGCGACAAGGAGTTTATCGTCTTGGTCGGACCATCGGGCTGCGGCAAGTCCACGACGCTCCGGATGGTGGCCGGCCTGGAGGATATCACCTCGGGCGAGATCTACATCGGCGACCAGCTCGTCAACAACCTCCCGCCCAAGAAACGCGACATCGCCATTGTCTTCCAGAACTACGCCCTCTACCCGCACATGACCGTCTACGACAATATGGCCTTCGGGCTCAAGATGCGGAAGTTCCCCAAGGCCGATATCGAAAAGCGGGTGAGGGAGGCGGCGATCCTCCTCGGCATCCCGGACCTTCTGAAACGCAAGCCGCGGCAGCTCTCGGGCGGGCAGCGGCAGCGGGTGGCGGTTGGGCGCGCTATCGTCCGACACCCCCAGGTCTTCCTCTTCGACGAGCCCCTCTCAAACCTCGACGCCAAGCTGCGCGCGCAGATGCGCGGTGAGTTGAAGCGCCTGCACGAGCGGCTGGAGACCACGGCCATCTATGTCACCCACGACCAGGTGGAGGCAATGACACTTGGCGATCGCGTGGTGGTCATGAAGGATGGGACGGTCCAGCAAGTGGGCGAGCCCTTGGAGGTCTACTCAAGGCCGCGGAACAAGTTCGTGGCCGGCTTCATCGGCTCCCCGGCCATGAACTTCATTGACACGACGATCACGGAAGCCGCCGGCGGGCTCTATGTAGAAACCACAGGGCTCCGTGTAAAGGTGCCGCCCGAGCGCGCGGCGCGGCTGGCCTCTTACAGGGAACAAAGCATCACGCTCGGTATTCGTCCGGAGGATCTCCGGGAGGCGAGAGGCGGCGACGCCGACGATCTCTCCTTCGACGCCGTCGTGGATGTGGTGGAGCCCCTGGGATCTGAGATCCTGCTGGACACTCGGGTGGGGAGCCAGATGATGGTCGCGCGCGTGGACCCCACGGTGCGCGCCCGGCTCCACGAGAAGATCCGCTTGGCCTATGTCCCGGAGCGGCTCCGCTTCTTCGACAACCAGACCGAGGAAGCGATCGGCTGATACGGTGAGATAGAACCGGGCCGCTCTCCGGCCTGCCACCCCCGAGCGGCAACGGCCTGGCCTATCTGCCGTTCGCCCTCCAGAATGCCGAGGCACGACGCGTCCGGTTGCTGTTGAAGCGCATGAGTTTCACGGCTCTCGGTCCCTCGGTTGGAGTTATTTCACCGCGCCAGCGGTGAGGCCGGAGACGTAGTAGTCCAGGAACATCACGTAAATGATTACGATGGGAACCGATCCCACCACGGCGCCGGCCATCAGCGACCCCCAGTAGTAGATGTCACCCCGTATGAGGTCGTTGGTGACGCCCACGGTGATCGTCTTCTGATCCGCCGCGGAAATGAAGGTCAGCGCGTAGATGAACTCGTTCCAGGAGAGAGTGAAGGCGAAGAGAAGCGCGCAGACGAGCCCCGGTGCCGCCACCGGGATCACGATGCGGACGAGCGCCTGCAAGCGGTTGCAACCGTCCACCAGGGCGCACTCCTCGATCTCCTTGGGGATCGTGCGGAAGTAGCCCATGAGCAACCAGGTGCAGAACGGCACCAGGAAGGTAGGGTATGTCACCATCAGGGCCGCGATGGAGTCGGTGAGCCCGAGCGCGTTCACCACCTGGGAGAGCGGTAGGAACAAGAGGCTCGGCGGCACCAGGTAGGTGATGAAGACCGCGAGGCCGAAGCTCTCAGCGCCGCGGAAGCGCAGGCGCGCCAGAGCGTAGGCTGCGATCGTCCCGATGACGACCGCTATCACGGTAGCGACGACGCTCACCAACAGGCTGTTCAGCAGCCAGCGGCTGAAGAGCGTCTCTCTCAGGAGGAAGCTGTAGTGCTCCAAGACGATGCCCTGGCGGATCAGGAAGGGGTTCGCCTTGAGATCGTACAGCTCTGCATCTCCCTTCAGCGAGGTAATCAGCATGAAGTAGAAGGGGAACAGCGCGAAGAAGAGGAGTGGGAGAAGACCGGCATGGGCCACGGCCAGGTGGAGGCGGGGATAGCGGCTGATGGCCATCAGATCTCCCGCCTCGCGTAGTGGAGCTGCAAGTAGACGATCACCGCGAGTACCGGGAACATGAACAGCGCGATGGCCGATCCTTCGCCGATTTTCCCCGCCTGGAGCCCAACCTGATAGGCAAAGGTGGCGAAGAGGTGCGTTGAGTTGACCGGCCCGCCTCGCGTGAGCACATACACAATGTTGAAATCGGCGAAGGTAAGAATCGTCGAGAAGAGGATCACCACGGCCAGGACCGGCCGCAGCAAGGGCAGCGTGATGTGGCGGAAGCGCGCCCAGGCGCCGGCACCATCGGACTTGGCCGCTTCGTAGAGCTCGGGGTTGATCGACATGAGGCCGGCCAAGAGCGTGATAGCGAAGAACGGTAGCCCGCGCCACACGTTGACCATGATCACTGAGATCATCGCGAGGTGGGGGGTGCCGAGCCATTGGAGCCCTTTCTCAATTACCCCCAGGCGGAGCAGGGTCCAGTTGATCACGCTGTAGAGCGAGTCGAACATCCACAACCAGCCTAGCGTGGAGAGCGCGGTCGGGATCACCCAGGGCAGGAGCACCGCGCCACGGATGAGCCGCTTCAGACGAAGGTTCTGCGCCAGCAGAAGCGCAAGCGAGAGCCCTAGCACGGTCTTGATGGCCACGGCGCTGGTGGTAAAGACGATCGAGTTGCGAAGCGTCTGGCGGAAGATGTCGTCTTCCATAAAGAGTGTGAGGAAGTTTTGCAGCCCGATGAAGTGGCCGCCCCGCCCGACGTACGCGTCGGTCAGGCTCAGCCAGAGCGCGATGATGAATGGGTAAGCGACGAGACCCACGAGCAGCAGAACGGCCGGCAGCACGAACAGGTAGCCCAGTACACTTTCCCGCTGGAGCACCTGGCCAAGCTCTCGCCAGAGAGTAAGCCGAGCCGCCGGGAGCAGCAGGCCGCCCTCCCTCGACTTCGGTCTCGAGCTCGACGCGAGGTTCATCGTGGTCCTATCAGTGCGTGGTCGCCAGAATCCGCTTCACCTGGTCGGTCGCCCACGCCATGGCGTCCTTGGTCGACATTCCCCCGACCGCCTTCGCGACCATGTCGGGCAGGATATAGAGGTCGTCGATCACCCCGAAAACATCGCTGGGCGACGCCGGCCAGCCGCGCATCCGGCCGAAGACCCCCTCGGCCGGCAGCAGCCTGAGCTTCGGATCCGTATTCCAGACCGGGTGCTTTTCCCAGTAACGCCACATGGGGTGATTGAAGCCGTTCCCGGCCTGGATCCACTCGCTCAGATTATCCTCGCGGAAGAGGAAGCGGAGGAGATCCTTGGCCAGTTCGATATTCTTGGAGAACTTCCAGATGCCATAGGCGCGGGCATTGGGAGCGAAGAAGCGGCCTGCCGGGCCCGCTGGCGTCGAGTGGTGGTTGATGTCGTCGGCGATCGGGAGTTTCTTGTCTATGGCCACCGCGTAGGGACTCACGGGGTTGTGGATCCAGGCGCACCTGCCGGCGTTGAGGCAGCGGTTGTTGCCCGCATCGTCCCAGGAGAGCACCTCTGGCTCCATCGCCTCCGCGTATAGCTCCTTGTAGTACTCGATGACCTCCGCCATCTTTGGCGAGTTGATGGCGATGGTCTTGCCGTCCGCCTCGAGTACCTTGGCGCCGAAGCACCAGGCGATGGACCAAAAGGTGGTGTGTGCGTCAATACAATGGCTGATCTGGATGCCCACGGGGTGGCCGATCTTCTTTAGCTTCTTCCCGGCCCGGAGCAGATCGGCCCATGTGTCTGGCGGGCCCTCGCCCACCTGGCGGAACTTGGACTGGAGGTAGTTGCCAGGAATGGCCGGCCAGATCGACTCGAGCCCCTTCCAGTGGCCGTTGATGAAAAACGCTTCCTTGCAGAAAGGGTAGATGTCGGTGCCGTACTTCTTGTTAAGCTCTCCGACGACATCGTCCATGTCCACTAGCTGGTCGCGGTGGCGCCATGTCTGCTCGTTGTAGAACATCATGAGATCGTGGCCGGCTTTGGTCTGGACCTCGGCAGCTTGCTTGGAGGCGAGCTGAACGTTGGGAACATGGTCCGAACGCGCCCCGACGTTCGCCTCGCGGCCGAACTTCTCTAGGAGCTGCTTGAGCTTGGCGTCCGACTCCGGCACAAAGTGGCTCCAGCCCAGCATGGTGACTTCACGCCGTTGGGCGACGGCGGGCGGGATGCCGAAGGCGAGAATCCCCGCCAGCCCGGCTGTGCCGCGCCCTATGAACTGCCGCCGCGTGAGCTGATTCATACACGCCTCCCTTCTTGAACACTTGGATCTGTGGGAAGAGTCTCGGGCGACTCAGCTCGCGTTGTTTAGCCAACAAAACTGACCTACGATAGGGGAATCTCAGGATGGGTGTCAAGAGAGAAAAACGACCCTTTCCCGATTTTGTTGCAGCTAAGACTTTGCCAAATTTTAGCTTCAAACTTTGGAGTCAGACGACGATTTCTTGACTCCCTCTTCGTGAGGCGGACAGGACTATGTTACTTCAGCGCCATCAGCTTCCGTTGTTGCTCGGGAACACGCCGTTTGGCCACTGGTACGGGAGAGTCTACAGAGGCTACACCGAAAACTTAGAAAAGCTGCCACGGAGACTTTGGGTATTATGCCGAGCGCTGCGGGATGCAAAGTTCATGGCCCGACGACGGCGCGTGTTTGCTCCAAGTGTTCTTTATCACGTCATCGTTCGAGGCAACCCAGCGAAAGAAAACCTTTACATCAGACGGGGACTACCAAGCCTATCTTGAACGACTAGCCAAGTATCGCAGACAATACTACTAGTAGTTGCGCTGTTTACGCATTCTGTCTGTATTTATTGGAACTGATCCACTACATTCATCTCAATCCGGTGCCGACGGGCATGGTTAGAGCTCCCGAGCAATATTGATACTCCGGTCATCATGCTTATCTGCAGGGTAAAGAGCCGGCGAAGGTGCTCGCGATGCTAGGCGGAAGCCGGGGCTATCGGAGGTTCGTACAGGACGGGCTCAAGGACGGTCATAAGGAAGAATACTACGCGGTGGAGGATCAGCGCTTTCTGGGAGAGGAAGGTTTACGAAGTCGATGCGCGCGGACGAAGAGGAAGAGGTGCCAAGGCTGAAACGTAAGAGCGGCGTCGACGCCGCGGTGAAAAAGTTGAGCGTTCGCGTTCGGCAACTAAGATATCAGCACACTCGCAAACTGACAGCCAGCGCACCAGTCCTTCTCGTAAAACGATGTGGTGAAAGTAGCGGCCCACTACAGAGACACGGTTGTCCTTTGTGATTCTGCACCGAGACGGAATGTATATGATGCTCAAACAAGCCGATGATGCGAAGCATGTGGTTCCCTATTGGAACGTCTCCGACAAACTCTGGAATATCTATTTTGGGTTTCGGACGTGGACGCTCTCCATGCCGAATTTGTTCCTAGAGGAGCGAAGATTGATTATGGACTTTGCGATCAGCCATACGCCTGCCGAGATTTGGCACTATGAACCATGAGCTTTAGCGAACGGAGGTCCGCACCGTCGCTGAGTTTATCGTTAGGCCTTTCTCAAACGAACCAATCTTACGCCGCATCCGACTCACGCGTCGTTCTGTTCGGTCTGTTGCGTCATGCGGATGTGCTAAGCAGGTATAATGGGTAGCTTGTCACATAATAGAGAAAGAGCACCCTGTTACAGCGACAATAGATAGACCGTTTTTGGTTTTGAGGGTTTCGGTTCGAGCGTAAATACTGGGCCTCAACGGGGACGGGATTGAAGTGGAGCGTCATTCAGTTCAATCCTGCGACGAATTTAGCCTTTCCACCCTCGAAGAATCCGGTTTCCTTTCTTCGGTAAATAACACTTTTCGCAACTACAATGTTCGTGATAAGTCTACTCACGAACGAAGTGCGCGATGAAGAAAGAGGTTCTCTTATCAATCCTGGTCGTCGCGGTACAGCTTGCTGTTGCAGTCATAGCCGAGCCGCAGCAGCAAAAGAAAGTCCCTCGGATAGGGTATCTATCGCCGTCCGACCCAGCTACTGATTCCACCCGTTTCGAGGCAATTCGGCTGGCTCTGCGCGAGCTGGGGTACATAGAGGGACAGAACATCACCTTCGAGCACCGATATGCGGAGGGGAAGTTCGATCGGCATTCTGAGCTTGCGGCCGAGCTGGTGCGTCTCAAGGTTGATATCATCGTAACAGGAGGGCCCATTCCGGTACGGGCGGCCAAGAATGCGACCAAGACGATTCCCATCGTTATGTTGGGCACTGGGACCGATCCTGTCGAGGAGGGCCTAGTTGAAAGCCTTGCCCGTCCTGGCGGCAACGTCACCGGTCTTACTCTCCTTACCGGAGAACTAGGAGGGAAGCGATTGGAGCTGTTCAAAGAAGCCGTTCCCAAAGTTGGCCGTGTCGCGGTTCTCTACGATCCGGCCACTCCGGTCAATGTACACGAGGTGAAAGAGGTTCTTCCAGTCGCGGCGCGTGCGCTGGGGTTGACTCTTCAGCCTCGGGAGGTACGAGATGTGGACGGTTTCGACAAGGTTTTTGCTGCGATGGGCAAGC
>VBKY01000288.1 GCA_005879255.1 Deltaproteobacteria bacterium
GACCCGCGCCAAAGTTTAATTAGCAATACGCGGGCGGAGTAGCGATTGTTCACTGCCAAGGCGACCAGTTAACTGCCGTTCGAACGAACGAATTTCAAGTTTAGCGTTTGTAGTTCTCGCTCCCCCAGATCTCTTTCAAAAAACCGCTCTTTTCTAGATTACTCACGAAGCTGTTGTCGTAAATTTCTTCTGGTTTTCTTCTGACGGGAGTGCCGCTTTCACGGGCGAGCTCGACGGCTTCGGCGACCGCTTTGCCGGGGACAACCATGGTGCGGTCGAGGATTTCTCGAGCGTAGACGTTGTAGGCGGATTGCAACGCTTCTTGATCGTTGGTGCGCATGGCTTTGGCTACCGACGCTTTGGCTTTGTCGGGATTTTTCTCGACGAAGTAGACGATGTCGGCCAAAGCCGCAACGGCCCGCTGCACGATGTCGGGGCGCTCGCGCAACATTTTGTAGCTGGTATGAAGCGAGCTGTAGATAAACGGCAGATTGAGATCGATCAAGCGATAGACCACGTTGTAGCCTTCGTTTTTCGCCCGCACGTCGAGCGGCGGCGTGATGATAACCCCATGGACGATACCGGCCGCCATCGCCTGGTAACGCTCTCCCTGGCTACCGCCGATGGGCCGAATCGTGACCGACTCAGCAGGCAGACCGAGTTTTTTCACGACTGCGCGAGAAAGCCGGTCGCTCAAGTCTCCGGCCCGCGCGATACCCAGAGTCTTTCCTTTGAGGTCTTCCGGCCGCCTGATTTCTTTCCGCGTTATCAACACATAAGGTAGCTTCACCAGGGGAGAGGCGACGATTTTCGCATCGATGCCCGCGGCCATTCCAGGGATAATTGCATCGGAAGCGCAGTAAGTGAACTGGACTTCGTCGCCGGCAAGAGCGGAGAGATTGGGACCGCTGCCGCGAATAAAAATATTCTCGAATTTCATGCCGTACTTATCGAATAGACCATTATCGAGCGCCGTATAAAGATGGATGAAACCGCCGGAAACGGCGCAGGTCGAAATTCTAAAGCTAAGAATCTTCTCGCCCGGTTTCGGCAAGTAGGGATTGGCGAATGAAACTGACGCAACCATGGACAGAAAGAATGCGATAATTGCTGGCTTCATGGGCGCGACTCTATGCCAACGGCGGCGGCCTTGTAAATAGGATGTCATCCGCAGAATTTTTGAAGAGCAACGGAAGAGAGGTTTATCGCCGGTAATTTTCGCTACCCCAAAGCTCTTTGAGAAAGCCGCTTTTCTCCAGGTTATTTACGAAACTGTTGTCGTAAAGTTCTTCCGGTTTTCTTCTGATCAGGGTTCCCGTTTCGCGGGCGATATCTACGGCTTCGCTGACGGATTTACCCGGCACAACCATGGTGCGGTCAACGATTTCTTTGGCGTAGACGTTGTAGGACGATTGGAGCGCCTCCTCATCTTTCACACGCATCGCTTTGGCAATGGCCGCTTTGGCTTTGTCGGGATTCTTCTCGACGAAGTGCACCGTCTCGGCGAGCGCGGCGACCATGCGCTGCACGGTTTCGGGGCGCTCGCGCAGCATTTTGTAGTTAGTGAGCAAGGAGCTGTAGATGAAAGGAATTTCGAGATCGACCAGCCGGTACATAACATTAAAGCCGTCGTGTTTGGCGCGGACATCCAACGGCGGTGTCACGAGGATCGCTTGAACGACGTTAGCGACCATGGCTTGATAGCGCTCCGATTGGCTGCCGCCGATGGGATGTATGGTAACTTCATCGGTCGTTAGACCGAATTTTCTCACGACCTGCCGTGACAGGCGCGCGCTCAAGTCACCCGGCCGTGTCACGCCGATGGATTTTCCTTTGAGGTCTTCGGGCCGGCGAACGTCTCTCCGCGCGACCATGACGTAAGGGAGCTTGACGAGAGGAGAAGCAACGACCTTGGCTTCGACACCGGCCGCCAGACCGGGGAGGCTGCCATCAGCCGCCCCATAGGTGAACTGGAGTTGGTCGCCGGCCAGCGCGGCGAGGGCCGGCGATTGGCCGCGGATGTAGATGTGTTCGCATTTAAGGCCATACTTTTCAAAAATTCCGTAATCGAGCCCGGCGTAGAAATGCACAAAGCCCCCGGTGACGGCGGAAGTCGCTACTCGAAGCGTCGTCGTCCGTTCGCCGGCTCTCGGTAGGTAAGGATTGGCAAAGGCATTGGCGCCGTCGAAGAGGAAAAGTACGAACGCAACGATTGCCAATTTCTTCATGTCGCCCGGACTCTATTCCAAATGGCGCCACTGTGTAAATAGTAAACCGCGCGCCGAATCTGCTTGACGCTCAACGACGCGCTGACCTATTTTTAGCCGGACGCGAGGTACAGTCATGAGTTCGATGCGATTCCACGTGCGTTGTTTGATAACGCTGGCTACTCTTCTAACTATTCTCTGCATTGATGACGGCATCAACGCGCAAACACAAAAAATTCGCATCTCGTTGTCGAGCCGCAGCAACACCAACACATCGTATTACGTCGCTCAAGCCAGAGGCTTCTTCAAAGACGAAGGATTGGAGGTCGAGTTCATCCAGATCAATCCAAGGCTCGGCGCGATGGCAGTGTTGAACGGCGACGTGACGTTCACGACATCATTCGTCAGCACCTTTCGCGGCGTGGTTCAGGGGCTGCCGATGAAAACGGTTTTTATTCTGCTCAAAAAGGGCATTTACTATTTGATGGTTCGCCCCGAAATCATCAAAGACATCCAGGATTTGAAAGGCAAGAAACTTGGCGTTACCGCGGTCAACGGCGGAGACCATATTATTGGCAGGGAGCTGCTTCGCATGAAGGGCTTGGATCCAAATCTTGTACAAGCCATTGCGGTAGGTGAACCATCATTGCGCGCCCAAGCGGTTCTTTCCAACGCCGTGCAGGCGGTTTCGGTATCCCCGCCGCACGATCTTTTGCTGCAGCAGATGGGTCTCAAGGCCATTTCAGGGCCGCCGGAGATCGGCGTGCCGTCTTCGGGATTGTTTGCCGCGGATCGTTTGATCAAAGAAAGCCCGCAAGCCTTAAGACGCACGATACGGGCGCTACTGAAGGCGAACCGTTTCATCGAAGACAATCGCGAAGAAACGGTCCGCATCATGACTCGCGCAGTGCCGCAGACGCCTGAGGGCGCCGCGCGGTCCTACGACGTGGAGCTCAAAGCTCTCGCCAAGGACGGTCAGATGACCGATGCCGAGGTCGAGTTTCAGATGGATCGTTTGGCCGAAAAAAAACGACCGCTCGATGAGATCCGCGATTTTTCATTCGCGCGTCAGGCGCTGAAGGAGCTGGAAGCGGGGAAGTGAAGGGAAGGGAGAATCGAGATTTGAAAATTGACGTTCGAGGATGGAGGATCGAAGATGGAGGATAGCGGACATGAGATTGATTCAAGTGTCATCATTAGTGTCACTTAGCCTCATCTTGACCGTTACCGTAAGGCCGAGCGGTGTCGACGGGCAAACGCAGAAAGTCCGCATCTCGATCTCCAGCCGAAGCAACACGAGCGTTCCCTATTACGTGGCGGTAAGTAAGGGCTTCTTTCGCGAAGAAGGTATGGACGTGGAAATCATCCAAGCCAACCCGCGGCTCGGCGTGATGGCGCTGATAAATGGCGATGTTGCTTTCACTGGCACGTTCGTCAGCACGGTGCGCGGGATTCTTTTCGGCTTTCCGCTCAAGATCATTCTGGTGTCGTTAAAGAAAGGCGTTTATTACTTGATTGCGCATCCCAGCATTCAAGACATCCAAGATTTGAAGGGCAAAAAACTAGGCGTATCGAGCATCCGCGGTTCGGATCATTTGGTTGCTGAAGAGTTGCTCAAGTCCAAGGGCTTCAACCCGGCGCAACTTCAGCCGGTGGTACTCGGCGATACTTCGGTGCGCTTGCAATCGGTGATCACCGGCGCGGTGGAAGTGACGACGCTGTCGCCGCCGCATGATCTGATGGCGCAGAGATCCGGCGCGAAAGTGCTCGCCGGCCCGCCGGAGATCGGGATGCCGGCTTCGGGGATGATTACTTCGGATCGCGTAATCAAGGAGAATCCGCAATTCGTGAGACGCGGCGTACGCGCGATGCTCAGAGCGAACCGTATGATCGAGGAGAATCGCCAGGAGACGATTCGAATTCTCTTACATTGGGTCAAGCAGACGCCGGAGATCGCCGCGCGCTCCTACGACTCCGAGCTCAAGACGATTCAGCGCGACGGCATCATGAGCGACGCGGACATGGAGAATTTTTTAGACCGGTTGTCGGACAAGAAGCGGCCGCTGGATGAAGTGCGGGATTTCTCCTTCGCGCGCCAGGCATGGAAGGAGCTAGATCAGAACAGGTAAGGGCGGTCATGCGGTCAGGGTGGTGGCATCGATAATGGCAATCACACTGGTGCGCGACCGGGGAAAGTGATTTACGGTCCGGAAAAGAACGGTGCCATTAAGCAGAACAGGGGAAGCGTGTCTTAAGGCGGCTTTCAGAATGAGCGCCTGAGCTGACCAAAAGTTCTGGGGGCGATCTAGTGTGTCGTGTCCCGTGTTTGCCGTCATGCCGGTGAAAAACTGGTATCCAGAAAGCTTTAAATTTCTGGACTCAGCCTGCGCCGGCCAGCGGAATTCATAAAACACGCAGCGAGGTTACCCCGAAGGTTTTCTTTCCGTAGTTGTTCCTGATGCTGCCGTTCGTTCTCTGCGCCGGCGCCAACCGCGCATTCCAAGTGCGAGCAACATGAGTCCTGTCATCAGCCATCCGCTGGCGATTTTCAACTCCGGGTTTGTGAGAACGTTTTCGTGAGTCAAAACGTCGAACCAAGCAAAGACGGCGGCCGAAAGAAATAGCGTTCCCAACACGAGAGCCGTGTATGTAACAAATGATGTCATCGAAACGTTTCCAAGCAGGACGGGATCCCCGTCAAATCCGCGTATTGCAGAGATCGTTTTTGTGGGAGTGCATTGTCGACGCGCTCCTACACAGTAGCTTGTGAGACGCGAGAGTTATTCTGATAGCTTCTTTACCCGCTCGACAACTTCCTTTGGTTGATTCATGACTTCGCGGATCTGCGCCTCGACCTCGGCGCCGCCGAGCACTTCGAGGTCGAGCTTGGTTTTCTTGGCTTCTTCTACGACCTCTGGTTCCTTGAAGGCTTTCGAGTAGGCATCGCGCAGGATCTTGATCCGGTCCGCGGGCATGCCGGGCGTCGCGATCATGGGTCTTCCTAAGGTCGCGGATACCAGCATGACCTTGGCGACGCTGCGGCTGAAAGCGGACGTCTTTTTTTTGTCCATGAGCTCAACCAACGTCGGTGCATCCGCCAGACGAGGATCTTTTTTGTTTCCGGTCTGCACGAGATGCCGGTCGAAACCATTTTTGTGCCAGGTGAAATACGGCTCGCGCGCAAAGTGCGTCGTAATTCCGGTGCCGCGGCAGTGAATCTCGCCTTTCTCCAAAGCCAAGTCGATCTCGACACCACCCGGATAGCCGCGCACTTCTTGGAACTTTACTCCCACGGTTTCTTCCAAGACATTGTTCACGATGGTGGTCAAATCCGAAGTTCCGGTGGAGCCGCATTTAGGCATTTCCTTCGAATTCATAACATCTTCGATGGATTTCCACCGCGCGTCGGCTCTCATGTAAAGCAACAAGTCGCGCTGGTCGACACTGCCGATCCAAGATAGTTTGCGCACGTCGAAGGTGGCTTCTTTGCGCCCAAGCAGTTGATCAAGATAAATCCCGCTTCCCGGCATGCCCAGCGTCAAGCCATCAGGTTTGGCCACGCCGTAGACATAATTGGTTGCGCTCAGAGACCCGGCTCCGGGCATGTTTTGAACGATGATGTTTGGATTGCCCGGAATATGTTTGCCCATGTGCCGCGCGAGAATGCGGGCGTATTGGTCGTAGAGACCGCCGGATGTGAAGCCGACGATGATCCGAATCGTCTTATCTTTGTAGAACGGCGCCGATTGCGCATGAGCCGGGGCGCTGACGATCGATCCCAAACTCAGCAGCGCCGCAGCAGCAATCACCGCCGGATGGCGGATGATGTTAATCATGGAGCGAATGGTCATTGTTACCTCCGTCGTTTTCGCGGGACATCCGCTTATACGGCAATTCCTTGATCTTCCGCAATCGTTGGCTTGACTGTTTCTTCGTCACGGCATTAAGTTCTTACAGTGATGAATTCGGCAATCACAACAGACATTGTCGTCATCCCCAGTGGATCGTTTTTCATGGGTTGCGAGTGCGGCCAAGAGAACGAGCGGCCGTGCCATCGCGTCTGGGTCGATGGTTTCGGTCTCGGCCGATTTCCGGTAACCAACCGCGAGTACAAAACCTTTGTCGAAGAGAACAAAGCGCTGGCGCCGCCCTTTGTTTCAGACCCGATCTTCGCAAATGCCGAGCAGCCGGTGGTTGGCGTCAGTTGGGACGACGCGATCGCGTACTGTCGTTGGCTGAGCGATCGTATAGGCGAGGAGTTTCGACTGCCAACCGAAGCCGAGTGGGAGCGCGCGGCGCGCGGCGGGCGCGAAGGTGCGCTTTACCCCTGGGGGGACGAGGCGCCATGGGAAAAGCATTTAGCCGGCTGCGACCCCGAAACCGGCGGACCGGCGCGGGTCGGCATCAATGAGCCGAACGGCTTTGGTATCTACGATATGAGCGAGAACGTGCACGAGTGGTGCAGCGATTACTATGATTACAGTTATTATCGCTACTCGCCGGAGCGAAATCCGCAAGGAGCACCGACGGGAAAGCGGCGCGCCTCGCGCGGCGGTTCATGGCGGCATCGAATAAAATTCAGCCGCTGTAGCGCGCGCAGTTCGCTGCCGCCGAGCTTCAAGTACGCCGAC
>VBKY01000289.1 GCA_005879255.1 Deltaproteobacteria bacterium
GACGATCTCGACTCAGCCGATCTCATCGCTTTACTAGGCCGGCAAGGGGATCGCTCACATCATGATAAGCTTCGGTTTTCGGGGAAGAACTTATCTTGCGGCTTCGATTGGAGCACGCAGGAAAGAGGGCGAGAGCTACTCGACACTCGCGGGTTTTTTCAGGCAGTACGAACTTTACCACGTCGTCGCCGATGAGCGCGACGTGGTGCGAGTGCGCACCACTTATCGCCAACCACAGGAAGAGGTTTATATTTACCGAGTCAACGGGCCGCTCAAGAACCTGCGGCGGGTTTTTCTCGATTACATCAATGCGATCAACGAACTGCGCGACCGGCCTGCTTATTACAATACGCTTACGACCAATTGCACGACAAGTATTCTGTTTCATACCCGGATGAATCCGGAGTCCCCGCCGTTGTCGTGGAAGGTCCTGCTCAGCGGATATGTGCCGGATTATCTCTATGAGCTTGGCCGGCTTGATACATCGCGGCCGTTTGCCGAGCTTGAAAAAATGTCTCATGTCAATGCGCGAGCCCATGCTGCCGATAAAGATGCGGCGTTTTCACAGCGTATCAGAGAGGGGCTGCCCTTGCCGTAATACCGCGAGGAAGCTTCCGATGAACCCAAGGCATAAAAGGAGAAGCTGCTTTTTGAATCTAACCGCTGTTCTTATTGGAGGCTGGATAATCTTTTCGTGGTGTGTGGACCGGACAGCGGTTCAGGCTGCGGAGCCTTCAAAGACCCCATCCCAAGCCGGTGAGACCAAGCAGGCTCCACCGGCTCCCGCTGCGATACCGGATTCAGAAATCATCCCGCGCGCTGACCAAACCATAAAGGCGCTGCAAGAACTCAGGCTCAAGGTCACGGCGGATTCCACTTTGAGCTCAATCCAGAAGGATTTTGCTGCCTTTGTGGAAAAATCGGACCGGAAGCGGAAACCATGAGTAAATCACGCTCCGTGCAGCGTCTCAACGAAATCCAGCGGGAGTGGAGTCTCGAGCAGAGCCAGCTCGACGATTGGGAGCGGGCATTAGCCGGAAGATCACAAATTCTGGTGGCGCAGGACAAAGATATCGATCAAACCATCGAGACCTGGCGCGCAACACAGGTTGCCGTGGCAAAGAAATTTTTCTTCAAAGCGGTCTTGCAACGAAGAGTGGAAGACGTTTTACGGGAAGCGCAAGCTACACGCCTGGCTATCCAAGAACAAACGACAAAGTTGCTGAAGCTGCAAAGTCAGGTAGCAGATAGACTAGCGACGCTCGCAGGGATTCGAAAGGAAATTGATCAAGCGAGGGAAGAATTTGGCCGAGGTCTGTTCGCGCTGGATAGCCCTCCTCTTTGGAAGGCGCTATTTGGTCCTGAGGCGCAAGAAACAATCCTAACACAAACTTCAGACAGCGCCCGAAGGATCCTCGACGATTTGCAGGAGTTCCTACAAAACTACCGCGAGCGAGTACCGTTGCACCTGGTCTTTTTCCTGGCGCTCGTGGCGGTGTTTTACTTTCTCCGCCGAAGTCTGACGCCGGAGGCCGCCGGACGACTAGGGGCTGCTTCCGCGATATTTGTTCTCGACCGGCCGTTTTCTTCTTCGTTGCTCTTGGCGCTTATCCCGTCAGCGTTGTTCTATCCAGGAGCGGCGGCCGGTATTCTGCGCACTGCTATTGTCCCAACCGTGATTTCGGAGATCAGACTGCTTCCCCGCTTGCTGCCAAAAGTCTTCGGGCATTGTGTTTATGTGTTGGTGACGCTGTACCTTCTGGATTTTTTACGTTATCTACTCCCCGCCGATTGGCTTTTGACGCGAGTGCTTCTGTTGATGATTGCTACCGGCGGGTGCATAGGTCTCGTCATACTTTTGCGTTGACGAGGAGCCGAGCTTTCGGCTTTAGGCTCCAGACGACGCTTCACCTTGCTGGCCATACGACTCGGGTTGTTTCTGTTTGCTGTCTCCGTCATCAGCAATCTTGTCGGTAACATGACCCTCGCGGAGAGTCTCGTCGCTACACCGGTACGAATCACTTACGCCGGTGCCCTGATATCTGTCGGCGCTCAGCTGTTGATGACACTGACCGTGGCTGGGTTGCAGTCACCGCCGGCGCGTTTGTTGCGCAGCGTTCGAGAACACGGCGAGTTGCTCGCATCCCGCTGGCGGGTAATTATCCGGCTTGCGGCCGTCACCTTTTGGGTCAGCGTTAGTTTATATATAGTCGGTGTTCTTGGCGATATCTGGACTGCGGGAGCAGCCTTTTTGCAATTGCGCTGGAAGGTGGGAGCAACTGAAATATCCATAGAGGGCCTGGCGCTATTTCTCGCGGTGCTTGTGAGCGCAATCTTAGTCTCCCGCCTATTACGCTTTATTCTGACCGAGGAAATCTTCTCGCGCATTGAATTGCCACGCGGCGTGCCCGGCGCTGTGGATCTCCTTTCCCGGTACGGGGTTTTGTTGCTGGGCTTTTTCATCGCCTTGGCCGCCGCCGGTGTGGATTTGAGTAAAGTGACACTCTTGATCAGCGCCCTCGGCGTAGGCATCGGGTTTGGTCTGCAAAACGTGGTGAACAACTTCGTGTCGGGTCTCATTCTCGTATTCGAACACCCCGTGCAGGTGGGGGATTCCGTCGAGGTTGGAACAATTTTCGGCGAAGTCCGTAAGATTGGCTTCCGGGCTAGCGTGCTGCGCACGCCCGATGGCGCCGATGTCATCGTTCCCAACAGCGAGCTCATCGGGTCGAGGGTGATCAACTGGTCGCTTTTCGATCGGCTCCGAAGAATCAGTATTTCCGTGACTGCGGCGTATGGCACCGATCCTGATCGCGTCATAGAAATCCTGGTCGGAGTAGCTCGAAAGCATCCAGCCGTGTTAGCGAACCCTGCGCCGTTGGCCGTATTCGATCGCTTCGGTGACAGTGCGCTAAGTTTTACGCTGTTCTGTTGGTCCTTCGTCGATGCATTTTTTCTTGCTCGGAGCGAGCTGACGATCGCGATCAATAACGCGTTTAAGGAAGCAGGAATTCAAATCCCGTTCCCACAACAGGACGTACATGTTCACTGGCCTGAAGGGCAAGGAGCCGCAGTCGGATCCATTTCGCGATCGAAAGAAGTGAGCCAATGGAAAAGCGACAAGAATCCTGCGTTTGTTTCAGTGGAGGAATCTCTCACGAAGAAGTAGTTGACCGTTGATGGATACGACGTCGGCCGCTCGTGATTCTCCTCAATCGGCGTCGACCCGCTCCCAAGACAAAAGTGGGTTGTACAAACAGTTGAAATTGGTGGAGTTCAGAAAAAGGCCTTAGTTAGCGCGCCTGCCGCAGCTCAACTTTCTCGACGACAAGACGGGCAAACCCGTCGCCATCACAATCGGCAAATCGTCCGGCAGCCAATCTCTGCCTTCGGTAATTCCGACGGCGACCTGCAAATGCTTCAGTGGACCGCCGCCGGCAGCGGCGTTCGTTTCATGGGCCTCGTCTATCTCACCGACGCCGAGCGTTGGCGTGCTGACGCTGGCGATGGCAGGGCAGTAACAAATGGGAGGGAAAAATCAAAGAGAGAAAGGATCAGAACAGTTCGCCGGCGCGTAAGCGCTGGCAAAAATCCGTGGCGGAAAGGACGAGGATACCGTCCTCGGTGCGGCGACTCTTCGGTTCCAGGCATACAATGATGCGCTGTTTGACCCTTGGATAATCCTGTATGAGAGCGCGGAGGCCGCGTAGATGATCGGCACTCACTTTGGAACTGGCTTTCGCCTCGATCGCAACTTGCATGTCGTTGACCACAAAGTCCACTTCGATGCCACTAGCCAGGCGCCAGTAGCTGAGGCTGGCGAAAGCTTCGCTGTAGGCGTTATGAGAGCTTAACTCGTGAAAAATCCAATTCTCCAGAGCCTTGCCATAAAGCTCCGAGCCCGGTCGCAGTTCGCCGCGTTTGGCCAGATGGTTCACGATGCCTACGTCGGCGAAGAAAAATTTGGGAGCGGCGATGACCCGGCGTTTCGGACGCTTCGTGTAACCAGGGAGCCAGCGGCCGAGCAAGGTGTCTTCAAGAATCTGAAAATGGCTCTTGATGGTGTGACTGGAGACACCGCAGTCGCGCGCGATCGTCGAAAAATTTACCAGCTCGGTGTCGGAGAGCGAGGCGACGTTGAGAAATTCGGAAAAAACCGGAAGGTTTCGAACGAGTCCTTCCGCCGCCACTTCTTCTTTCAAGTAGTCGGCGACGTACGAGTTCAACAAGCGCCGCGGCGTACTCGACAAATACATTCTCGGCAAATACCCGTGGTTGAGCATTCGAGTCAGATTAAAATCTTTGCCGAGCTCGGTTGCAGTCAAGCCGTGAAGCTCATAGCGCACCGCCCGGCCTCCAAGCAGATTGGCTTGGCCGCGCTTGACCTTGCGGGCGCTCGAACCACAGAGGGCGAAGTGAACGCCGCGATTCTCGTGCAGCCAGTGGGCTTCGTCGAGCAATTGCGGAACTTTTTGCACCTCGTCGATAACTACCTGGCGTACGGACTTGTCAGCTTCGAGCTCGGCTCGAAGCAACTCGGGGCTGTGAAGATAGCGGCGAAATTCCTCGGCTTTGAGCAGGTCTATCCAAAGCGCGTCCGGATAGGCCGCGGTCAACAGCGTGGTTTTGCCCGTCTGCCGCGGACCCCACAGAAAAAACGTCTCCGTGCCGGACTTCGGGAGCTGCAGTGATCGTATGAACATATGCTTCAAATTATCATGATTAATTGAAGTGTCAATGCTAAACATACAATTGGAACGAGAGGGAATTCCCCTCGACACCCGTCACTCACACTCTAAATCTCACAGGGAATCTAACATGGGATACGGCATAGTCGCTCCGTTATTTGGTATCGGTCTATTTTTTGGGGTGGGAAATCGGGCGGCGCATCGGCATCCGGCGCTCCGCTAACGATCCAGAGGGAGCGCGAGCCGGCGCCGGCACGGTGGAAGGCGCTGTCTTCGCCTTGCTCGGGCTGCTTATCGCGTTTACTTTCTCAGGAGCGGCTTCGAGATTCGATACGCGACACCTGATCGTCGAGGAGACCAACGACATCGGCACTGCCTACCCGCGACTCGACCTGCCGCCGGTGGACGCGCAGCCGGGGCTACGCGAAAAATTCCGCGGGTACGTCGATGCACGGCTGGAGGTCTATCGGAAATTGCCGGACGATTGCGGCGGCGAAAGAGGAGATGGTCAAGGCCAATCGGCTGCAGGTGGAAATCTGGCGCCAATTGGTTGCCGCCATCAGAGCCCAGGGCGCTTCAGCCGTGGCGCCGATGCTGCTCCTGCCTGCACTGAATGCGATGATCGATATCACGACGACTCGGACAATAGCTGCGCAAATCCATCCGCCGATGGTCATCTTTGCACTGCTATTCGCTCTGGCCCTGGTCAGTTCGCTGCCGGTGGGCTACGGCATGGCCGCCGGCAAGTATTGCAGTTGGTTCTCCCGGATTTGCTTCGCAGTTGTCGTTGCGGTCGCGGTGTACGTCATTCTCGATATTGAATATCCGCGGTTGGGCTTGATCCGTGTCGATGCCTTCGACCAGGCGCTGGTCGAATTGCGCGAAAGCATGAAGTGAACTTCGCGGCAAACCAAGGCATCCGCGTAATTTGGGAGATAAATGTCCACCCCTCCGTGTTGGACCAAAGTCCAATAGGCAGCTTCGCTGTTCTTGGCTAAGAACGAAGCATCGTCGGGTATTACTCGTGACTCAGAAAGTGATGGCAAAGAGTTGTTATGAAAAGATCACAGCGTCTGATTTTCGCATTGATCGTTTTATTGTCGGTGCTGGCACCCCGTTCGAATGCGTCGGCGGAGACCGCGAAAGAGCAGCTTCAGGGTACACTAGATCGCGTTGTCCAAGTTCTCCGAACCATCCGCAGCGCAGAGGACATAGCAAAGAACAAAAGTCTCTTTCGACAGATTCTCCAGACCCGTTTTGATTTTGCGGCCATGGCGCAGCGGACGCTTGGAAACCGTTGGAATGAACTGGCGGGCAGAGAGCAAGAATTCATAGCGGCGTTCACGGACTTCATCGAAGGCGCCTACATGGGCACGCTCGGCGCCTATCAAGGGGAAGCTATCATTTACGAGAATGATCGGGCTGCGGGAGAGCTTGCAGAGGTGGATACCCGGGTGGTCGGAGGTCGAGGCGCGCCCATTGAAGTTGAATACAAACTTCGTCGCAGCGGTGATGAGTGGAAGGTCTATGACGTCGTCATCGACGACGTCAGCGTCATTAGCAATTATCAATCGCAGTTCCGGCGCATACTTCAGAAGGCCTCATTGCAGGAGTTAATTAAAAGGCTCCAAGGCAAAACAACGGGCGGCTAATCTTGCAGAAGAAGCGGCGCCGTTTTATGGCGCTGGAATCGCAGGCGGAGGTGTCGGTCACGCTGATGCGGCAATCAACGGAGACATAATCGCGATTCACGGGGTGAGAAATTTTGATTACCGCACTGGAAACGGACTGCACGCCGCGCTGGGAGACGAGCACGCACGATCTTAGCAAACTCGATTCCGTCGACCTCGCTTTTCGCAATTGAATAGTTAGATGTTAAAGAACATGGCAAAACGACTAAGAATCTGCCTCATCAATCCCAAGTTTGAACCGTCCTATTGGAGTTTTGATTATGCGTTACCGCTTTACGCGGCAATAAAAAATCGTCGATGATCACGGGCACGAAGTACAAGATGAACCTCGCGGTGGCTGAAACAGTCTCAGGACGAACGGATATCAGGTTGAAATCGCTGAGACATTTCTGCTCATCTGAGCTCGTCGAAGCATTCTTGCATTTTTCAGCATCCTGCTAGTGTAAACTGATCGAACTCGCAAGTTGGGAGGGGAACGTTGTTTACAAATCTAGTTAATGGCTTTCGGTACGGAGTCCTGGCGCCTTGCTTGATCGTTTTTGCTTTATCGGGTTGTATCTTGTACATGGCGCATGAGGTTTCCGGCCCTTCCCCACAGCCGAAACCGGAGCCGCCCAAGCCGTCGGGAACTCTCCTGCAACCTCAACTCCGAATCGGTATCTCACCCGACTATGTGCCATTGGCTTACAAAGACCCAACCTTTGGGCTTTCGGGGGTCGAAGTCGACTTTGCTAACCAACTCGGCAAGGGACTTGGGAAGACCATAGTCTTCGTCGAGACCCCGTTTCCCGATTTAATCCAAGCCCTGCTCGAAGAACGCATCGACATCGTTATGTCCGGGATGTCAATCACGAACGAAAGGGCGAAGCTGGTAAGCTTTACGGATCCCTATGCGCGCATTGGTCAGATGGCGCTCGTGCGCGCCAAAGATCGATCCACGTTTCCCAACGTGCAATCCTTCTCTAAACTCACCTCGAAGATTGGCTTTGTGCAAATGACCACTGGCGAAATGGCCGCGAAGGCGTTCTTTCCAGAGGCCACCCTAGCGCCTCAGCCAACAGTTGATGATGGCATCGCAGCCTTGCGCAAGGGGGAAATACAAGTCTTCATCCATGATGCTCCTACTGTTTGGCGCATTGCGGGCAATCCGAATGAAAAAGAACTGGAGGGATTGTACTGGCCTTTGACCAAAGAGCCGCTCGCATGGGCCGTGAGAAAAGATGACGAGCCTTTACGGTTTGCGCTCAATCGCGAGCTTGAACAGTGGCGATTAAACGGCAGCTTAAAACAAATACTGTCTCGGTGGGTTACATTAAGAATCTGGTAGAGGAAACGCGAGCGCCGTGATGCGGCTCCTGTTTACGAGTATGAGCCGGACACATGGGGCCGCCAGGCGAGCGCGCTGATTAGCGCCCGACAACGAGTGGTTCGATCCGCCGCCCCCCTGATAATTCCATGATGTACCCAGAAGAGGGTTATGGAAGATTGAGTCGGGTCGAGTACGCGAGTCTTGGCTCGATCGCATCCCGCTCGCGGATTCGGCGGGGAATATGATCTGGCCTTTTGTGGAAACCGTCGGCTTCATGAGGAGTAAGATAATGTCTGACTTGCTAATTCTCAATAGGAACGGAAGGTCACGCCCGCGAATGACTGAACGGACATTAAGGTTTGAACAGCAGGCAATAGGGTGGCTAGCACAGAATGGAAGACCGAAAAAAATGACAAGACGGAACAACGGAATGCTGGTTGGGCAATATTCCAATGTTCCAATTTG
>VBKY01000290.1 GCA_005879255.1 Deltaproteobacteria bacterium
CGTAGGAGCGTCAACGTGTACCCTGAACGGCGCATCGGCGATCCACCCTGAAACGGCGTCACGTTCACTTCAAGATAACTCCACAAGTACGCCATGTCTCCGGAGATCCGCAGCTCTTCGATTTTCCCGGTTGATTGGATGCGCATGCGATCGAGGCCGGCGCGAAACGCCGTGATGAAAGTTTCCCTGCCGCGCATCGGCGGCTGCCCGGGCAATAAAAACACCACGTCCTCGGCCATCAACGGAACAAGCCTGGACACATCGCCCGCAGCGGCTGCCTGGTGCCACTCGGTGAACAGGTCGCGAATTTGTTGTTCGTCGGCTTTCATAAAGGACAGCTTATCACCGTCGGTCATCGTCACAAGACGGAACAATCAAAATGAGCTTGCCGATTTTAATTGCGTGAATGCCGCGTCGAGTCTCTTGGACGCATCATCCAACTTTCTCCGCGTCGTATCCAACCATTCGCGGTCGGCTTTCAGGCTTGCTCTCTGGACGGCGAGCATGCGCGCGACTTCGGCCGGCTGCGGTCCGCCAATGACGCGAGCCGACTGAACCATATTTTCCGCGGTCAACGACTTACGGAATTGCGCTTCGCCAAGCGGCAATTGCGCGTTATCCATTTTGAACTGCTTGGCCGCCTCCGTATAGATCCGTTTCGCCTGATCATAAGGAATGTCGATCGGCCTGAGACTGTTGCCCCGGCCGTAATTCACCAGTTCGGAAGCGAAATGGTGGCCGACCCGGAACGGCACGTTGGCATCGCGCTGCAAAATGTCCGCCAGCTCAGTGGTCGTCGAATAGTCCGCATTCACTTCGTCAAGAGCACGCTTCGCGTTGAAGTTGAGCTGTTTCACCACGGCGGTGAGATTGTTTAGCATCTGCGCCGTGCGCCCGAGCGCATTCTGTGGATCGCTGCCTTTGTAATCGCTCAGGCCGTGCGGCACGTTGTGAGCCTTGAAAAGATAAGTCGTGCTAACTCCCAAAACCTCGCTCGCTACCACACGCACGTTATGCAGCGCGTTAGGATTGCGCTTTTGGGGCATGATGCTGCTGGTACCGGTCAGCTCGCCTTCTTCGAGCGTGAGCCAAGGAGTGGTCATGCGGTATTGTGCTTCGAGATCGGAAATAAAAGTTCCCACGGTCAGCGCCGCCGCACTTGCCACGCTGATCAGTTCAACGCCCGTGTCGATAGGTGAAATTTGATTTGCGTCGAGGGAATTTTCGACGATGCTGTCAAAACCAAGCAACTCGGCGAGCCGCGTGCGGTTGACCGGAAAGCTCGACGTGCCGAGCGCCGCCGCGCCTAACGGCGATCTATTGACGTTCACATAGGCCCGACGCAGCCGCTCAGCATTCCGCTCGAGTGCTTCGACATAGGCAAGCATATAATGACCGAAGGAAATCGGCTGGGCCTGAACTCCGACGGTATAGGCGGGAACAATCGCATCGGGATATTTCGCGGCAAAATCGAGGAGCGTCGCGCGCGCATTGTTGAGGCTCGCGAGGGTCGCTAGCAATTGCGCGCGTTGGAACAACCGGTTTCTCGTCGCACCGATATCCTGCCGGCTTCGGCCGGAATGCATCCGCGTCACATCCGGCCCACCTGCTGCGATGAGCAATTTCTCGAGCTCGAGGTAATCACCCAACCGTTTCGCTCCCGGTCTGTCCCCGTCGGCGATGACTTGAGACACCGAATCGGCAATGGTCTTGCCGAGGGCCTTGGGCACAATCCCCTGCTCGACCACCATCACAGAGGAAGCCTTGTTGATCTCGCCCAAATAGTAAAATTCGTCGCGACGTTCCTGGGCAACTATGCCGTCGTTGAAAAGCATGATCGCGGCAGTAGACGCGAGCAAAATCTTGCCTAAAGCAAACAGCTGGCTTCTGGTTATCATAATGTCTCCTCCCTCGTGTCTCTGTGCACCAATAATTTTGTAAGAAATCTCAGGCGCGTCGACAAACATCGGCGGGTTTGTCCGAGTCCCGCGCCTTTGTGGAAGAGACGGTGCAATCAAGTTGAAAAATCGGGATTGCGCCGTTGGCGGTAAGCCGTCATTGCTTCTTGGTGGTCCGGCGATGCCAGAGCAATTCGCTGCCGGCGAAGGTATTCTTCAAAAAACTGGCCATGCGGCATGTCGAAGGACATATTCAGGAGCATTTTGGACTGTCGTGAGCCCTCGGAGCAAACGCGCGAATATTTCTCGACCAGAGCGTGGACATCCTCGTCAAACTTATCGGCCATGACGAGGTGGTCGACAAGCCCGATTTCATAGGCGCGCCGGCCATCGATATTCTCGCCGGACAATGTCAGCCACTTTGCCCGGCCGAGGCCGACGTAGCGGGGCAACCGGAAAGTGCCCAGCCCAGGGACGATGCCTTCTTTTATCGCGGGCAGTCCGAGCTGGCACTCCTCGGTCGCGACGCGAATGTCGCAGGCCAAAGCCAACTGCAATCCTCCGCCTAGAGCGTAGCCGTGCATGGCGCAAACTAGAATCTTCTCCGACCGCTCGAGGATTCTGAGTGCCCGGTCCCAGTTCTCGTAATATTGGTGCGGGGTTTCTCCCGCTGTGAGTTGCTTGAGGTCTATGCCGGTGCAGAAGGCACGACCGGCACCTCGAATGAGCACGACCCGGACATCCGGGTCGTCACGGATGAGTTCGGCAGCTCGGTTCAGGTCGAGCGAGCCTTGGTAATTCATCGCGTTGAGCAGCTCCGGCCGATTCAATATGAGACGGCCGAATCTATCTTCCTTCTCGAAAACCATCGTATCGAATTTCATGGCTGACCTCTTTTCATAAAAATGGACCAATTCATACACCGATCAGCGTTGGAAAACGGTCCGGCTATATCGTTCGTTTGTCGACCACGCGCACTGCCTTGCCTTCGCTCCGGGCAATTCCCCGTGGGCCAACGAGTCTTACTTTGCAGGTGATCCCGAGCGCGCTCTGCACGTCATAGCTCAATCGCTTTTCAAGCTGGACGAGGCGCTCTTGATTGCCGTAAATCTCGGCTGGCGTCTCTACCATAACGTCCAGTTCGTCCATGTAGTCCGCGCTCCGATCGACGACGATCTGGTAGTGCGGCTCGACCCCGCCTGCCTGTAACAGCACCGTCTCGATCTGCGAAGGAAAGACATTCACCCCGCGGACGATAATCATATCGTCCGTTCGCCCGATGACTTTTTCCATGCGGACCGTGGTACGACCGCAGGCGCATTTGCCGCGCGTCAGACGCGTGCGGTCACGCGTCCGATAGCGTATCAACGGCAACGCCTCTTTCGTCACACAGGTAAAGACAAGCTCTCCCATTTCGCCGTCCCGCAGGCGTTGGCCGGTATTGGGGTCGATGATCTCGGGAATGAAGTGATCTTCGAAGATGTGCATGCCCTGCTTCTCGGTGCACTCGATGGAAACACCCGGGCCGATCACCTCCGATAGGCCGTAGACATTGAGCGCGACAATGTTCAAACGCGACTCGATCTCCTCGCGCATGCGCTCCGACCACGGCTCGGCGCCGAACATTCCTACCTTCAACGGGAGTGATTTTAAGTCGACCTTATCTTCTTCAGCAACCTCGGCAATCAACAAAGAGTAGGACGGGGTGCAGCATAAGGCCGTGCTGCCAAAATCACTCATGATCATCAATTGGCGCTTGGTATTGCCCCCTGAGACCGGAATTACCGTGGCGCCAAGCCGTTCAGCTCCGTAGTGAAAACCCAGTCCACCAGTGAATAGACCATAACCATAAGCGTTGTGAACCACATCGTCGTCAGTTACGCCCGCCGCTGCGCACGTGCGAGCCATCAAATCAGACCACAGCTGTATATCGTTGCGCGTGTAGGCCACGACTGTCGGCTTGCCTGTGGTTCCACTGGAAGCGTGCAGGCGAATAACCTCTTTCATTGGGACGGCGACCAGACCAAACGGATAATTGTCGCGAAGGTCAGCCTTGGCGGTGAATGGGAATCGGTTCAGATCATCGAGAGAGCGAATGCCGTCGGCAGTAACGCCCGCTTCACGCAGTTTGTCGCGGTAAAAAGGAACCACCTTCGACACCCGATCGATGCCGGCTCGCAGACGCTCCACCTGAAGTCTTTCCATCTCTTGAGGCGGCAAGCTCTCGACGTCGTCCCAAATGTAGGACCTGACCACTTGCGTACTCATAGGTCATGCTCATCGCTGAGAGCCATCACCCTCACCCTTGCCCTCTCCCATCGGAATGCCATCGGAATGGGCGAGGGGATTAGTTCAACGGCAACGTGAACAACTTCTGATCCGGCTCGATTAGATGCTCATGCCCATTATCGGTGACGGCGAGGGTGTACTCGACCTGCACGGATCCCCAGCCCATAACCTGACTGGAAGCCTCCAGGTTAACGGTCATGCCGGATTCCATGGGAACATTAGTCGTGGTCGGCACGAATGGATCGTCGACTTCCTCCGCAGGTCCGAGAATAAATGGAAACTCTCGCGCCTCAAGACCGATGGTATGGCCGAGAAAAAAATTCGAATAGTCGGGTATTCCAGCCGCGCGCACACCAGCGATCATAGTGTCGAAGAGATCTTGCGGCAGCGCGCCGGGTCTCAACTTATCGACCGACTTGAGCACACCGGTCTGAACGGCGTTGTAGCGCTTGCGATGCTCGTCGCTTGGTTCCGCTCCGACACAGCCGGATTTGCAAACGTCGGCGTTATAGCCGTTGATGGCACAGCCCATGTCGATGCGGAAAATATCCCCTTTTTGCAAAACGTTCTCTTTGATCACGGGGGAGTTTCCGCCGCGGCTGATGTTCATATGCATCCAGAAAACCTGCCCGCCGGCCCGGGCTACCTCACCTTTATAAATTCCGGCAAGCTCGCTCTCTTTGACTCCCGGTTTCGCCGCCCGCAGCATAGTGTTTATCGCCCGTTCGTTTAGTTCGGCGGATTCACGAAGCCGTTGGATTTCCTCCGGCGTCTTGATCATGCGCACGTAGCGGAAAAACATCGATGCCGGCAACAGCTTGGCATCCGGCAGATACGAGCCGATCTTCTGGTAAATCGTCAGCGGAATACCGAAATGGTCCATGCCGATTCGGCTACGGTCCATGCCCTTGTCTTTGATCAGTTGCGCGAGAGCTTTTTCGGGCGTCGCGCCTTTTGGCGTGCTCTCGGTGATCTCAAGGGTGCGTTTCTCCTCTTTACCGAGCTTGCTCGGGTCGGGAACAACAGGCTTGCGCGGGCGCCCGTAAATATAGGCTTCCTTGAGCCACACCTCGTCCAGCGTCGCATAGGCGGCATCGCCGCTGGGAATTAGTAAGGCGGGCGATTGGGCAGGGTCGCGCGGATAAACGACGTAAACCTGCGAGCCGCCATAGCGATAGCCGTTCTGGCTCCACGACGCGTGGCCGCTTAAATAAAAAATATTTTCCTGCGTCGCAGCGACGACACCGGCCAGATCGTGACGGTCCATGAGAGTCAGCAATCGTTCTTTATTGAACAGCATGACTTTATTACCTCCGCATTAGATTTCCAAGTTTCCAGTTGGAGTAATGGAGTGCTGGAGTGTTGGGGAATTTCTCCCCACCCATCACTCCATTACTCCAACACTCCATTACCCCAGTCCCTCTACCTCCACGGCCTCGCCTCGAGCGGCTTGACCGCGACTTCGAGCAGCGCTGGGCCGGGATGCGCGAGCGCGCGGTCGACTGCGCCGGGCAGTCCGCGCGGTTCGACGACCTGCTCGCCGTAAGCTCCAAGAGCGCGCGCCATCGCCGCGTAGTCGCCCTTTAACGACACGCCGATCTCGTGGCCTTTAAAGCGGTCGTGTAACGTCTCGCGGCTGGCGCCGAGACTTTCGTTGTTGAGAATCACGGTCAGCGTCCTGATGTCGTTGCGCGCGGCCGTCTCGATCTCCATCCCCGTAAGCCCAAAGGAACCGTCGCCGGTCACGTTCACGACGGTTTTGTCGGGATGGGCAAGCTTGGCGCCCATCGCCGCCGGCACGGACCAGCCCATCGCGCTGGTGCCGCCGAAGCCGATGAAGCCGGTCGGGAACAAAGCTTCATAGTGATGTGACACATAGGCGCGCGTCACGCCGGCATCATGCAGAAGGATCGTGTTGTGTCGGTCGAGCCTGTGCGCGATATCCCAGCAGGCGCGATAGGGATTGATCGGAATCTCATCGGACGTAAGCCGCGGGTTCCAAGAATCCATCCATTCACGCTTGAGCTCGCGAATCTCCTCGCTGACCGCGCCGGCCATGCCCTTGCGCCAATTGCCTAGTGTTTGTTGTCCGCGTTGTAGCAGCGCCTGCAGAAAGAGCTTTACATCGGAAAGAATCGCTAGATCTGCATTGTAATTCTTGTGCAGCTCCGCAGGATCGATGTCGACTTGAACCAGCTTCGCGTGCGCCGGCTTGGGCAGCCAGCTCGAAGTCGCATGCTGGCGGAAACTGCAGCCGATGGCGACAACTAAGTCCGCGTCTTCGGCGAATTTCTTCGCCTGCCCCGTGCTATAGACGGCGCGTGGATAACCGCCGAGACCCAGGCACAGCGGATGATCTTCCGGCATGGCGCCTTTGGCCGGCAATGTTGCCATGACAGGGAGCGCGTACGCCTCAGCCAATCGAACCAGATCTTCCGTCGCGCCAGACCACACCGCGCCGCGGCCGGCATAAATCAGCGGCTTCTTTGATTGTTGCATCAGCTGGAGCAAACTATCGACGTCATCGGGATCGGGACCGAAACGCACGCGGCGCATTTTTTGATACGGCGGCAGCTCCGCCTGCGCCATGCTGATATCCTGCGGCACTTCGATGATCACCGGACCGGGGCGGCCCGACTGGCAGAGAGTAAACGCGCGGCGGAAGACTTCCGGCACACGCTCGGGCGAAGGAATGCTGAAGGTCCATTTCGCCATGGTTTGAAACGTATCGAGGTAAGGCACTTCTTGCAGCATGCCTTTGGCAAGCTGCTTGCGCGAACTGTGGCCAAAAATTATTACGAGCGGAACACAGTCGGTGAATGCGTTGACGATTGCGGCAAAAGCGTTACA
>VBKY01000737.1 GCA_005879255.1 Deltaproteobacteria bacterium
AACCGCCTCAAACGAGAATTCCGCCACCGTATCCCCAAAGGCAGCCAGATACGCCTCGACTAACGCACGGTCAACGCGCTAGAATGGTCCCTTTCGCTTTAACTGATTTTGCGACGATGGCGTCGCGAATAATAGAAACCGCTGCTGCACGGTCTCTAGACACCGCAGCCGTGTTTTGTACGTTCAAGCCTTTCCATACGGCCGGACTGTTTGGAACGGTAACAATTTGCAGAGCCATTCGGCGGCCGTTCACAACCAATATCCCGTCCTCTCCGAAATGATCACGAGCACCATCATCGACGTAAATGTCCGAATCACGCTCGTGAAGTTTGTTGAAGAGGATCTTAATGACATGAGATTCTCCAGCGCGGCCGCGGTCTAATGCGCCTGAAAGTGTAACTTGAAAACTGCCGTCGGCTGCAACGCAAGAGTCTGATGCACCACCTGATGCTGGGCGGCTTTCAACGCGGCGACCGAGTGGATTGTTTGGATCACCCTCCACGATCATCCCGACCGGAGAACCGGTGATTTTGAGCTGGCCTGGCTCTGCCTTTAGGACGAAATGGCAGCGACCACACGCGGAACAAGGAACGCCGTCTTGCACCGGTTCGTCGCCACCGCAGGATTTGCACAGATAGTTCATTGTTCTGTCTAACTATTAAGTGAATTAATCAGTCTATGTCGACTGACGCATTCATAGTAGCGGCTGATCCTATAATTGTTTTCGGCACTTAACAACAAACAATCCTTTCCGACAAACACTGCATATATGTCAGTGTTTGTCGGTTAGGGTCGACCCGAATCCATCCCTAACTTATCCGCGGGACTCTGAACTCCCTTGCCTCCTCGGTTTAATACGTGAGTGTAAATCATCGTGGTGCTGACGTCTCTGTGCCCCAATAGTTCTTGAACGGTACGAATATCATACCCATCCTCTAACAAATGCGTGGCAAACGAGTGGCGAAGCGTGTGGCAGCTCGCGGGTTTGGCGATACCGGCTGCAAGCCGGGCGTCCTTAAACGCGCTTTGGAGAACTGATTCATGCAGATGGTGCCGGCGCTTCTCTCCCGTTACGCGGTCGGTAAAATGGCTGGTTGCCGGAAACACCCATTGCCACCCCCACTCCCTACCGGCGTTTGGATATTTCCTCTCCAAAGCATTCGGCAACGCCACGCGACCCAATCTTTTCTCTAGATCCAGATCATGCTGCCGTTTCACAGCCTGAAGATGGCGCAGAAGGGGCTGCTTTATCGCGCCAGGAAGCATGCTATGCCGGTCTTTGTCTCCTTTGCCCGCTCGAACGAGTATTTGATTCTGGAAAAAATCGATGTCTTTGACTCTCAATCGACAACATTCCATCAGTCGCAGTCCAGCGCCGTAAAGCAACATTGACATCAACCACGGAGTGCCACTTAAGCGCGCCAGGACGTTCTTGACCTCCTCTTTTGTCAGCACTACAGGCAGTCTCCTCGGTTTCTTGGCCCGGATAACGCCGTCGACGTAACCGATATCTTTGCGCAGCACTTGACGGTAAAGAAACAAAATGGCGTTCAGTGCCTGGTTTTGCGTTGAGGCGCTCACATGTAATTCGCTGGTGAGGCTTGAAAGATATTGCGCGATTTCTTTTTCGCCCATCTCGGCCGGATGCCGCTTATTATGAAAACAAATAAATCGCTTGATCCAATGGACGTAGCTTTCCTCGGTCTTTGGACTGTAGTGCCTCGTGCGGATCGCCTGGCGAACCTGGTCGAGCAACTTCGGGTTCGGAGCGCCGTCGATCACCGCGAACGTGCGGTTTGTGGGTCTGTGCGTGTTAACATTATTTATCATAACGACTCTCCGTGTTTTCGCATATTAGCAGCGCCGCTGTCCGGAGGAGCGCCGTCCAGCCGTCCGATGACTTCGTTGAGCGTTCACAGCAGTTGACGAAATGACGGGACGAAATCTCGCACGTCAAGCGATGGATAAGCTTCCGCCCCATCTTCCTCGAACCGTTTCAGAAGAAAAAACTTCGAACCTTAGCAGTTCCAATCGTTCCAGTAGTTCCAAGGATTCAAACCGCTCGAAGCCCTCTTCAACGGCTTGAACGATTGAACTCCTAAAACTTTCTTAATAATCCAACCACCCGGCCGGCGATGCGAAACTCCCCTGCCGAAAGCGTAATCGGAGCGTATTTTTCATTTTCTGCTTTGAGCGTGACCACGCCATCTTTTTTAAAGAATCGCTTTAAGGTTGCTTCGCCGTCGATCAAGGCGCAGACGATCTCGCCGTTCTCCGCCGTGCCCTGCTGCTTCACGATCACCCGGTCACCGTCCATGATGCCGGCGCCGATCATGCTGTCGCCTTTAACTCGGAGTGCGAAAGTTTTCCCACCGCTCATGTCCGCGGGAATGATCAGAACGCCTTCGACGTTTTCTTCGCTCAGAAAGGGTTTGCCGGCGGGCACCCGGCCCAAAACCGGCACTTCTCGAGTGGCGGTGAGAATCGACTTGCCCAGAGCATTGAGGACTTCGATGGCCCGCTTGCCGACCCGGCGGATGTAGCCTTTTTTTTCCAAGGCTTTTAAATGATCGTAAACCCCGTTGGTCGAGGCGATCTTGAATTGTTTGCCGATCTCATGGATCGACGGGACGAAGCCCCGCTCGCGAATGCTCTTGAGCAGGAAATCGTAGATCGCTTTTTGCCGGTCGGTGAGCGCGGGCATCATGAGAAGACCATATACTGAAAATATTTTCAGTAGTCAAGGCGCAGCTTTTACCCGCGGATTCAAGCCGCTCAAGACGTTCAGAAAGAAAAATTGCACCAGAGAGGAATGTAGGAGGAGATTAACTCACGAGGCGAGAGCGTGTAACTGTTTGTCGTGGAGTTTGCTTAAAATGACCAGAGAGAGAAGCGCCCCCGTCAGCGCGATTGCCATGTCCGACTGTGTATCCCACATATAACCTTGCGTGCCGAGAAAGCTTTCCGCTGAGTCGCCGGTGGCGACGGCCACGCCCCATTCGAACAATTCATATAAAGCGCTGAAAGCTAAGCAGATCGAAATCACAAATAAATTAACCCACGCCCGGCCGTTGACCACATGATTGCGAATGAAAATTTCCCGCGCGATGATCGCCGGCACGAAGCCCTGCGCGAAATGGCCGAGCTTATCGTAGTTGTTTCTTTGCCAGGCGAAAAAATCTCGCACCCATTTAAATATATCGACCGCGGCGTAGGTATAATGCGCGCCAACGAATAGAATCAGGCAATGGATCAGAATCAGCGTGTAAGCCACCGGTGTTAAAGGAAATCGTTTGTGGGTCGCCGCAAGGACAGCGAGCGCGATCAACGCCGGTACTGCTTCCAAAAACCAGGTGAAATAATCATGCGGATTGACGGCTGACCAAACGAGGGCCGCAAAGTAAGTGGCCAGCCAAACGAATCTCATGTCAAAATTTTTCGACGCGGCGGACTCGTGGGATGCGGTGACCAAAGGGAACCGCATCGATCATCTAATTCAAATCCAAATCTCGCAGCAAACCTTCTTTCAGATCGTAGATCCACCCATGCACCATCACCGGCTGGTCCTGTCGCCACGCTTGCTTGATGACTTCGGCTTCGCGCACCGCATGGACTTGAGCCATGACGTTGAGCTCGCACAGGCGGCGCCAGCGTGCTTCTTCGCT
>VBKY01000103.1 GCA_005879255.1 Deltaproteobacteria bacterium
GGCGGTCAACGATAACACGACGCGAGCCTCCCTCCTAGAGCGCGCCTAACTGGCGTAGAAACGTCGCCATATCGTAGTAGTTGGTTACCTTAGAAATCTTGGCGTCTCGGAATGCGAGTATTGAAGCGCCCCGCAGGCGAAAGCTGTTGCCGCTCGCCGGTAGGTCCCCTATGGGCCCGGTTTGGAGACCTTCGCTCAGCCATTCGGTTGCCGCGGTATCCGTACCTACGGTCAGAGACAACATGGTTACCCGGAAGTCTGGCGCCCACTCGAAGGCGGCGCGCAGGAGTTGTTTGATCTCTTGTTTTCCTCGCTGGTTCTTGCCGCCGGCAATGTCGCTGTAAATGGCGTCGTCAGTGAAAATCGCATCGATTCTATGCGGCTCATGGAGAGACCAAGCCGCATAGAGCTCATTTACCAGCCAGCGTATCTCCTCAGGGGAAGTTGGCGAGCTCATCAGCTAACCGATTAGGATATTTGAATGCCGATGTCGAACTTGGCCGTGTAGCCCTGTGAATCCTTGGTCAGAGTCGGGATCAGCTGCTTGCCGCCGCGGCGAAAGATGAAGTCGGCATCGTTCGCCGTCGTGCGACGGCCTTTAGAATTGTATGGAGCCTGCTTGTGGACCTGCTCGGTGATCGATTCATCGAAGTAAAGCTGCGACGTGAACTCACGAGCGCGCGACGCGGCGGGATCGATACGAATCTTGAAGTGGATGTGAACCGCGCGCCCTTCGTACCAACCCGGGTAGATCGTGAGAAATTCCGCCGCACCTCTACCATTGGTCAATTGATATCCGCGTAAAAACTTTCTTCCGCGGGTGTCAAAGCCCGCATCGCGGACATCCGAATAGACACCGAGAGCATCGCAATGCCAAATATCGACCATGGCGCCGCTGAGAGCCGCGCACGAGCCAGCCGTGACGTGCGACACGTGAAATTCCAAACGGAGCGGCACGCCGGCCTTGGTCCCGTTGTCCGATGGGTCTATGCGGATATCGGAGCGGTTGAGCTTCTCATCGACGAAATATGGCCCTTCAGTTTGTTCTGGCCGTACCACGCAAGCGGGCAATCCTGCAGCCAAGGCCGTGGCATCCAATGTTGAAGCGCGCCGCAATTTCTCGGCTGCTGACGGGTCACGCCCGCAGCCAAGAAGGGTTTCGGCGGCCGCCGATCCGAAAAGGAGCAGCAACTCTCTTCGGCTGAGATTTGGCATAGACGATTCCATCTTTGCCGTGCGATGATCCATAGCGTTATTAGAATTTATACCACCGCGCGTGGCGGTTCGAAACAATGGTCGCGGATCACGTGGCACCGACGGCCAGCCTCCGACGACTGCTGTATTACTGGGAGATGGGTGGAGAGTCCTGCTTATTGCAGTCTCGGCATAATCTCTTTTTTGAAGAGATTGAGCGAGTTGACCACTTTGTCATGGACGAGATTGCCGATGTGGAACATACCCATGAAATGTTCGGCGCCGACTTGGTTCATTTGACTTTGAATCTGATTCGCCACGCTGTCGGGATTTCCCGCGATCAGATAGCCGGTGCCGCGCAGGCCATCATAGTCGAGCTTGGAAAAATCACGTCGCTCGCGGTTGCCTTCGCGGAAGTAGTCGAAGGACCGCGCCGTCGTCAAGGCCGCCGACAACCGCTGCCCTACTGCTTCCTTGTTGATCGCTTCGTTGAAACCGCGGTTAAAGACTGTGAAGAAATAAGCCATCGCCGGCTCGACGAACTGGCGTGCCTTCTGATCGGTCTCGTCAATGTAGATATGCCGGCAGAGGATGAACTTATTCGACGTCGCATCCCAGCCATCCTCTTTGGCTTTACTCCGATAATAGCCGAAGGTGTCTTCAATCTGCCCGGTCGTTTGGTAGACCTGCGCGCAGGGAAGGTGGCGCTTCACGCACCATTCGACCGACTCGGCGCTGCGCGCCGCGATCCAGATCGGCGGGTGAGGTTGCTGCAGTGGTCTTGGCCAGATCGCGCAGTCTCGGAGTTGGAAGAACTTACCCTCATGGCTCCAGACAGGTTCGGTCCACGCGGTCATGATCAGATCGTACGCTTCCTCAAAACGTCCGCGTGATTCTTCCGGGTTGACACCGTACCAGATATATTCCGGCGGGATGCCGCGAACGAAGCCGGCGATAAGTCGGCCATTGCTGAGGCAGTCGATCATGGCGTACTCTTCGGCGACGCGGACCGGATGGTTGCGCAGCGGAAGAATATTGCCGAGAACGCCAATCTTGATTTTTTTCGTTTTCTGGCTCAGTGCGGACGCGATCAAGTTAGGCGAGGGCATCGTACCGTAGGCGCTGTAATGATGCTCATTGAATACGACGCCGTCGAAGCCTAACTCTTCGCAGTAGGCCATTTCTTCCAAATGCTCCGCGTAGTTCGCTGCGCCCTTTGCTGGATCGAAAAAGCTACTCGGCACCGGCGTGCGCGGCGCTTCTCTCGGCACGTGGGGATAGGCGAGCAGATCAAAGTTATACAGCTTCACGAAATTTTTACTCCTTAACCTTCGCGGGATGCTAACACCCGACTACGGTCGGGTCAAACCTAAAGAGGTCGAAGATCGAGGATGGAAGATCGAGGATCGCGGTCCTTAATACTCTATCGTGGATCTTCAACGATCCTGAAGTTCGCGCTACTTGTAGTAGCCTTCTTTCACCAACTGGTCGACAATGCTCGTGTCGATGAACGAAGCGGGATTCGCCGTGGCCGCTTTGGGCGTGCTTTTCTTGATCGCCTCCAGCGTCGTGCGAATCGTGTCAACCTGCGGGCGCGGGACTCGGTCAGTCCATCGCCTGTATTGATTGTACGCGTATTCGGTTTCGTCGCGGGGGCGGCCGAGGTATTCCATCATAATATCGATAGTCTTCTCCTTTTGTTCGAAGTAGAACTTCGACGCTTCCGCCGTCGCCCTCATCAAGCGCACCACGTTGTCGCGATTGCTCTTCAAGTAGGACACCGGAACTATTTCGCCATTTTGTTGCCAGGGAATTCCCAGCCCGGGAAGGGCGAGCAGCATTTCGTAGCCTCTTCTTTCGGCAATCAGATCAAACGGCGGCGCGAGAATGCCGAATTGAACCTCGCCTTTTTCCATCGCTGCGAGAATGCTCGCCGGATCCGCGTTAGAGTGCTGCACGAGCTTGACGTCTTTTTCCGGGTCGATTTTCAACCGGTTGAGGGCGAAGCGCAAGGCTGTGTCGGGGATCGTGCCGAAGGGCGCGCCGACGTGGCCGGTTTTGCCTTTGAGATCTTCCATTTTCTTGATGCCCTTATGCGCCATGATTTTATACGGAAATACGTTGACCCAGGAACCGACCAGGACAAACGGTTGCGGCGCCCCCTCGAGGGTCGCCGTGACGAAAGCAGCGGCGCCGGCACCGGTAGCCATCTGCATTTTGCTCGCGAGCATCGCCTGAACGGCGGCGGTGGTATTGGTCTTGATGATTTCTACGTCCAGCCCGTGCTTTTTGTAATAGCCCTGGTTGACGGCAATGCTGAAAAGTCCGGCGCCGGGATTTACGCCGGCCTGGCCAACGGTCATCTTGCGAGTCTGCGCATCAATAGCCGAAGGGCAAAGAAGTCCGGCCGTCGCGAAGAATAGCAAAGAAAACGAAACCATTTTCGCTGTGAAGTTCATTCTTTCCTCCTGAATCTATTGCGCGAATTATTTCTGCGGCTTCCACTTTTCCAGGCGCCGCTCAAATGTTTTGAGCAATTCATTCAAACCGGCGCCCAGCCCGGCGATGATGACAATTGGCACGAACATCGCCGCCATCTGGAAGCGTTGCACGGCGAGCGAGCTCAAGTAGCCAAGTCCCATGGCCGCGCCATACTGCTCGGCGACGACGATGTACACCAGCGCTCGACCGAGCGCGACGCGCATGCCGGCGACGATGTAGGGAAGCGAGCCGGGAAGCGAAACCTTTAGAAAAATGTGACGGTCTTTTGCGCCAAAGGCGCGGGCCATGGTGATCAAACGATGGTCGGTATTGGCGATACCGATCATGGTATTTATCAAAATGGGAAAAACCGCGGCCAGCACGGTCATGATGATCTTCGATATTGCCCCGAGGCCAAACATCATGATGATCAGGGGCAAAAGCGCGATCAAAGGAGTGGCGTAGATGCCGGATAGGAGCGGATCGAAGGTTTTGTTGATGCCTTTGTACCAACCCATCGGGACGCCCAATATCACGCCCAGGACAACCGAGACGACAAACCCGATGGCGAAATTCGTCAAGCTGAACCACATATGCTCCCAGATGGAGCCGTTGGCGAATTGCTCGTAACCTTTGGCGATAATTTTGCTGAACGGCGGGAAATAAAAAGGACTGAGAATCTCGAAGCGGGTCGAAAGCTCCCAGGCAGTGAAGAACAAAACCACGCCGATGACGCCGAGCCAGTCCGATATCCCGGCACACAATCGTTGCCACGGGCGATTGGTGGTCCGCGGCTTCGACGGATCGACGGAAACCAGGTCGAAGGCGTCTTGTTCTTGTTTCGCCGTGAGCGGCTCCTCTAGGCTACTTGCGAGCGAATGTATTCACCGTGGGTGCAACTGTCAAGCAGCGCGCTTCGCGCAGTTCAAATCTCAAATTCCAGATTTCAAATGATCGATGTGGAATCTGAAATATGTAATTTGAGATTCGGCGCAACGCGCCGATTACTCCCAACGCTTCATTTTTGCGAAATCGTAGTCCACGGCGCTATCGGCTTCGAAGCGCCAGATGGCGCGATCTTTATGCCATTCTCCGGCGAAAGCGGATTTCAAAAACGATGTGATCTGATGCCATGCGCGTTCGGCCTGGGCAGGACGATAGCGGCCCGGCATCGTGTCATTCAAAAATCCATGGGGCGCGTCGGGATAGACCCGGATATCGAAACTTTTTTTCGCCTGCGCCAGAACGGTGTACATGCGCACGATGTTGTCACGATGGATTAGATTATCGAGCTCGCCGAAGACTGCTGTGAGCGGACACTGGATTTCTTGCATGAGCCTATCGATCGGTTCGGGCCGGATTGGATGCGACTTCCAATCGGCGTCGTAAACCGCCCCGTAGAGCACCGCTGCCGCTTTGAGATAATCGCGTTTTGCCGCGGCCAAAATAGGTTGTCGGCCGGTCTGACAAACACCGGACATTCCGATTTTGCTCATGTCGGCTTCCGGTATCGTGCGCAGAAACGCGATGACGGCATCGAGATCGAGCAGAACTTCGTCGTCGCCGAGCTCACAACGATCATCGCCGCGCGCCATCGCTTCGCGATCGCCGGTAAAGCGCGAAAAGAAGTCCGGCACGATCGTGACGTAGCCGGCATCGACGAATTTTTGTCCGAGATCAGTGGTATGCTGGACGATGCCGTAACGCTCGTGCAGATGAATCACCACGGGTTTTTTGCCGGAGCTGGGCGGGATGCCAAGGTGAGCATTGATTCGATTAGCGATTTTAATGGATGTGAGCATGATCAATTACCTTTCCAATCATTGGTTAATGAAGACCCTGAAGAGGAGCGCGTGCTACGGCAATTTGCTCAAGATGTGCTTCAGCACTGCCTTCGTCGTCTCCAGCGACGAATCTGGTTTCTTCCAAGCGCCGACGCTGCCGCCAACTTTACCTTTGTAGAAGACGATCAAAGCTGATTTGTAGCCGGTCTTCGGATCGGTAACGGCTTCGAGAACGAAGGCCTTGTCGCCGAAGCCGTCGATGGGCGTGATCGTGGCGTTTTTAAACGGCGCGTCGGGTGCCTGCGCCATCTGGCGATATTGGTCGATGGAGCCTTCGTAGATCGATTTCATTTCGTCTGCGGAGTTCAAAAAGTGCAGAGTTACGTCGAGCAATCGGGATGCGGCTACGGCATTCTCGAAGTTGCCGCCTTTGGCGATGTACGTGCAGATGGAATCGTAGGTGCCGGGACCGTTGGCCGTTGGAATCTTCACGAATTCCTTCACGTCGAGCGGACCGCCGACGAGCTTCTGCGCATCTGCGGCGGTGACGATACCGCAAGCGGTCGGTTCAGGGGCGTTGGCGGCGATCACCAAGCCACCGCCCGCGACGTTTTGCACGACCCAGTCAGGATTGCCGGGAATATATTCCCCTGCGTATTGAGTGTCGGGACGCTCCCACGGATCGATGATCCCGGCAGCAGCAAAGCCGGCGACGACTTTGATCTGCTTGCCGTTGAAGAAGTTCGTTTGGGGGTCCGCCGATTGAGTGGGTAGAAATCCCGCGATCAGAAGCATGCATAAACCTACTAGTTTTTTCATCGGCAGTTCCCCGAAGTGTATGAATCGAATCTAAGGCAACTTGCTGAGGATGTACTTCAGAACAGTTTTCGTCGTTTCCACTGACGAATGAGGTTTGTTCCATGCGGCGACGCTACCCGCGACTTTACCTTTGTAGAACACAATCAAAGCGGATTTATAATTGGTTTTCGTATCCGTGACGGCTTCGAGGAGGAATGCTTTGTCGCCGAAGTCGTTGATGGGGGTGATGGTTGCGTTTGTGAACGGCAGATCCGGCGAATTAACCCTCTGGCGGTATTGCTCGAAAGAGTTCTCGTATATTTTTGCTGTCTCATCCGCCGTATCTAGGAAATGGAGTGTAATGTCGAGCACACGGGAGGCAGTCAACATATCCCGAAAGTTCTCGCCTCTGCCGAGGTAACTACAAACTGATTTGTATGAGCTCGCGCCGTCGGCTGTGGGCACCTTGGCGGATTCCTTAACATCGAGCGGACCGCCGACGAATGTCTGGGCATCAGCACCCGTAACGATATTGCAGGCAGTCGGTTCCGGCGCGTTGGCGGCAATTGCGGGCTCAAGAAAAACCCCCAAGCTGAAAACGGCGATCAAGCAAAGATTTTTAATCATGACGATTGTTGTCTGCAGGCGACGGCAATTCCGAGCCTATTTTTTGTACAAGCGCTCAAAATATCCTTCGTCGTCGAGTTTTTTTACAAAGCTCATGTCGACGAAGTCTTCCGGGCGGGCGCTTTTGGCTTTCGGATTTTTCGGCGCGAGCTCGTCGATAATCGTCTGAATGCCAGGCAGCGTTGGGTAAGGTTTCTCCGGCATCGTTTTGAGCGCGATCTCTCGGTAGGTTTCTTCCAGGGCTTCACGGTCGGTGGTTTGAAGATAACGGCTTAGGATTTTCATCACCGGTTCTTTCTCGCGCTTGTAGTAATGGACCGCTTCCGAAAGCGCAGTGACGACGTCTGCGACTGTTTCGCGCTGCGCTTTGATGTAACTTCGCCGGGTCAACAGTGCAGTGAGCTCGAAGGGAATATTCATTTGTCCCATGTCAATTAGAGTGTTGTAGCCTTGCTTGCGGGCGGTCAGCGTAAACGGCGGCGTGATGATCGTCGCCTGCACTTGTTTTGACTGCAAAGCGGCGAAGCGGGTAGTTTGCGTGCCGATTTGTAAAATCGTTACATCCTTGTCGGGATTCAGACCGACTTTCGCCAACGACATGCGGACGCTGACATCGGTGGCGCTGCCGAAACGGCTTATCGCGACTTTGCCGCCGACGAGCTGATCAACTTTCTTGATTTCGGGTATCGAGATCAGACTGTACGGAAAGGTGTTCAAAAAACTTGCGATGATGACGACGTCGGCTCCGGCGAGATTACTTGTCACCGCCGCGGACCCATCCGCCATGACCATCGCTACGTCTCCGCCCATCATTGCTTGAAATCCCAGAGAGCCGCCGGGGGTGAGGATCAGCTGCGGGTCTAGTCCATGCTTCTTAAACACTCCCGCCTGTTTGGCGATGATGAGAACCGCCTGATAGGGACTCGTCGCAGTATATGCGATGTTGAGCTTGCGCAACTGCGCGGCCGTAGGCGCGGCCAGCGTCAGCAGAACCAAACTCGCTAATAGCGTTCGAGTTCTAAGACACATATCTTGTCCCATTAAATTCCCGGCTCGATGTTCATGGTGTCTCGTTATCGAGAAACGACAAACTTTGAACAGCTATTTACCTTTTCGCTTCGTAATGCAAGTTGCACGGCTTGAGTGCTGCCAGGCTGTTCACGTTCGTCCTCGTGGCAGTCATCGAATGATTCTAATGTCGGAGTTTACCTCTCATAATTAGTTTCTTTTATCGAAAATTCCTCCAAAATATTTGCCGCAGCACAACCTTACTTGAAGCATCAAAAGCGAGAGATCTCGTCTTTTGTCGTTGGCACGCTGTTTGGATCATTCCTATCTCAAAAACGAGATGGCGGCGAAATCACTACGGTCATTTGCCGGTTTCGTTCGGAGGAGAATATGGACTCACAAACATTGATGATTGTCGCAATTACGGTTGTCATATGCGCGCTGATCGGCGTGGGTGCTTGGATTGCCCTTGACAGAGCGAGATCGCGGCGGTTGAGGGAACATTTCGGGCCAGAATACGATCATGTCGTTCACCGGATGCAGAATCGGAACTTAGCCGAAGCGGAGCTGCAAAACCGCGAAGAAAGAGTGAAGAAGTTTCGTATCGTTCCGTTGTCATCGCAGGATCGCGCGCATTATCGGGAAACATGGGCAGCCGTTCAGAACCGATTTGTCGACGACCCTCAAGGAGCAGTGAAAGAAGGCCATGGGCAAATCTTCGAGGTGATGGAGAAACGCGGTTATCCCGTGACCAATTTTGAGCAGGCCGCGGTAGACCTGTCAGTAGACTATCCGGATGTAGTGGAGAATTACCGGGCGGCGAGCGCTATCGCGGGGCGCAATCGCAAGGGAGAGGCGGGTACGGAGGAGCTTCGACAAGCTCTGGTCCATTATCGCGCGCTTTTCAACGAATTGCTGGAAGGCTCGCAGCCGAGCATTGAAAAAGCGAAACCACTGCAGAGCCGGAGTAGGGCCAGATTTCATTTTCGAGGATTCAGAAAAGGCAGTCGAGGAGGTTTACGGTCATGACGATTTCCGATGATAGAAATGTGATCGCAGTAGGCGACAATACGGCAGCCGAACAGAAAAAGAGGCTTCACACGGACGATATCGCCGGCGCGGCGAAGCCGGATTCTGAAGAATTTAGCGAAGTGGAACACCGCGAAGGCAGTGGTGCCGATGCCGATCTGCAAGCGCTTTTCGCCGCTGACGTGGAGCGGGATTTTCGGACTCGATGGCGCGATATTCAGAGCGGCTTCGTTGACGAACCGCGCTCGGCCGTAGAGCGGGCCGATGCACTGGTAGCACAATTGATGCAGCGACTGGCGCAAAGCTTTTCGGAACAGCGAAAAAACCTTGAGAAGCAGTGGGAAGAGTCGGAGAAAGTTTCCACTGAGGAGTTGCGGGTCGCACTCACACGATATCGCTCCTTCTTTGAACGCCTGCTATCAATTTAGCGACGTCAAAATCGATCCGTTATTTCGTCGGCCGCGGCGTCGGCGGGGGCGAGACAAAAATAAGTAGGAGCGGGTTTGAAACCCGCCCCTACATGATACGGCCGCATGAACACCACAGAGTCATCCCGAGCTTTGAGCCCCGACATTAGTTGTCGGTAAGTGCTCCGCGGTGGTGAGCGTTACTTCTCCGGCTCACCTCTCGCGATCGGTCTGCGGATTTCTTCCCCCACGTGCGCCAGACCGCCCAGCGCACGACCCAAGATCGCGAAGCTCTTGGACATCACACGCAGGGAGACCCACGGGCCGATCGACTGTTAATTTTGCCGAGTAGCTCTCGGTTCAAATCATAACCGCGCACGAAGATCCGATCGAGCTCAGCTCTGCCCATCGATGAAACGAGTTTAGGTGTATCGGCCATAAATTCCTCCGGTCAATGGTTTAGGGGAGTGATCGACTGTTGGGAAAACAAAGCCATTACTCCACAGTGCTCCATGGTCACGTCTGTCAATCGAGCCGCAGGAGCCGCGCGGCATTTTCGCCCATAATTTTTCTTTTTGTGTCGGTGCTCAAGTCGTTACGGTTGAGAATCATGTCCGTAACGCCCGGAAAGGTTGCATCCCAATGCGGATAGTCGGAAGCGAAGACCACCCGATCAGCGCCGATGGATTCGATGACCGCGCCCAAGCGAGTCTCATCGGCTTCGAACGAGATGAAGCACTGGCGCCGGAAGTAATCGCTCGGTTTCATTTTCAGCCAGGGAACCTGGAACGGCAGGATTTCGTAGTGCTCGTCCATGCGCCAGAGCCAGTAGGGAAGCCAACCGGCTCCGGCTTCGAGAAAGACAACTTGTAAGTCCGGATTGCGCTCCAAGGCTCCTCTGCAAACTAAACCCAGGCTGGCGAGCATTTGCTCGACCGGGTGGGAAATCGTGTGGGTGAAAAACCACTGGCCCGCGAATCGATCAACGCCGGCAGTGGGTAGAAAAGCTCCGGAGCCCTCGTGAATCAAGAGCGGCACACCGAGCTCCTGAATCGTTTTGTAGAGCGGATCGTAATACGGATCATCAATGGTGCGGCCTTTGATCGGGTTGGGCCTAACGAAGACGCCCTTGAATCCGAGTTCCTTGACTACGCGCTGGGTTTCCTCGACGGCCAATTTAACGTCCTGGACCGGGATTATGCCGACGGCCATGAGGCGTTTGCGATCCGCGGCGCAGTAATCATAGAGCCAATTATTATAGGCACGACACAGCGCGGCGGCGTAGGCTGCTTCTTGCACGGAAGGCAAATACAAACCAGCGGACGGAAAAAGTAGGCCACGTTCGATGCGGTCGCGGTCCATCGCTTTGAGGCGATCGTTCGGATCGGTGGCGAGATGGCGGTTTTCGTTGGCAGGAGAACCGTCCTCTTTAACACGAAAAGGAGTTTCATCTGGCCGACGATGGTGACGATCGCCCTCGAGGCGAAACAGCAGTTGGCCGTTGGTGACGTGCTCCACTTTCGGCGCGCGGGCACGAAACGGCGGCTCCAAATATTTTTCCCACAGATCATCGGCTTCTCGCACATGGCCGTCTATGTCGATGATCCGCACTGCGTTTTCCGACATGCTTACCTCCGTTCGCGCAAAACTTCTTCGACAGGGGTCGGATCCACTAAAAACACCATGCCTTGCTGAAAAAACGTCACTTAACGTTCATCTTCGTTGCTGTGTATCCAGCCGATCAAAGGATTGCAAGCGATTGCAACTGATTCCTTTGCACTGTTGCAAGCGACAATTCGTCCAGGGTAAAGTTGATCCGTGATAATGGCTCGTGTCGGGCGACTCAACATAATGATCGAAGCGGCTTGATCTGAATTCAATTGCGGCGTATCGGAAAAGAAGGAAATCCTGTTTTCGTAGAGGAGGCAAGTCATGATTCAATATGCGCCGAAGCTCACTTTTGGTCCTGAAACGGCGGATTGGCAAGAACGGTTCAATCCCGACCGCATGCGTCGGCAGCGCGTCGAGCGCGCCCAATCGCTGATGCGCAAGCATGGGATCGCGGCGATTGTCGAAGCCAATCATCAAAACATCCGCTACCTGACAGCGCTCAAAGGCTTTGCTTATCCGATGTGTCGTTACGTGCTTTTCTTTGCCGAGCATGACCCGGTGATGTACGAGCATGATGGTTACTACCATCAGATGCCCGACCAGTGTCCGTGGATCAAAGAATGGCGCCCGGCGCGTTCGTGGCTCACCGGCGCCCCCGGTCCTGAAGCTTGCGCTGCGGAAGCGAAGGCGTTTGCCGGGGAGATCAAGGAGGAGTTGGAAAAGCGTGGATTACTCGGCGAGAAGGTCGGTCTCGGCAGCTTCGACGGCTATGCCCGGGAGGCGCTGGTCAACGCGGGCGTGAAGAACATCGTCGACACGCGTCAGCTCATGCTCGAAACACGCATGCTCAAAAATCAGGACGAAATTAATTGCCTTAAAACTTGCGCCGCGATGGTCGACGGGGTTTGGTTCCGCATCTGGGAGAATTTGAAACCCGGAATGAAAGATACCGATTTGATGACTCTCGGCTCGACGGCGGGCTACGAACTCGGCTTGGAGGCGGCGGTTCCAGGCGGTTGGCGCACCGGGCCAATGACATTTGATCGCGGCCCGCATGCGACCAGCCGTGTGGTCCAGTTCGGCGATCTCGTTTATGGATCGTACTGCGGCGCGACTTACATGGGCTATGGCAGTTGCACTTATCGAACTTTCATCGTCGGCCGGCAACCGACCCCTAGAGAAAAAGATTGGTACAAAGTCATGCGCGAGCGCATCGATGCTATCATCGGAGACATCAAACCGGGCAGGACGACGGCCGACGTAGCGAAGCATTTTCCGCCGGCTACCAAATGGGGATATCAGAGCGAGGTCGAAGTGCTCGCCAGCGAAATCGGTCATGGTATCGGACTCGGCACGAGCACAGGCTATGATATGCCGATCATCAACCGGCTATGGTCATTCGATCATCCGCAGGTGTTCGAAGAAGGCATGACGCTTGCCGTCGAATGCCGTGAAGGTGAGCATCGCGTCGGCGGGGTGCGCTTGGAAAACATGCTCGTCGTCACCAAGAACGCCGCGGAGATTATGGACTACTTCCCACGGGACGAGATCTTAGTCGCGCCGCGCTGAACCGAGCACCAAGGCCAGAGCGGGAGAGGCACCACGATCCCGAAGACACGGTAGCGATATCTCCGTCAAGGGATTCATGCGCGACGAAACCAAACTCTCAAACCGCTTTGAACACCTCGCTGGCCTGTCGGAGCGTCCACCAATGCACAAGGGATGATTCTGCATGCCAGTTCCGCATTCTCCAGGGTCCTCACCGTCATCGCGCGCGCGACGTTTGTCACCGGGCCCTATGCGGCGGCGCTCTTGGCCTACCTTGGCGCACGGGTGATCAAGATCGAGTCGCCGCCCGCAGGCGATTCCTATCGTTACTTCGCGTCCCCTGTGCACTATGAAGATCTTGCCAAGGAAAAAGCTAACCCGCCGCCACTGCGGGGCGAGCATAGCGGTAAAATTCTTAGCGAGCTAGGATTTCGCGACGAGACGATTAGGGATCTTCAGTCGCGAGGAATTACTCGGGTGTCCTGAGCAGCGCTGCCGCTAACAAGGAACTCCACGGCACAGATTTCGACCACGGTTCATCGATGAAACGAAACGTTGCCATTGCCGTACTGTTGTTCTGGTTTTCCACGGGAGCACTGCCAAGCCGGCTGTGGGCCCAAGCCATCAAAGCAACACCCGAGATCTTCAAGCAGTTTTCCGAACATGTGGTGAAGATAGAGGTCGTCGAAAGCGGGTCTGCCGCGAAAGCTTCCATCGGCACGGGATTTTTCGCCAGCGCGCGCGGCGATATCGTCACCAATTACCACGTGGTGTCAAAGCTGATTCACTCTGCTGATCGGTATCGGATCGAGGTTACCGATCCGTCGGGACAATCGAGTCCGGCGAAAGTCTTGGGCGTTGACGTAGTTTATGACCTAGCGGTGCTCCGCACCGACCGCCATCCCAAAGGATTTTTGACGTTGGAAACGAAGCCGATAGAGCAGGGGACACGGCTTTACTCTCTCGGTCATCCGCGCGACCTCGGTTTGACCATTGTTGAGGGGACCTACAACGGCCTCTTACGCCATACACTTTATCCCAAAGTTCATTTCACCGGCTCGCTCAATCCGGGCATGAGCGGCGGTCCGACGTTGACGCATACCGGCACGGTGATCGGCGTCAACGTTGCGACAGAAGGCGAGCAGATCAGCTTTTTAGTTCCCGCGGAGCGGGCGCTGGCGTTGCTCGAAAAGACAGCTCGGGTCGAAAACCGACCGGGAAATGGATTTCTCGCCGAGGTCGGCCAGCAAATTCAAGCCAATCAGGCGCGCTATCTGTCCGGTATGTTTTCGTCGAAAACACCGAGCATAAGCTTTGGTCCCTATACTCTGCCCACCAAGCCGGCGGATTTTTTCCGTTGCTGGGCCGACGCGGTGCGACGCAAAGAACTTCCCTATGTTGCCGTGACCCACGACTGTTCGACGGATGATTACATCTTTGTTTCGAGCGAGCAGTCGTCGGGGATCGTGCGGTTTTATCACCAGCTGCTGTCGACGGCGGAGCTCTATCCGTCGCAGTTTTTCAACTTGTACTCGGCCCAAGTCCAAGCCGGCAATACGGCTGTGTTCGGCAATGAAGAAGAAGTGACACCATTTCGGTGTCAGACGCGCAACGTGCAGACCCAAACGGGGAAAGTCAAAGCCGTGTTATGCGCGCGTCAATACGTGAAACTGCCCGGTCTCTATGATGCCGTGTTCAGGGTGGCGACCCTCGGCGCGACAAATGTCGGATTGGTTTCGACGTTAAATCTTTCCGGCGTGAGCTTCGAAAATATCGAGGCGCTCAGCCGGCGCTACATGGAGAGCATCAAATGGCGCCGCTAGGCTATGTCGAAATTCTCGACGCCAAAGGCAATGTTACGGAACGGGTTCGCATTGATTCTTTTCCCGTCCAAGTGGGCCGTGCCTATGGCAATCACGTGGTCGTTAACGATCCTTACGTTTGTCCGGTGCATCTCGCCATCGAATCTGATGAAAGTGGCAGGTTATTCGCGCGCGACTTAGAGAGTGTCAACGGGCTGCGCCGTGGGGTCGATGGCGACCGTGTTTCAGTTTTGGAGCTGCATTCCGGCGCGCCATTTCGAATCGGTCGCACGCTGCTGCGCTTTTGTAACGTCGACCATACGTTGGCGCCGACACTGATCGATCGCCAGACTCAAGCATCATGGCTGGCGTCATCCTATGCGGCGCCCATCGCCGGTCTGATTATTTTGTTGCTGCTTTGCTTGGATTCCTTTCTTGGTAGCGTCGAGCGGGTGACCGTGGCCAAAGTCGTTAGCGAACCGTTAATGACTCTGTCCATGCTGCTTGGCTGGGCCGGTTTATGGGCGCTGGCGAGCCGGATCGTCGTGAGCCGCTTTCACTTCGCGGAGCATGTCGCGATCGCCTGCGCCGCCATCTTCGGATTTCTCGTCCTCAGTACCTTGTCCGAGTGGCTTGAATTTTTCTTTCCTATTATTCCGGCGCTGTGGATGGCTGGATTTTTAGGTTCGGGAGTTATCCTTGCCGGACTGGTTTATGGTCATCTCAGTAGGGCCTCGGCCATGCGAAGGCGTTCGCGCCTATGGGCAGCACTCTTGGTCAGCGGGGCGGCGATTGGCCTGAGCCTCATCATTGACTTCGCTAATCGTAGCAAGTTCTCAAACGTCATGGAGTATACCGGCATCGTAAAACCAATCGATGCGGCCTGGCTGCCTTCAACCTCCGTCAATCAATTCATGGAAAACACTGAGAAACTCAAAAAAGAGCTGGACCTGCTGGCGCAAAAAGCAAGATCGACACAGCCTTAAGCGTGTTGTGGGGATCGATTCCATTAGGCATGTTTGACTTAGGCGGAGTCGCTGGCTAGTGTACCGAAAGTTTTCCGCGGATCAAAGTTCCACGCTTCAATTATTCAAACACGAAGAAGACGAAAGAAGACGAAGAAGAAGACGAAGAAGAGGATAAATGATGATCTATGACCTTGAGATAAACTCGGCGGCGCACTATCCGGCGGCGGATGTGCCGGGCCTGATCGAGCTGGCCGAACAGGTGGGATTCGGCGCATTTTGGAAAGGCGAGTCCAACAGCACGGACCCGATGGTCATGCTTTCGGCGGTGGCGAGCCGGACAAAAACCATCAAGCTCGGGACGGCGATCTACCATATCTACGGACGCAGCCCGGTGACGCTGGGAATTCAGTCCGCGACGCTGCAAGATCTTTCTGGCGGGCGCTTGCTGCTGGGACTTGGTGTGGCAAACAAGGCCATCGCCGGTTGGCATGGCGGCGTGTTCGATCGGCCATTGAAGCGCGCGCGTGAGTATATTGAGATTGTCCGCAAGGTGGCCGCCGGCGAGCGCGTCGAGTACGACGGCGAGATTTATCAAACCGGCAAGCGTTTTCAGCTCTCTTGGAAACCGAGCCATCCAAACCTGCCAGTTTATCTCGCCGGCTTGGGGCCGCAGATGACGAAACTCGTCGGCAAGATTTCCGACGGGGTGTTCATCAATATGGCCACGCCTGCAAAAGTAAAGGAGATCGCCGCGCGGGTGCGCGAAGGCGCGATCGAGGCGGGTCGCGATCCCGGCAAGATCGAGATCATTGCCAAGTCGCGCGTATCTTTAAACCCTGACAAGAATCTTGCCCGTGCCAAACTGCGTCAAGTGCTGACCTTCTACAATATCGCCGATCACTATAGTGACATGCTGCGCGGCATGGGCTTCGAGCAAGAAGTGAATGCCATCCACGAAGCGTTTCAAAAGGGCGGTTTCAAAGCGGCGATGGGCGCGCTTACCGACGAATACATGGACAAACTGCCGGTCGTGCCCGCGAGTGATATTCGAGAGATCAAAGAAAAAATGACAGCGTTCGAAGAAGCGGGCGTCACCCGGATGGTTATTCCCTACGTCCCGGTAACCGAGCCGGTTGTGGAAGACGCGCGTCGATTCCTGGAAGCGTGGGAACGCGCGTAGCACGCCTAGTTCAAGGTTTAACGTTCAAGGTTCCAAGTCAGACAACCGGAGACCGTTGAACATTGAAACGACCGTAGTGTTGGAGCGAATCCGAACTAAACTTTGAACTTTGAACATGGACCTTTGAACTGAAAACGACCGAAGGGAGATCTTTTCATGTGTGATTTTGCCGCAGATGCGAAGGCCGCGGAGGAATTGATGGTGGGGCGAACCTTGAGCGTGGCGCGCGTACGCGAGCTCAACGCCAAGGATTACTTTTATCAGATGCTGAAGGACAACCCGGAGATGCTTAAGATCTATCCGGGAATCGAGAACGAGCTGCTCAAAGGAGCGATCGACTGTCATATCCACGCCTACCCGGACTTTGTTCACCGCTCGCAGGATATGATTCAGATCGCCATCGAGGCGTCCAAGTGCGGCATGCGGGCGATTGCGTTCAAGGACCATTGGAACCTGAGCGCGACCTCGGCGTACCTCGCGCAACGTCATATCGACGACATGATTGCGCGAGGCGAGCTGACCAACCGCGTCGAAGTCTATGGCGGCGCCGGCACCTGTCTCGGTATGAGGCCGGAGTATATCCGCGTGGGGCTTCAGTACCCCAACTTCAAGATGATTTGGTTTCCGACGTTTACTTCTTACGGATTCTGGCGTGGTGCGGGTCATCCGGAGCATGAAGGTGTGCGCCTTTGCGGCGAGGACGCGAAGGTGCTACCGGAAGTGAAAGCGATCATGGAAATGGCGGCGGAGAAGAAGGTCGGTATCGGCTTCGGCCACACGGATTTTCAGGAGTTGTTGCCTTTGGCAAAACTCGCGAAAGAAATCGGTGTCCGGGCGACGCTGGATCATCCGCTCTTGGAGTTGAACAAGCTCTTGCTCGACGAGATGAAGCAGCTGAGGGATCTCGGTGTTTACGTGGGCACTTATTGCCAACCCATGATTCCAAGCTTGTATCAGCCCGTTGCCGATCCAATGGAAACCATTCGGACGATCAAAGAAATCGGTCCCGACCGCTGCATCATCGGCAGCGACTTCGGCCAAGTGCTGCACATGGACGCCGTCGACGGCATGCGCGTTTTCATCCGCGCGCTGTTGGGATTCGGCATCAAGCCGGAAGAAATTAAGGTGATGTTACAGGATAATCCGGCGAAACTGATGTGGTTGGAAGAGAAATAGGCGAGAAGGGAAAGGCAACAAGCAAAATCGGAGATTGACCACAAAGAACGCAAACACGCAAAAAGGGAAGGCAAGGCCCGTGCCTTGGTCTTTCATCAGCCAACCGAAGTAATCGGCGGGTTTTGCTGCGCTCAACTAGCCTACGTTCTAAAGCGGTTAAAAACGCCAAGCAGCGGCGGGCGATATCAAGAATGGCGCTTCGATTCGCTCATCTCTGTCGCCGTGGTCTTTCGGGTTCGACCACAGGCTGACGGGTCGGCGCTCACCACCGCAAGCCGCTAGCGGCAACGCCTCTGAGCTATCTTCTAGTTCGGAGAAACGGCCGTACGCGGTCGGACGACAGAAGGATTTATAAAGCTCCGGTGACCGGACGCGCATGGCCTGGTAGCCAGTTTTGAAATTGTGCATGTAAGGACGGCGCCATCCGCGGTGCAGACAGGGGGAGCCCACCGGTTCAATCTCCATTCCTAACCGCCGCAATATTCTCGCCAGTGGATCACTGATTAGAAACAAACAATAAATTATTTCATGCGTGAGAGCATACTGCCGAACCGCCCGGATCAAACCCACGGTAATCCAAGAGGTCTGCAATGCGTGGCTGTTGTGGTGGCAAGAAGCGGCTCGATCTGCTTGCGGGCCTCTTAGAGTGCTCGACGCAGGATGCGAGTCCTGAGTTGGTGGAAGCAAGGTGCACAAACGGGAGGCTTCCGCCACTTTTGTCCGATTTACGCCGGCAAAATTTTCCAGGTCGACCGAGGAAATTCTGCTGACCGGAAGCTTTTGCACAGGGGCCACGATCAAGCGCATGGCGCCCAACCACTCACCCGTTACGCGGGACCTAACGATGAAATGCGCCGATGCATCATCGTATTCATCTTGTTCCAGAGAATTAGGATAACAGGACGGGTCTTCAAATTTTTCTCGCAGGCAATAGACTCTATATCGCAGGTTATAATGGATGCTTTTCCCTGCATCAGTGTCGGCTAAATAGAAGTCATATTCCTGCTCAAGCATGTACGCGGTCCTCGCCTTTCAAGGAGTTGTGAACCCCATGGTTGGATAATGCGGCGAAAGTTTTCCACTCTGAAGAGTATAGTTTCTTGGCGGATGAACGTTTCGACGACAGCCAGAAAAAAAATTTCTGAAGCTCGGGCACTGGTGATTGATGCAGCGAACGAAGCGAGATTTGTGCCAAACATTTATTTACGTCACCAAGGCCGCTCAGAAACGCGTGCGCGCTAAGTGTTTTTGCATATACCCCACATACCCAGCGATGCGCCAGCGTGCAATTGATGCGACATGCTGCTCGCCGAACACGATCGGCACAGCCAATTGTTGACGAGAATCTCAAATGCCGAACCTTAGGGAGTCAATTGGACTGAGAGCAGCACACCGCAGCCGGGAGTTTGCTAAATCAACTGTCAAAATACTTCAGCCAAGAACTAGATCGGCAGGGTCGGAGTATCCGTTCAGCCACACGTCCATGACCCAAGGCAGAACTAACACATGTGAAAGCTGCCCGGCAAGTTTTTTTTCGTTAAAAAACTATTACGATGCCGACATTGACAACGCGGACCAGCATCGCGCCGCATATTCACTTTTTGGGACCCCATTTTATTTATGAAATGGTTCGGCTTGCCGCGTAATTAAACGCAATTGCGCGGACGCCATGACTGGTCGACCGGAGACCGGGCGCTCTAACAATGCCTTGCATATTGATGCGTTCTCTTTCTTGCATGCAGAAATTAAGTTAACCTGCGCCCACTCTGCCGACCGCAATCTGAATTATACTTGAATGGATCGTAAGTGGTGGCTCGTCATTGCCGGTTGTATTACCCACGCGGTGAATACCGGTTTCAGCTACTTCGGAATGGGCGCGTTTTTTCCGTCATTTGAGCGAGAGTTTGGCTGGAGCCGCACAGGGATCTCCAGAGCATTTTCGCTGGCGCGGATCGAGTTCGGGCTTTTAGGTCCGGTCGAAGGCTATCTGACCGACCGGGTCGGCGCCGTCGGATGCATTTTATCGGTCTCGTTATTTGCACGTTGGGATTTTTGGCCCTTAGCCGCGTCGATTCCTTGCCGATGCTCTATGTTGTGATTGTGCTCGACATCGTGCTCGGTTCCAGTCTCGATTATAACATGCTCATCAGCGTGCTGATCGCAAAAGTCTTCCGAGAGCGAAGAAGTCTGGCTTTTCGCATGGGGGGGAATCTCCCGGGCAACAAGTCTGTGCTCGATGAAATGAAACAGCTGCGCGATCTGGGCGTTTACGTCGGCACCTACTGCCAGCCGATCGTTCCGAGCTTGTATCAGCCCGGTCACCGACCCAATGGAAACGATTCGCACTATCAAGGAAATCGGTCCGGACCGCTGCATCATTGGCAGCGACTTCGGCCAGGTGCTGCACATGGACGCCATCGACGGGATGCGCGTTTTTATCCGGGCGCCGTTAGGGTTCGGCATAAAGCCGGACGAAGTCAAGGTCATGTTGCAGGACAACCCGGCGAAAATTAATGTGGTTGGATTAGAAGAAGGCAATAGACATTAGGCAGCAGGGCATTAGTTGGGTCGCAGCGCTTAATGCCAGAGCTGCTTCGTTGCCAGGAGAGCGCCTTCGGCCATCGCTTGGAACTTTGCCCATACGACCTTTGGGTGGACTTCGGGGTTGTAAGTTGCCTGAGACGAAAAGCCGCAATCGCTTCCTGCGATCACGTTTTCCCGGCCGACAAGTTTGGCGTAACGCGTGATGCGCTCGGCGACCAGCTCGGGGTGCTCGACGATGTTGCTCGCGTGGGTGATCACGCCAGGGATGAGCACTTTGCCTTCTGGCAGCTTCACGGTTTCCCAAACGTGATATTCGTGCTCGTGCCGCGCGTTGGCGGCCTCGAACGCGTAGGCGCCGGCGTTCACTTTCAAGATGAGGTCCACGATGTCTTTCAGCGGTGCGTCGTGCACACGCGGACCTTCGTTGATGCCGTAGCAAGTGTGGAAGCGGATCTTTTCCGCCGGGATGCCGCGAAGGGCGTGATTGAGCGCGTCGATAGATCGCTCAGCAATCTTGCGTCGCTCGGAGAAACTCAAGGACGGATCTTGGCTGTGCACTTCCGTCAGCCATGGATCGTCGATCTGAAGAATAAATCCCGCATCGACGATCGCTTGGTATTCTTCCCTTAATGCTTCGCCGACTGCCCGCAAAAACTCTTCGTCACTGCGATAAAACTCATTCGTTCCGACTCCGCTCGGCGCTACGGCGGGCATAAAGGCTTCCTCGGCCTTCAAACCGCCGAGCGCCGCTTTGAGATTCTCAATATCTTTCCGGATCGCTTCTTGCCCGCGATAGCTCACCGGTCCCGTGCATACCATCGGCGTGCGCGGCGCGATGCTGCCGCCCATCATGCGCCGGCTGAAATAATTTTCGTAGTACTCCGGGAAGGCAGCCACTTCAGCGGCCCACTGCTTCCAACCACCAGCTTGCGGCGCTTTCGCTTCGAAGCCGGCAAGCCGTTCGCGCACATATGCAAAGAACCCAGGCTTCCCTTGCTCGCCGTCAGTGACAACGTCGATGCCGTTCTCGATCTGGTTGCGGACAATCTCTGCCACCGCGCTTTGAACCCGTGAAGCGTACGCGTTTTTGTCATACGGCTCGCCGTTGACTTTCGCTTTCATCAGATCGAGCAGGTCTTTCGGTCGAGCCAAACTGCCGCAGTGGGTTGTGAGAATGCGATCGGTGCTATGTTTCATGAGAAAGTCTCCCTTCGGGTCTTAGGCGAGCGTTGGAAAGAATAGTTGGTTTCGTTGACGAGCCTTTCTGTCTCTACGAGATCGTTTAGATATCCTGGCACGACCTCAATTCGCCGAGATTCAGCCGAAGCATCTAAACTTAATACGCGACCGTGATACCGAGTCCTGAGCAGTGTCGCGGCGCTATCGTTTGGCGAGAATTTCCTTGATAAATTTCCATTCGGCGACCTTGGACTCGGGAATCTCTTCTTTGATTTTGAGCTGCTCCCGCGCCAGGCGGATCTCATTATCCAGACTGTTCTTCGCGACCAGGCCGTCCTCATTGAGAGATCTCATGGCGAACTGATAGATTTTTTCCACGTAATCGCCGCTTATTTTGAGGTAGTCGCGCATGATTGCCAGGGTCTCCGGCTTGTTGTTTTTCAGGAATCTCACCCCTTTCAACGTAGCCCGGACTACGCGCGAGATCTGTTCCGGATTGCGCTGAATCTTGTCCATGTTGACGGCGAAACCGCCGAGGCGAAGGTTTACGGCGTCGCCGAGATAAAGCAGATTGGTAAAGCCGAGCTTTTCGGTCCTCTGAATGTAAGCCACATCCAGCGGTGTCGCATCGACAATACCGGCCGCCAGCGCCGCCAGTCTGTCTCCCGATCCGCCGAGAGCAAGCACGGTGATATCTTTTTCCGGAGGCGAGCGCCTCGCGAAGCATGACGTGAGGGATCGACCCATAGGTGCTTACCGCAACTCTCTTGTCCTTGAGATCGGTGAGCTTCTTTATATTGGGGCGAGCGATCAGCATATGCAGCGGTTTGTCGAACCACCCCATGACCGTCTTAAGAGGCATTCCCTGCACGCTGGCGC
>VBKY01000736.1:0-2297 GCA_005879255.1 Deltaproteobacteria bacterium
GAGCTTGGCGGCGCGCTTTCCCGGATGGAGAAGGAACGCGCCCGGGCTCTCACTGTAACCCCATCTCCTCTCTTTTCGAGTCAACAACGCCGGATCGTGGATTTTGCGACGCGACATCGTTTGCCATCGATGTTCTTTTCGAAAGATTTTGTGGACAACGGGGGCCTCATGTCCTACGGACCGAGCTTTCCCGACTCGTATCGTCGCGCGGCCACTTACGTGGATAAGATTTTGAAGGGCGCCAAGCCCGCCGATCTCCCGGTTGAGCAGCCCAAGAAGTTCGAGTTCATCATCAATCTGAAAGCGGCGAAGCAAATCGGTCTGACAATTCCGCCAAATGTGCTGGCAAGGGCAGACCGGGTGATTCGGTGAGACGTAAAAAGTGAGGGGTAAGGCGGTAAGGCGTGAGGGGGGAAGTCAGGAATGAATTCGATGAGTGGAAAAATCTTTGTCTGGTTATTGACAACTGTCTTGCTGACAACTGCCCCACTCGTGCAAGCGCAGCAGCCGAAAAAAGTCCCGCGGATTGGTTTTTTATCGTCCAGGTCGTCTGACGCTGAAAAGAGCCGTCTGGCTGCTTTTCAGCGGGGCCTGCAAGAGTTGGGATATGTGGTGGGCAAAAACATTCTCGTAGAGAAGCGATATGCGGCGGGAAAGTTTGATCGGCTCCCTGACCTGGCGGGCGAGCTGATCCGTCTCAAGGTAGACGTTTTCGTTACCACGGGCACCCCGGCGGCCCAAGCAGCCAAGAATGCGACGAGTACGATTCCGATCGTAATCGGGAATGCTGGCGATCCCGTGGGAACCGGTCTTGTGGCGAGTCTCGCCCGGCCGGGAGGGAACGTCACGGGACTCTCCGTTCTTAATACTGAGTTGAGCGGGAAGCGGCTCGAGCTACTTAAGGAGGTGGTTCCTAGGCTCTCCCGCGTCGCCGTCCTCTTGAATCCGGCCAATCCCATAAACCCGCTCCAAGTGACGGAAATTCAGTCCGCGGCCCCAGCCTTGGGCGTGACGCTTCTCCCCTTGGAAGTCAAAGGAGCTGACGATATCGACCGTGGTTTCACCGGGATGAAAAAGGAGCGCATCGGCGCCCTGATCGTTTTGGGCGACCCGTTGTTGGAAACTCACCGAACACGGATAGCCGAGCTCGCGGTCGAGAGTCATCTGCCGGCAATTTATTCATTGGGACCGTATGTGGAAGCAGGTGGTCTGATGTCCTACGGGACAAACTTCGACGATGTGTATCGACGCGCGGCTATATACGTCGACAAAATTCTAAAGGGCGCCAAGCCCGCCGATCTGCCAGTGGAACAGCCGACGAAGTTCGAGTTCATCATCAATCTGAAAGCAGCCAAGCAGATCGGCCTGACGATCCCACCGAATGTACATCATCCTCAAATAGGGAAAGACGAATGCCAATAAAACTAAAGGTTCTTTTTTGGCTACTGGCAACTATTCTTCTGACAACCACTTATTCCTCCGAGGCACAGCAGCCAAAACAGATTCCTCGAATCGGTATTCTCACGGGTGCATCCGTATCCGCAACGCCGTTGTTCGAGGCATTTCGCAGAGGATTAAAGGATCTCGGTTACGAAGAGGGTCGGAACATTGCGCTGGAGTTTCGATTTGCCAAAGGACAATTTGACCGCTTTCCAGCGTTGGCTGCCGAGCTAGTCAAGCTCAAGGTTGACGTTATCCTCACTGACGGCGGCAATACTGCGCCATCGGCCGCGAGCAAGGCGACGCGGAGTATTCCCATCGTTATGGCGGTGAGCGGAGATCCGGTAAAAGGAGGTTTAATCGCAAGCTTCGCGCGCCCCGGTGGCAATGTGACAGGCCTGACACTACTCGCGACGGAATTGAGCGGTAAGCGGGTGGAACTGTTTAGGGAAGCCGTACCCGAGGCGAGGCGACTAGCTGTGCTGCGCAATCGCGCCAATTTTACCAGCGATGACTACTACCGCGAAGCACAAATGGCAGCTCAGACACTGGGTGTAAAGACGCAGCTCGTTGACGTCCAGAATCCAGCCGACCTTGGCCCTTCGCTAAAGTCGTTATTGCCGAATCTCCCCCATGGTCTGATGAGTCTCCCGGATGCAATGTTATGGAACAACCGGAGACCGATTATCGATTTCTCGAATAAGCAGCGACTTCCGACGATTTTTCCAGAGCGAGAATTCACTGATGATGGCGGTCTAATGTCGTACGGTCCGAATGTCGCCGATAATTTTCGGCGCGCCGCGACTTTCGTCGATAAAATTCTTAAAGGCGCCAAGCCCGCCGATCTCCCGGTGGAG
>VBKY01000736.1:2318-2786 GCA_005879255.1 Deltaproteobacteria bacterium
GCAGATCGGCCTGACGATCCCGCCGAATGTGCTTGCAAGGGCGGACAGGGTGATTCGATGACAGTAAGCAGAAAGCAGTCAGCAGTAAAAACCGGAGCGATACCGCGGCCAAGGGGCGTGCGAGCGCGCTCATCACAGTTAGCGGTTCTCTGTTCAATCGTCACATAAAGCGATTTGCGGAGCTTGCCATAAAGAACCGACTGCCGTCCATGCATGAGGTAATTTTTTACGTGGAGGCCGGCGGCCTCATGTCCTATTCGTCGAACGATGCTGATCAGTATAAGCGCGCCGCCATTTATGTAGACAAAATTCTAAGGTGCGAAGCCTGCCGACCTGCCGGTGGAACAGCCGACGCATTTCGATCTAGTGATCAATCTGAAAACCGCCAAGCAGATCGGTTTGACAATCCCGCCGAACGTGCTGGCGCGGGCGGACAAGGTGATTCGCTAAGGCGTAAGTTCCTTCGAC
>VBKY01000336.1 GCA_005879255.1 Deltaproteobacteria bacterium
ATGGAATCTCCTCTTCGGGGTTACTTCTCGTTTCTCGCGTTTATCATCGCTAGAGATCTGTGGCTAGCACAACACGCATTTTTCGACATCCGCTGCGGCACCGATGACTATCAAATCATGCAAGGCCGCGTCAATGTAGAGTGTTCCGAGGTATTGTTTCAACGCACTTGCCAGATCTTCGAGTCCTGGATAGGGTAGGCCACATGGAAATTAAATACGGACTGATCAGCGCGGACTCCCACGCGGCATTCGACCGAGACACCTTCACCTCCCGGATGTCGACAACCAAATGGGGCGACCGCATTCCGCATGTGGCTGCGACACAAGGCAACGGAAAACCAAGCGATGGTTGGAGCATTTATGGCCGCCCGCCGCGCGGCAGCGTGTGCAACTGCCCGGCGGTAATGGGCGACCCCTTTCCTACATGGCCGACGCTCTGGGAGGAAGTGCCGCGGATGGCGTACGATCCGAAGGAGCGGCTGAAGGCGTTGGACATCGACCGCGTCGATGCCGAGGTGCTCTTTCCCAATCCGCCCGGTGGCTCGTTTTACGAATTCGGCGACGTCGAGTTTGAATTCGCCGTCGTCCAGGCCTACAACGACGCGTTAGCGGATTGGCGGCGCGTAAGCGACCGCTATCTGCCACTCGTGATCCTTCCCTATTTGAGCGATCCCAAGATCATTGCGCGCGAAATCGAGCGCGCTGTGATCAACGGCCATCGCGGCGTGAACGTCGCCGGCAAAATGCCCAAGGGACTCCCCCACCTTGCTGCCCCACATTGGTCTCCGGTTTGGGATGTTTGCCAGCAATTGAACGTACCCATTCATTTTCATGGTTCGGCGGGACTCGATACCGCCGCGTCGGCAAAAAAATGGAGTGGCTATTCACCCCGGCAAGCCCATTCGGCATCGACCAGCACCTCTTCGGTCACGCCGGCGCAAATCATTCCTCATTTTATTTTCTCCGGCATCACGGAACAATTTCCGCGGCTCAAGCTGGTTTTTGCCGAGGCCGGAATCGGCGGACTCAACTACGTGCTGGCGGCCTGCGACCACGAGTGGGAATGCCGCCATCTCTGGACCGAAGGCATTTCCACGCGCCCGAGTGAGACCGTGCGCCGCCAGATGTATGTCAACTTCTGGTTCGAAGCCGAAGGCATCAAGCTCCGCGAAGAAATCGGCATCGACAACCTGATGTGGGAGGCGGACTTTCCGCACGTGGCCTCCTACTACCCGCGCTCCTGGGACGCCATCGAACGCGTCCTGGAAGGCGTGTCTGCGGATGATCGCCGCAAGCTCCTCTACGAGAACGCGCTGCGCGTCTACGACATCGAAGCCACCGTCTCGGCACGCAGAGCTGCCAGTTCCCCCTGACACGATTTGAACGGCTTGAACGATTTGAACTTTTTATATTAATGGAAGGGCGAGCTTTCATGCAATTGAATCACGGCTTGATCAGCGTCGATGACCACATCCAGGAACCGCCGGACCTTTGGACCAACCGGCTATCAAAGGGCCGCTGGGACGATCGCATCCCGCACGTCGAGCGCGCCGCCGACGGCGCCGAGCGTTGGGTAGTCGATGGGCAGGTGCTCCTCGACGGCGGCCCCGCGCGGGCGGCGGCGCTGATGGCGGATCGCAATCATGAGCCCAGCCGTTGGCAGGAGGTCCCGCCAGCTGCCTATCGCCCGACGGAACGGCTTAAAGCCATGGACGCGGCGGGCGTAGACTATTCGGTGCTTTACCCGACGGTGGCAGGGTCGGCGGGACAAAATTTCGCGCGGCTGAAAGATCCCGACCTGGAGCTCGCTTGCGTGCAGGCTTACAACGACTGGCTGATCGAAGAATGGGCCGGCGCCAGCGAGCGATTCATCCCGCAGTGCATTGTGCCCGTCTGGCCGCCGGAGGCGACCGTGGCCGAGATCCAGCGCGCCGTTACGAAGGGTCATCGCGGAGTTATTTTTCCCGCCGTGCCGATGGACCTGAGAGATGTCCCGCATGTCGCGGGACCGGAATATGATCTCGTATGGGAGACCTGCGCGAACTTAAACGTGCCTCTCTGTCTCCATGCCGGCGCCTCGCCTAAGTTGCAGTATGCGCCCTACCCCGGCCTGACGCCTACGCTGGCGGAAGCGCTGAACGCGGTGACCAAGCCGGTGTCGAGCGTGTTCGTCCTCGGCCTCTATCTCTTCTCCCGCGTATTGCTAAGGCATCCAAAATTGCGGGTGGTACTGGCGGAAAGCGCGCTGAGCTGGGGCATGCTTTATCTGGAATGGGCCGATCACCAGTTTGACCATGACGGCCTTGCCCGTGAAGGATATGAGCTGAAGCCGTCTGACATGTTTCGCCGGCAGTGCTATTTGAACGGGTGGTTCGACCAGATCGCGCCTTTCGAACCCTATCTCGGCGCCGAGCACATTCTCTGGTCCACGAATTTCCCGTCCGCGACGTCCACGTGGCCGCGAACGCGCGAAACCATCGATCGCTGCTTCCAAGGCGTTTCGGCGGAAACGCGGGAGAAGGTGCTGTGGCGCAATGCCGCGAAGCTCTATCGGCTGTGAGAACAAACACCATCCCATTCAAAACGAATCGTCTAACGGAGAAGCGATATGAGAGTCTTTTCGCCCGTTGTTTCAAGGCGAGGCAAATCTTTTCCCATAGCCGCGCGCGAGCGCAGCTTGGACGGACAGATTTGGGGCTTTGTCGACACCAGTAAAGTCAATGCCGACCGCTTTATCGAAAAATTGCAGGCAGCGATCAAGAAGTTACATCGTCCCAAAGATTTTGTCGTGGTCCGAAAAGAAGCTCCTGGTTTTCCATTAGCTCCAGAGCAAATCGGCGTTTTGGAAAAGTGCGGTTTTGTAGTTTTTTGCTTCGGCGATTGAGGCACCTCTCTGTCCTGGAGTGTCCAGGACGCCAAAGACCTGGAACGAAGGGGGATCCCAACCGTAACAATCTGCAGCGCTCCCTTTCTAAAATTGGGCCGATCTCAAGCCCAGAACTCCGGAATGCCTTCGATTCCCTTCGTGAAAATTCTCCATCCCATGGCAACGGCTTCCAGCGAAGCTATCGACAAACAGGTCGAAGAAGCCCTCTCTCAGATTCGTGAGGCCCTGCAAAGTTCCAGCGCGCCACAAGAGCCGACTCGATCTGGACTCAACGGCAGCGCGGAAGACCGAGTGGAAGTCGAAGGTGGCGTCGATGAAATCAACGAGCTGTTCCATGAACAGGGATGGACCGACGGCCTACCCGTCATCCCGCCCACCGACGAAAATGTCCGTGCCATGCTGTCCCATTCGCCATTTTCAGCCGATGAGGAACTTGGATTGTTGCCTCCTTCGATGATTCCCGTCACAGCACGGAAGCTAGCGGTCAATGTCGTGATGGCGGGATGCGCGCCTGACTTTTTCCCGGTAATTCTGGCGGCGGTGGAGGGATTGCTCGATGAAAATCTTTCTCTCTACAGTATGCAGACGGCGACCAATGCAACAGCGCCGCTTCTCATCGTCAATGGCCCGCTGGCGAAAACGCTGTGTCTTAATTCCGGAGCAAACGTCTTCGGCCCGGGAAACCGCGCAAATGCGACGATTGGACGCGCCATCCGATTGATACTGCTGAACATCGGTGGTGAAATTCCCGGCGTTTCTGATCCCTCGACCCACGGCCAGCCGGGGAAATACACGTTTTGCATCGCCGAGGCTGCAGACGAAAGCCCTTGGGAGCCCTTGAGCGTGGAGCAGGGATACCCGAACGACCAGAGCACCGTATCTTTGATCGGCGCCGGCGGGCCGCAAAATATTTTTACTTATGGATGTCGAGATGCGAAAGAAATTCTCGCAACTTTCGTTGGCACGCTTTGTGGCCTCGGCCATAACAACATTATTTTTCCTACCGGCCCGCTCCTTGTTGTAGGTCCGGAACATGCCGGCGTGCTTGCGCGAGATGGTTTCAGCAAAAAAAATGTCAAACAATTCCTCTTCGACAATGCCCGCATTCCGCTATCGCGCTTTTCAGATGGGACCAAACGGGGAATTCTTGAACGTCGCTCGCGCTGGTTCGAAGTGGTTGGCGATCACGAGCGCATAGGCATCGCCGATCGTCCGGAAGATATCACGATCGTGGTAGCGGGCGGTCAAGGAATTCACTCCCAGTTCGTGCCCACAGCGTTCAGCAAAAAAGTCGTAACCAAAATCATCAGACAAAAAATTTAAGAAAGGAGGAAATGTCAGCTCTGTAGTTCTTTCATCAATGGCCGAATGCTCTTCGCGCTCTCCAATTCCCGGATCCGTTCCTTTAACCGGCGCGCTTTTTCTTTACCCCATTTCGGGGTAACGAGCCCATCGAACTTCTCCTCGATCTCGTCCTCTTTCATCGGCTCGTGCCAAACCTCTTGCTGCAGAACCCTACCTTCTTTGGTGGTCACGATAATGATCGCATGGCGTCCGTGCTCCAGGTCCTGCCAGTCCTCTCTTCCGACAAACCGTATCCGTTCTCGCATCTTTTCAACGGCAGGGTCCCTGATGGCGCTGCCATCATGAAGACTATAGAAATCTAGCCTGCCCTGCGCCGCGGCGATTGCGCAGACCATTTCTCCCGAAATAGACGCGTGCCGGGTGGTCGGTATCCGCTGGACGCTGCGTTTAGGAATGTGAATTTCGATTGCACCGACGTCTTCAGACTGGATTCGATTCTGCTCGATTATCGCAAACAGTCCCTGCAAGTAAGTCTGATTCGGGCTTCCTACCGGATAGCGCTTATGCATGACATCAGTAATGGCATAATAATGCCCAAGGTCCCGGATCATTTCCGCAACGACGTCCGTGATGCCGAGGAACGCGTCGAAAAAGCCGAACTTGCCGTCTAGAATATCGACTGGAACGAAGCAGCCCTTGCGCGCCAGCAGCGCAGCCGTCACGCCGTTTCTGTTGGCCGCGGCTACTTGGAATGTTTTTCCCATATGTCCTGGATCTTTGGTCATATTGTCCGGTCCGGCCGCCTGGTAGGCGGCGAGACCAAGAGTTCTTTGAATCGATTCGCGATCGAGATCCAAAAGCAGCGCAGCCGTCACGCCGGAAGCGAGAGTTCCGGCTACTGAAGTATGATAAAAACGCCGGCTGATGTAATCGCGCTCCCGGTAAAGAACCGTCATCAATCGACCCCCGAGTTCATAGCCCAAAGCAACGGCGCGAAGAAAATCGCTCCCGGTCACATCGACCCACTCGCCGACCGTGAGTGCGGTGGGCACCGTTCCCGCAGCCACGTGGCCGCCGGAAGAGCTCAAGTGAACCGGGTCTACTTCGTCGCCATGAGCCATCGCACCATTGGCCATGGCGGCGCCGATCACGCTGCTCCGAAGATTGTGATTGATGATCGTACAGTCCGGACGGTCGGACATCTCTTCAACTAATTCAACGATCGCTCTCACTTCGGGAAGCTGGGAGCAGGCAACCATACATCCCAACGAATCGAAAACGACATCGAGGGTTTTATTGCGCACCGGGACCGGCAGCTGATCGTATCGAATCGAGCATAGCCACTCCGCCAACTTTTCTGTCACCGTCTCATTAGGCATACATCCACCTTTGGTGAATTGGTTCAAAATGTTCAAGCTGTTTGGGCCCCCTCCTTAATTCTCCCCCGCGACGCGGGGGAGGAAATAGGTGGGGGTTGGAACGATTGGAACTTTTGGAACGACTGGAACCAATGAACTTTTGGCCAGGCTAACGAACCGCCTTCACTCCCGCCTCTTTAAGAACCCCACGGAGCAGTTTGGTTTGTCCCTCGAGAAAATCTGCGAGCTCGCGGCTCTTGAGAAAGTAGGTCTCCTGTTGATTGTCTTCGACGTACTTTTTCCACGTTTGCGTTTTCACTAGGCGCCCAAAGAGATTCTCCCAATAAGCCACCGCGTCGCTCGGTATGCCGGGCGGCGCTATCACGCCTCTGGACTGAGTCAGAATCGGTATTGAGATCCCCTGCTCCTTGATCGTCGGCACATCCGGAAGCGCGGAAAGACGTTTTTCTGTCAGTGCGGCGATGATACGCATTTTCCCCGCGCGAACGTACTCGGTGACTTTGTCGGGATTTTCCAGCATGAGATCCATATGTCCTCCGAGTAGGTTGGCGATTCTCTCGGCACCGCTCGGAAGGTTGATATAAATCCATTGCGCCCCGGTCGCTTTCTGGATCAGCAAACGAAACATATTATCGACGGAGGTTACTACTCCCCCGGCCTGCTTCAGCTGGCCCGGGTTTTTCTTTGCTGCCTCGACAAAGTCTTTCATTGTCTTGTAAGGCGTATCCGCCTTTACCGCCGCGACGCTGGGCTCCAAAACCAAATGAACTACGGGAGTCAGATCCTGAATCGTGTGTTGCGCCTCTTTTTGGGTCAAGGAAGCAAAGATCACCGCCGAAGTAAAAAGACCGATTGTGTGGGTCTCACCTTTTTTTCCCGCAATATAGGACATCGCCACCGCACCCGATCCACCGCTCTTGTTTATGACATGCATAGGCTGGTGATAAAGGTTGTCCTTTTGGAACATTTCGACGATGGCGCGAGCGAAGAGATCTGATCCACCACCCGGCGCCGAGTGAACTATTATTTCGACCGGCTTGGTCGGCTCAAAAGCTCCAGCCACGGCCACCGCCGCGAGTATTACGAGCGCGGCAAAAATTAGACAATTCATTGCTATTCCTCCCTGGGAGATATTTAGGCCAAGTTCGCCTCTCGCTGCAGCGATTTCGCAGAGCGAAACGCCTGCAAGATTGGAATGAGCAGCACGACGATCGAGAACAAGAGCAAGATTGCAGAGATCGGGCGATTGACAAAGATCGTCAAGCTACCCTGAGACATCAGCAACGACTGGCGCAAAGCTCGCTCGAGAGGCGTCCCCAAGACCATCCCCAAAACCAAAGGAGCAACGGGGAAGTCGAGCTTGCGCATGAAGTAGCCGATTATACCGAAGACGCCCATGAGCGATACATCGAACAGGCTTTGGTTGACGCTGTAAACTCCAACAATGGAGATTCCGAAAATGACCGGATAAAGAAGATAATAGGGCACGCGAAGAAACTGAGCAAAGAGCGGAACCAGTGGGAGATTCAAGATGAGGAGCATGAGATTTCCCACATACATGCTCGCCAC
>VBKY01000104.1 GCA_005879255.1 Deltaproteobacteria bacterium
GACGCGGTCGAAATTGTCCTGCCCTCGGGGAACAAAGAGAATTTCACCGTGGCTTCGAGCCCGCTGATGTTCGCCGACACTTGGCAGACGGGATTTTACACTTTCCGAAGCGCCAGCCGAGAGGGTCGCTTCGCGATCAATCTTCTCGATGAAACCGAGTCACAAATTCTGCCGAGGGTTAACTTCAACGCAGCTGTTAAGGGCGGACCCGAGTCTACCGGCATCGCTGAAAGCGGATTTTCCCTCTGGCCGGTGCTTCTCGGTATCGTCCTCATTTTGCTCGCGCTCGAGCTTCTCCTTGCTTTTCGACAAGGAATCCCAACGTACCCGATCATGATTCGCGGCGTTGCATTGGCCGCGCTGGTGGTGGCTCTGGTGAATCCGCGAATCTTCAAGTCGACGAACGCATTGGATGTCATCCTCGGCGTGGATCTGTCGCGTAGCGTCGGCCAAGAAGGGCGCGAGAAGGCGCAGGAGGTTCTCCAAGCCGCCAGGCGGTTTCAAAGATCCGAGACACGCACCGGGTTACTGACTTTTGCTCGCACGCCGGAGTGGGATTCTTTGCCGCGGGAGCAGGTTCCGATGAGCGACTTCAGCGCGCGCTTGGATCGCGACGAGACTGATATCCAGGCGGCGCTCCAAGCAGCGGTCGCGCAGGTCGGCGAAGGCCGCCAGGGGAAAATTCTCCTGATCTCCGACGGCAACGAAAACCGTAACGAAACCGCTCGCGTGATTCCGCTATTGCGCGCGCAAGACGTTTCGGTCTGGACGTTGCCCGTCAGTCTGTCGCGCGGGCGCAATGAAATCTACCTGAGCGATCTCGTGCTGCCGCGCCAAGTGGATAGCGCCGAGGGATTTGAAATTCGCAGCGCGATCGAAAGTTTGCGCGAGGCGCCGGCGCGCATTCGCTTGCTGCGCGATGGGTCGTTGCATGCTGAGCAGGAAATTCATTTAAAGGCAGGCACCAATCCGGTCATTTTTCATGACAGCCTGAGAGAGCGCGGCAACCATACCTACGAACTGCTCGTCGAGTCGCCCGACGACACGCTGGCGGAGAACAATTTGTTGCAGGGCGTGGTCGAAGTGAAGGGGCCGCCGCGGGTACTCTTGCTATCGGCGCAGAAGGAAAGCCAGCGCGTGATCTCCCGCGTCTTGCAAGTGCAGGGCTACGCAGTCGTAGAATCGGCGGCGGACGCTCATCCGCTCTCTCTGTCCGAGCTTTCGGCGTACGATCTCTTGGTGCTCGACAACGTTCCCGCCTTTCAACTCACGCACGCCAAGATGGAGACCATCGAGAAATATGTCCGCGACCTGGGTGGCGGCTTGCTCGTGATCGGCGGGTCGCAAAGTTACGGTGCGGGAGGTTATTTTCGCACGCCGCTCGAGCGCATTATTCCCGTCGATATGCGGCCGCCGGCGCGCATTTCGACAAGTCCGGCAGCATGGGCGCCGGCTCGGAGGGCAGCACCAAGCTCGATCTCGCCAAAGCCGCGGCGATCGCCGCCGCCGACATTATGAATCCGACGGACCAGGGCGGCGTCCTCGCTTTCGATGCCAATTGGGATTGGGCTTTGCCTTTTCGCCAAGTCGGCAAAGGCGAGTGGATATCCGAACGGCTCGCCGGACTTCAATCCGATGGCGGCACCGACCTCTACAAGGCGATGGTCGAAGCGTACCGTGTGATCGCCACCAAGCAAGCAGCGATCAAGCATGTCATCGTGCTCTCCGATGGACTTACCGACAAGGCGGACTTTCAGACACTCGTGACCCGGATGGCGCATGAGGGTATCACGGTTTCGACGGTTTCCGTCGGCAATGATGCTGACGTTCAGCTGATGGCGGACATCGCCAAAAATGGCAAAGGGCGAGGCTACGTTGCTCTTGATCCGCAGACGATTCCGCAAATATTTACCACCGAAACGCTGCTGATTTCGCGTGATCTGCTCATTGAAAAACCGGTCACACCCACGATTGTGACACCGACCGGGCCGTTGAAAGGTATCTCGCAGAATAGTTTGCCGGCGCTCCGCGGATATGTGCTTACGTACCCCAAGCCCAGAGCGGAATTGCTCATGCGCGCCGACAAGGATCCGCTGCTGGTGTCGTGGCGGTATGGTCTTGGGCAGGTGTTGGCGTTCACTTCGGACCTGAGCGGGCGTTGGGGCAAAGACTGGGTGGCGTGGCGGGGCTTTCCCCAGTGGGCGAGCCAGCTTGCCCGCGATACCATGCGCAAGATTCTCGAAACTCGGATGCGCACGGATTTTCAAGCTGACAGTGAATCGATCAGAGTCGTCACGGATCTGGTGTCCCGTGAGGGCAAGTTCTTAAATCACTTGAGGCTTAAGGCTAATATCACCGCCCCCAATCGCACCAGCCAACAACAAATTTTTCAGCAAACGGCGCCTGGCCGCTACGAAGGGAGGTTTACGCCGTCACAGCGCGGTGTTCACTTCGTCACCCTTTTCGCAGAAGGCAAAGCGGGTGAAGCGCCGTTGCCGGTCGCGACCGTTCCCTATATCGCGCCTTACCCGAAAGAATACCGCCAGTTGAAACCGAACCTCGCTTTGCTCAGCCGTTTGGCTGAGGACACGGGCGGGGAAATGCTCGATCCGGCAAACTTTGGCGAGGGTCTCAGACGTCTCTACACGCCGACGCCAGGCAAAAGTCGCCAGGGCCAGGAAACCTGGTGGCCGCTGGCGGGTGCGGGACTGTTTTTGTTTCTTGCGGATCTCGTCTTGAGAAGTTGGCCAACGCGTAAGGTTTCAATCTGACCCCCGTTGCCTGCCTGTCGCTTCATCAGGTAAAGTCGATAAGATTATTCAGCGAATTGTCGAACTCTGTCGGAGGCTGTATCTGTGAAAACGTCCATTCTGACTTTGTCGTCGTATCTATTGTTGTCGATTCTGCTTGGTCACTCACCTGCGTATGCGCAAAAACTTCAGCAGGTGCGTGTGGCGCTTTCTACGCCGACGCCGCACATGGCGCCGCTTTACGTCGCCAGGGATAAAAAGCTTTTCGAGAAATATGGTCTTGATGTCCAGCTGATCTTGGTCAACAGCGGGTCGCTGGTCGCGCAGATGTTTGCCGCCGGCGAACTGCAAATGACTGCCAATGCGCCGGCGTCGCTGGTCAACTTGGCGGCTTCCGGCGAAAAGATGAGCTTCTTTCTCGGCTTGAGTAACACATCTCCATTCACGGTGGTCACGCAACCCAACATCCGCCGAGCTGAGGATCTCAAGGGCAAAAGAATCGGCACCGCGCGGTTCGGCGGCTCGTCGCACATTTCAGCGCTGATCGCGTTGGAGCATTTGGGTCTCGATCTGAAACGCGACAAGATCGTTCTGGTTCAAACCGGCGTCGACCCGGACCGCATGGCGGCCTTGGAAGCAAAAGCCATTGACGCGGGCATGCTGCAACGGGTCGCGACCAAGGTCATGATCGGCAAAGGCTATCACCCGTTGCTCAACATGCTCCAGTCCAAAATCCCGTACCAGAATACCGGCCTTACGATCAAGAAAGACTACGCCGCGGCGCATCCTAAGGTGATCGATGGTTTTACCCGCGCGACGATCGAAGCGTATGGCTACATCTTCAAGAAAGAGAATAAGCAAGCCGTGAAAGAAGTTCTCGCCCGCAATCTCCGGTTGCCCAATTTGGACGCCGCCGAGGATTTTTACCTCGAGGCCCAGGAAGAGCTCGACCGCAAGCCGTACCCGACGCTCGACGGCTTCAAGGTCGTCATCAAATACGTCGCCGAGCAAAACCCCAAAGCCGCCGCCGTGAAAGTCGAAGAGATCGTCGACAACAGCTGGCTCAAAAAACTCGATAGCGAAGGATTCTTTGAGAAGGTGTATGGGGGTAAGTGAAAAACGCTTGGCAATGATTTACAGCGCGACAGATTATTTCGTGGTCTAGTCGAATCGTGTTTGGCTGAAGTGACTCAATAGACTCCGCGCCACTTGGTACTCCGGTATCTCACCGCCGTGAACAGCAATCGACCGACGTACGTCCTTTTCGGTTTCGCTTCTGTGCTGGAAGGAAAAATTTCGCAAACAAAAATTTTTTTATGTACATAATCCCGTTCACTTGTGCTATATGTCATCGTCAATTTGGTGAGCTTCACGGCGGGAAGTGTGCGCGGTGCGGTAAGGTCGTTTGCAGATGGCACTTCCTCAAAGGATGGCTGAAAGGGCAGAGCCGGATTTGTTCAAAATGTTTACACTCTGCAGATGAAGTCAGATCGGATCCCAAACGTTTAGATAAAGATTAATTTCAATTGAGTCGTTTGGCGAAATTCTTTCGACGATTCAACTTCGGGTTTTCACTCCTACCAAAGTTTTTGGCATCCCATTCTCTTTTTCAGTTTCTCGGTCTTCCATTTTTTCCGATAGTTTTATGGCGGAACTCAATCGTTCCGCGACACCAACTTATTCGGCCATGATTTTCAGCGTCTCACGGCAACAGACGGTAAAAGGCGAATGGCCTGAGCGCTTGGCCGAATAATCGCGCCCGGTTGCAGCGATGTGTTTTGCACCTGCGAGGGGTCGAATTGGTTAATTGACTTGTAAGTAAAAACATTGCCGGCACATTGGACAATTTCCGGGACAAACTGACAATGACTGACAGCATTGCTGCCTGGTTTTTTGGCAGCGTTGATAAAATTGGCACTTCGGACGACCAGTAATCGGGCGTAAAATTGCCCTTTGGGAATCGCGCAAAATATAAAAACACCTTTATTTTCAATAACTTTTAACCTTGAAGGCCCTGATTGCCATAACCTCAGTGGAGACCAGAATTTCGGGCCTCGATCACATCCAATGACCTTGGTCTTAGGCTTGCATTCTTTTCCTCTCAGCGGGCGTCTAAAGTGATAGGAGGACGCGGTTGTTAAGCAGGGACGTGAAAGTCGATTGGTACTGTTTCGAATTGAGAACGATTGATTCGCAACGGGAAGGAGAAGAGATGAGACCGGGAGATTTATTGAAAACCAGCAAACCTATTCGGTCGCAGAAAACCGGCGTTGTGTTGCCGCGCGAAGGCACCTTCGTTCGTGCGATAGAAAATATGGGACGCCAACTGATTCTGGTAAATTTTGGCGCCGCGGGAGATGAATATCTCTTCCCCGAAGAGATACTGCTCGAGCCCGCCCGTTCGTAAGAAATAGACCCAGACCTTTTCGCAAGGTCATTGTCTACGCCCGCATGCGACGCACGACGTCGCAACCCCAATCTTTTCCCTAAGCTAACCTTCCTCCCTTGGCTTCCCCGAGCGGGATTTGATAATAGAGAAAGTAGTCCCTCATCGGAGAGGTGTTTGTATGAGCGAGCGGGTGATCAAAGGGTACCACGCCCATATCTATTATGATCCGGCAAAAACGCGGGACGCGGCGGCGCGGGTGCGCGAAGGGCTGGCTAGTTTCAACGTACAGCTCGGTCGCTGGCACGACAAGCCAGTTGGTCCTCATCTCGACGCGATGTATCAGGCGGTTTTCGCCCCGGAAGAGTTTGGCAAGATTGTGCCCTGGCTAATGCTCCACCGCGAAGGCTTATCGGTGCTCGTGCATCCGTCGACCGGAGATGGCTACGGAGATCACCTCCAACGCTCTCTTTGGCTCGGCGAACGGCTCAAGTTGAACGAGCAAGCGCTGCGGCGCGCCGATTAGCGGAAGCATGCCATGAAGCGGATCCATAGCGCGAAAGATCCTTTGATGATCGGTCATTTGAAGAACGTTATGGCCACGTTCGGAATCAAATGTGTCGCCAAGAAACTGGACCTTATCAGCGCGGCGGGTGAGCTGCCGCCGATCGAGTGCTGGCCGGAGCTTTGGGTCGTCGATGATGACAAGGTTGTGAAGGCCAAGCGGATCCTCAAAAAGACATTGGCGCCATTAGCATCCGTCAAAAGGTCCTGGACGTGCAATGGCTGCGGCGAAAACATCGAAGGCCAATTCTCCGAGTGTTGGAACTGCGGACATGACCGCTTCGGCGCGAAGCCGGGTCGCGGGCTGAGATCAGTTGCCACTTCCTCCGGCAAGCGCTAATCCCGCCGACTTCCGTCAACGCTCTCGTCCATCCGACCGCTTCACAGATTACATTCCGTCAAGAAGGAGCAATTCATGGAGTATCGCCAACTGGGCCGTTCCGGGGTACGTGTATCGGTCGTCGGATTAGGTGCCAACCGTTTTGGTTCCGAGGACGTACCGCAGGCCGAAGTGACTCGAATGCTCGACGCTGCACTCGAGGCTGGCATCAACTTCATCGATACTGCGAATAACTACAGCGACGGCCGTTCCGAGGAAACCTTGGGCCATGCGCTCAAAGGTCGAATGGACAAAATCGTCATGGCGACCAAATTTTCATTTCCGAGAAAAACTAGCGCGAATAGCTGGGGTGCGTCGCGGTATCATATGATGCAGGCGGTGGAGAAAAGTTTGAGCCGGCTGCAGACCGATCACATTGATCTGTATTACTGTCACAGGTGGGATGACACGACGCCCATCGAAGAGACTCTACGCGGTTTGGATGATCTCATTCGCGCCGGCAAAGTCTGCTACATCGGCGCCTCGGCGTATGCCTCATGGCAGTTGGCGCACGCCAACTTGTTGGCCGAGGTCAAGGGATGGACACCGTTTGTGGCACTTCAATCCGAATATAATATGCTGAAGCGTGGCGTTGAACGCGAAGTGCTGCCGTACTGCCGGGCCCACAAGGCCGGCTTCGTTCCATATTATCCTTTGGCGGGAGGATTTCTGACGGGGAAATACGAGAGCGGGAAACCGCCGCCGCCGGGTTCGCGCGGCGAATCGGTGACAAACGTTAAGGAGCTGATGACCGAACGGAATTATCGTCTGGTTACGAAACTCAGCGCGTGGGCGAAGGATCACGGGCGCGGGGTGAACGAATTGGCGCAGGCTTGGCTATTGGCGCAACCACAGGTTTGCTCGGTGATCACCGGAGTAAAAACGCTCGAACATGTGACCAGCAATGTGAAAGCAGCGGATTGGAACCTAACCGCCGATGATCTCCAAGAGATCGATATGATTGTAAGGCAGAATTAAGCGCAAAGAATGCAAAGGTCGCAAGACTCCCCTGTGGTTCCCGAATTTCCTAGATCACGAAAGGTAGCGTCAGCTGCGCAGCGCTCTTTTTTGGACGCAGCGTCTCCTTCGGCAGCTTGGCGAGCTCATGCTCCAACCAACGAATATAGAGCCGATGAGTGTGGCGTTTTTCGATGGCAGAGTCGCATAGCTCGCGTACTCGGTCGGCGTAGTGTGGCCATTGCTCACGGAGGATGCGCGGCATTTTAAGATATGTCGGCGCGTCATCGCAGAACAACGGATCACGCGCCAGCGTCCAAATATCGCATTGCTTTTCACCGGAAGGAATCTTTTCTGGATCGGCGGAACGGGATTTCGTTCGGTCGCCATGGGCCAAACCCTGAATCAAGTGCGTCAGTTCATGTCCGATGGTCTGATAAGTCAGTTTGCGTACTTTGAGCCGAATGATCAGCCGCGAAATGATTCCCTTATGGTAGACCACGGTGGCGCTGCCCAAATGTTTGCGCGTATAACCGACGGTAATGGTGGCGCCTGTCAATTCTGGAAACAATTGCAGTGATCGCTCGATCATCTCGTGGGCACGGCGAGTGAGCCGCTGTTTCATCAGGGGGGTGAGTCTGATGGGCATGATGAAGCGCAATTTAGATAAGCCGCCTTGAACGAGGACCCGAGAGTGTCATAATACAGCGGCATTTGCTGTGAGACTTATGACAGAGGAAAAGAACGAGAGCAAGGAAAAAAGCGCGGGGACTTTTCGCTCCGGATATGTCGCGATTATCGGCCGTCCCAACGTCGGCAAGTCGACGTTGCTGAACAAGATCCTCGGAGAAAAAGTCGCGATCGTGTCGCCCAAGCCGCAGACGACGCGCAATCGGATCACCGGCATTCGAACTACTGCCGCGTCGCAAATTATTTTTATCGATACGCCGGGTATTCATCAGGGTCATTCTTTGATGAACCGGCGCATGATGGATACCGCATTGCACACGCTGGACGAAGTGGATGGCGTGCTGTGGCTTCTCGACGCCCATGAAAAACTCAAACAGGAAGAAGAACGAATTGCCGAAACGCTTAGAGGTGTGGATACGCCCGTTTTGATTTTGCTCAACAAGATCGATCTTGTTTCCAAAGGTAAATTGTTGCCGCTGATGGAGCGTTGTGCCGAAGTTTTGCCCGGCAAGGAGATCGTGCCGGTGAGCGCTCTCAAGGGTGACGGTTTGGAAATTACGCTGAACATCGTTGAGCAGTGGCTGCCCAAAGGGCCACGGTATTTTACGGAAGGCGAGTATACTGACCAGTCGGAGCGCTTTCTTGCTTCGGAGATCGTGCGCGAGAAAGTGTTTCTACTCACGCGCGAAGAGATTCCCTATGGGGTTGCGGTGACGATCGATGAATTTACCGAGAAGGAAGAAAAAAATTTGATCGTGATCGCGACAACGATCCACACCGACCGCGATTCGCACAAAGGCATTCTGATCGGCAAGCGCGGCGCCATGCTCAAGGAGATCGGCCGACAAGCGCGCGAAGAGTTGGAAGCCTTGTTGGGCTGCCGAATCTTTCTTGAGCTTTTCGTCAGGGTCGATGCAAACTGGACCCGCAACCCCAATCTGTTGACCGAGATGGGACTCTAATATGCGAGGAACATCGTTGGCGAAGAGTGTTGGCGCACAATCATCGCCGGGTAAGCGGCCCATTGTTGCCATTGTTGGACGTCCGAATGTGGGCAAATCAACGTTGTTTAATCGTCTCATCGGTGAGCGAAGGGCGATCGTCGACGATTTACCGGGCGTCACGCGCGATCGAAACTACGCCGAGGCGGAATGGGCTGGACGCACCTATCTACTCGTCGACACTGGCGGATTGGCGACTGGCACGGATGGCGGACTCGATGAGAACGTCCAAGCTCAGAGCCGCTTTGCCGTGTCGGAGGCTGACGCCGTTATATTTCTCTTTGACGGTAAAGGAGGATTAAATCCACTGGACCGCGAAGCGGTTGATGGATTGCGTAAGGCGAACAAGCCGGTGTTCTTCGCCGTGAATAAACTCGACTCTCGCCAGCGCGCGGATAATTTATACGAATTCTATGCGCTCGGAATCGATAATCTTTACTCCATTTCCGCCGAACACGGACTCGGTATTCCTGATCTGTTGGACGATGTAGTCCGACAATTTCCGCCGCTCACAGCAAGCCAAGAAGACGAAGATGCTGGCACTCGAGAGGAATATGTTGAACCGTTGAGCGTCGCTGTGGTCGGTCGCCCCAACGTCGGGAAGTCGACTCTGATCAATCGCTTGCTCGGTTTCGAGCGGTCCGTAGTCGACTCGCGGCCAGGAACAACGCGAGATTCATTGGATACCCCGTTCGAGTTGCTGGGTGAGGCATGTATTTTGGTTGACACCGCCGGCATTCGCCGCAAAGCGCGCATCGATGACCGTGTTGAACGCTTCAGCGTTAGCCGCTCCCTGCGAGCGGTCGACCGTGGTGATCTGATTCTTCACATCATCGACGGGCCGGAAGGAGTCACCGATCAGGACGCGCAGATTCTCAGCTACGCGGTTCAGCGCGGCAAGGCGCTGCTCTTGGCGGTGAACAAATGGGACCTGGTATCGAAAAGCGACGGCGATGTCGAAAAGTATCGCGATGAGGTACAGTATCGACTGCCGTTCTTGGAGTTTGCGCCCGTCGCTTTTATTTCGGCGGCCACGGGGTACGGGGTGCGGAAGTTGTTGGAAACTGCGGTACGAGTGGTCAAAGCATATCGTCGAAAAGTGTCGACTTCGTCCGTCAACCAAGCCCTGCAGAAAATTGTCCGGGCTCACGCCGCGCCGCTGTCACGAGGCAAACCGGTAAAATTTTATTACGCGACGCAGACCGGCACGCGACCACCAACGTTTACCTTGTTTGTCAATTCGCCAGGGGCGGTTCCGGAAAGCTATCACAAATACCTCACCCACCAGTTGCGCGAGCTTCTTGAGCTCGGCCATGCGCCGATTCGTTTGGCCTTTCGTGCGCGGCGCGAAGAGGGGAAAAGAAAGCGCTTACGACATCCCGCTGGCCAATTGTCGCGAACGAACCCGATATCTCGGCAAAAGCCGCGCGGTCGGTGAGCAACGCACTGGGGCGAAATCCCGTCCCGATTATCATTCTCTGCCATCGGGTCGTGCGTAAGAATAACGCCATTGCGCGCACTTCCAGGTGAAAAAAGGACTGCTCCGTTTGGAAAAATGTTTTGTAAAAACAAAACTTTGCAAAATAAATGGATCGAGTCTAAGCCGTCCTTCTAGCCTTCGCCGAGAAATTACCTTATCATTTCAATTTCATTCCCAGGCTAGACACAGAGCAATCGATCTGCGCGCCAGTTTGACTAGCTGTGAACGACTATGGTTGAGGCAACCTTATCTCCTGCGAAAGGATCTTCCGTGACCGCGCCGACGCGTGATGACTATGCGCCATGGCTCGCCCTCGGCCGGGTGAAGGGCCTGGGCTGCGCAGGCTTTAAGAAGCTCGCGGCGCGCTTCACCGATCCCACGAAGATCTTCTCCGCCTCAGCCGCGGAATTGGCACAGGTGGAAGGACTGCACCGCGAGGTGATCGACGGGCTTTTGAATTTTTCCGCTTGGGTTGAGGTCGAACAGGAAATTCGGCGGACTCGCGAAGCTGGCATTGAACTTGTGCCTTTCACGAGTCCCAATTATCCCGCTCGTCTGCGCATGATCACCGATCCGCCGCCGTTTCTATACGTCAAGGGAACGCTTCGCGCCGAGGATGACAAAGCGGTAGCCATCGTCGGATCGCGCAGCGCGAGCGATTATGGGCGCAGGATGGCGCGCGACCTTGCGCGTGGCTTGGCCAATTTGGGGTTTACCGTGATCAGCGGCATGGCGCGCGGCATCGACGGCACCGCGCATGACACAGTGCTCCAATCGGGTGGCCGGACGATTGCGGTTTTGGGTTCCGGCATCGACCGTGCTTATCCGCCGGAGCATGGCAATCTTTATCGCCGCATCAGCGAAAGCGGCGCAGTGATCTCCGAGCTGCCCATCGGCACGCGGCCGATGGCGTTTCATTTTCCCGCGCGCAATCGTCTGATCAGCGGTTTGTCGTTGGGTGTCGTGGTTGTCGAGGCGACGGAAAAAAGCGGGTCTTTGATAACCGCCGCTATGGCCGTGGAACAGGGCCGAGAAGTGTTCGCCGTTCCGGGCGAAGCGGGCGCGAGCCGTAGCCGTGGCGCACACCGGTTGATTCGTCAGGGGGCGAAGCTTGTCGAGACCGTCGACGATATTATCGAAGAAATCGCACCGCAGCTTTTGCATCGCTCCGGTCGCGCTGTGCCGGCAGCGCCGCGAACGTTGCCGCCAAGCGCCAGCGAGACCACGCGGAAGATCTTCGCGTTATTGCAGGAGAATACCTTACAAGTGGACCAGGTGATTGAAAGAAGCGCGCTCCCGGCTGCACAGGTGCTGGAAATTCTTTTAGATTTGGAATTGCAGGGATTTATTCGACAGTCGCCGGGCAATATTTACATTGCGGAACGATAGAGTTTACTCAGCAACATTTGCAACTTTGGGAGCGAGTTTAGAAACATGGCAGCAAAGAATCTAGTTATCGTCGAGTCCCCCGCCAAGGCCAGAACCTTGGAAAAATATTTGGGTCGGGATTATCAAGTCAAAGCCTCCGTCGGCCATGTCGTTGATTTGCCGAAGAGCAAGCTCGGTGTCGACGTCAAAAAAGATTTCGCGCCGGACTTTCACGTCATTCAGGCGAAGAAGAAAGTCGTCGATGAGCTCAAAAGGGCGGCGAAGGGAAAAGAAAATATTTACTTGGCCTCCGATCCGGATCGCGAAGGCGAAGCGATCGCTTGGCATATTGCCGATCAGGTCGCGAAGAATCACAAGCGCGTACACCGCGTACTGTTTAACGAGATTACCAAAAAGGCCGTTCAGGACGCGATCGCCAAACCGCAGGAGCTCGATCGCAACAAGTTCGACGCGCAGATCGCGCGCCGGGTGTTGGACCGCCTGGTCGGCTACCAGATCAGTCCGCTGCTTTGGAAAAAGGTCCGGCGCGGGCTGAGCGCTGGGCGCGTGCAGTCGGTCGCCGTGAGACTCGTCTGTGAGCGGGAGCGGGAAATCCGCGCCTTCGAGTCCGTCGAGTACTGGTCGCTGGAGGCGCTTTTGGAAGGGTATCTGCCGCCATCTTTCAAGGCGCGTCTAGCGCAGTGGCAGGGTCAAAAGGTCGACAACAAAAAATTTCGTCTGGAGAATGAAGCGCATGTCCAGCAGATCATCGCGTCGCTGGACGGCGCATCCTGGGAGATCGGGGAGGTCGAAAAAAAGGAGCGACGCCGCTACCCGACACCGCCATTTGTCACCAGTAAGTTGCAGCAAGAAGCAGCGCGTAAGCTGGGCTTTCAGCCCAGACGCACGATGCAGCTGGCGCAGCAGCTGTACGAAGGCATCGAACTGGGAAGCGAGGGATCCGTCGGGTTGATCACGTATATGCGCACCGATTCCACCCGCGTTTCCGCCGACGCACTAGCCGGCGTGCGCCAGCACATTCAGGCGCAATACGGCAAGAACTACGTGCCCGGTAAGCCCAACACCTTTCGCTCGAAAAAGGGCATGCAGGATGCCCACGAGGCGATTAGGCCGACCTCCTTGGAATACACGCCCGAGCGGGTGCGGCGCTTTTTGCGGCGCGACATGTTCCAACTCTACTCGCTGATCTGGGACCGTTTCGTAGCAAGCCAGATGGTACCAGCGGTTTACGATCAAACCATCTTCGAGATTCCCGTCAAAGAAGCGTTGTTCCGCGCCACCGGTCAACAAATCAAATTCGACGGTTTCATGAAGGTTTATATTGAGGGGCGCGATGAGCGCGCCGCGCAAGCCAACGGCGAAGATGTAGATGGCGAGACTGCCGAAGATCTGGAGGGGGTGTTACCCGATCTTCGCAAAGGCGATGCGTTGAAGCTGCTTTCTATGGACCCGCGCCAGCACTTCACCCAGCCGCCGCCGCGCTACACGCAAGCGTCGCTCATTAAGGAGCTTGACGAGAAAGGCATCGGCCGTCCGTCAACCTATGCGGCGATTATTTCCAATATTCTCGACCGCGAGTACGTGCTGCAGACCGAAGGCCGCTCGCTGGCGCCGACGGATTTGGGTTTTCTCGTCACCGATCTTTTGGTGGAGAGTTTTCCCGATATTCTAAACGTCGAATTCACCGCGGGGATGGAAGACGAGCTGGACAAGATCGAGGACGGAAAAGAGAAATGGACCAAGGCGATGAAGCGCTTTTACACGCCCTTCTCGCGCGATCTCAAGAAGGCGGAGAAAGAGATGCGCGACGTCAAGCGTCAGGAAGTGCCGACGGATATCGCCTGCGAGAAATGCGGTGCCCTGATGGTCATCAAATGGGGGCGCAACGGCGAGTTCCTGGCTTGCCCCCAGTATCCTGAATGCAAGAACACCAAGAATTTCAAGCGGAGCGATGGCGGTGAAATCGCCATCGCCGCCGAGGAAGAAGTCAACGAAACCTGCGAGCAATGCGGCCGGCCGATGCTCTTACGCTGGGGCAAATTTGGCAAATTCCTCGGCTGCAGCGGCTATCCCGAATGCAAGAACATTCAGCCGCTGGAAAAGCCCGCGGATATCGGCGTCAAATGTCCGGAGTGCAAGGAAGGCAACTTGAAAGAGCGGAAATCACGCTGGGGGAAATTCTTCTACGGCTGTGACCGATATCCCGAGTGCAAGTTCGCTTCCTGGGACAAGCCGCTGCCGACACCCTGTCCGCAATGCGGCAGTCCAATCCTGGTGGAAAAGGTGACCAAGCGGGCGGGCCGCACCCATCGCTGCTACAAAAAAGAGTGCGGCTACTCGATCCCAGTCGCAGAGCAATAGTTCGTGGAAAATGTCGTCCGCATAATCGGCGGCGGGCTGGCCGGCACGGAAGCGGCGTGGCAGCTTGCGCGGCGCGGTGTGGCCGTGGAACTTTTCGAAATGCGGCCGAAACGGATGACCGAGGCCCACGCGACGGAAAATCTCGCCGAGCTCGTCTGCAGCAATTCATTTCGTTCTGGATCATTGGCGGCGCCGGCGGGTTTGTTGAAAGCCGAAATGCGCCAGCTCGATTCTCTGGTGATTCGAAACGCAGAGGCGCACTCGGTGCCGGCCGGCTCCGCCCTGGCGGTGGACCGCGATTCGTTCAGTCGTTCCCTCACGGCAATCGTCGAGGCCTTACCATCCGTGCGGATTATGCGCGAAGAAATCCAGGAAATTCCGGCCCAGGGCATCATTGTTCTTGCTACCGGCCCGTTAACCTCTCCGGCCTTGTCGCAAGATCTTGCCGCGCGGTTGGGCGAACATCATCTCTATTTTTATGACGCCATCTCGCCGATCGTCACTGCCGAGTCCATCGACCACGGCGTCGCTTTTCGTGCCTCGCGTTACGACAAGGGCGGTGACGATTATCTCAATTTACCGATGTCGCGTGAAGAATACGATCGCTTCATCGACGCACTCCTTACTGCCGAACGCGTTCCGACTTACAGTTTCGAGCGCTTTGTGCCGTTTGAAGGCTGCATGCCCATCGAGGAAATGGCCGACCGGGGTAGGGATACGCTCGCGTTTGGTCCGATGCGCGCCGTGGGGCTCAACGATCCACGCACCGGCAAACGTCCCCATGCGGTCGTGCAACTGCGCCAGGAGAACCGGGAAAAGTCGCTTTACAATCTGGTCGGCTGTCAAACCAAAATGACCTATCCCGAGCAGCGTCGCGTCTTCGCCTTGATTCCAGGGCTCGCTCGCGCGGAATTTGTTCGCTTGGGTAGTTTGCACCGCAATACGTTTATCAATTCGCCGCAGCATCTTTTACCGACTTTGCAATGGCGCCGGCGCGAGACGCTCTTTTTTGCCGGCCAGTTAACTGGGGTCGAGGGCTACATTGAATCCGCCGCCACGGGCCTGCTCGCCGGCATCAACGCCGCGAAACTGATTGCCGGCAATTCGCCGGTGGTGCCCCCCGCGACGACGGCGCTCGGCGCTTTGTTACGGTATATCACCGACGCTGCGCGCAAGCAGTTTCAGCCGATGAACGTGAATTTCGGTTTGATCCCGCCATTGATGGTGCGGCGGCAAGGCAGAGCGAAAAAGGAAATGATGTCACGCCGCGCGCTTGCAGACATGACCGCCTGGGCGAGGCAAAATGATGGTACGGCAGCACCACCAGAGGCGGAATTAGATGATGCCGCGCCAACGGTTGCAACTCGATGAGTCCACGACGAACGGCTTTCTTTGACGTCGGCACCAACACGATTCTCTGCCTGATCGCTGAAATAAGAGACACCGGTCGCTTCCGAGTCTTGGACGATTTGGCGGAAATTACCCGGTTGGGCCAAGGCGTCGATCGCACGGGAGTGATCTCTCCGGAAGGCGAACGGCGCAGCCTCGAAGTACTCAAGCGCTACCGTGATCACTGCAAAAATCTCGGCGTCGACGAAATCATCGCCGTCGGCACCAGCGCGTTGCGGGACGCGAAAAACAGCAGCGATGTGCGCATGCGTTTTCATGACGAACTCGGTATCGACATACGTGTCATCTCTGGCGATGAGGAAGCCGCGTACTCGTTCGTGGCGGCGCAGCGGGGACTTTCACTGTTTGGCAAAGAGCTGCTCGTCATCGACGTCGGCGGCGGCAGCACGGAGCTTATCCGCGGCAATGAGAACGGGGTATGCCAGGCCATCAGCATCGATCTCGGTTCCGTGCGGCTGACGGAGCGTTACCTCCATGGCGATCCCGTGCGGCGCGAAGAAGTCCTTCACATGACCGAAGCGATCGGTCGAGAGCTATCCTCGTTAACGGAACACGGGATGCGAGCGAGCGCGAGGGTCACTCTCGTCGGCATAGCGGCGACTTTTACGACCCTGGCAGCGATCGAAAAAAAACTGGCACAATACTCTCACAGCCAAGTTCACGGCAGCATTCTGACTCTTGACGAAATACGCCGTCAGATCCGGCTGCTGCAAGAGCAGACTGTCGCGGAACGAAAGCGCATCATCGGGCTGGAGCCGAAAAGAGCCGACGTTATTTTTGCCGGGGCCTGTTTAATTGAACGGATCATGACCTTTTGGCATGCCGATAGAGTGATCGTCAGTGATCAGGGCGTACGCTACGGCTTGCTACACGAAGCCGCAAGACTGCTATAAAAACTGGTTGACATTTTCCGACGAATTGGAAATGATTCGGCTTTGCTTTAGCGCAAGAGAGAATTATTGGAAAGCAACTCACTCGGAATGCCGACTATTACGGAGGGAGGTGAAAGCGGATGACCAAAGGAGAATTAATCGACGCCGTCGCCAAAAGCGCTAAAATCAGCAAGCTTGCCGCAGGGGACGCCTTGGACGCGACTTTTGAAAATATCGGCAAAGCGATCAAAAGGAACAAGCGGTTTCAAGTTCCTGGCTTCGGGACCTTCACAGTACGCTCACGCAAAGCCCGCAAAGGTAGAAATCCTCAGACCGGTGCCGCAATCAATATCAAGGCAAGCCGCACCGTAGGATTCAAACCCGCCCCGGTCTTGAAAAAGGGGCTGTAATCTTTCCGGTGATCCGCCGAGGCCACTGCGGAAAGCGGAGTGGCCTTTTTTTTTGCCTGACTTGATGACAAAGACCGGGGTACGTAAAATAATCGAGACTTAGCATGTCAATGAAAACTGAAAAAATTTGGTTCGATGGAAAGTTGATTCGTTGGGAAGACGCCAAAGTGCATGTGTTGGCCCATGCTCTGCACTACGGAACGGGGTATTTCGAAGGCATCCGTTGCTACCAGCTCGCCGACGGTCGCTCTGCCGTTTTTCGCTTGCAGGAACATATTCGCCGGCTGGCCGATTCCGGAAAGATCCTCGGATTTCCGCTTCCCTACAGCGAAGAACAGTTGTGCAAAGCGACAATCGATGTCATTCGCGCGAATAAACTTACGGAATGCTACATTCGTCCCCTAGCGTTCGTCGGCCTGGGCGAATTGGGACTTTATGCGCCGAACAATCCGATCAATGTCTGCATAGCGGTGTGGCCGTGGGGCGCATATCTCGGCGACGAGGGGCTACGAAACGGCATCCGTGCGAAAGTGTCATCATTTACGCGCCATCACGTCAACGTGATGATGACCAAGAGCAAGACCGCGGGCAATTACATCAACTCGGTTTTGGCCAAGCATGAAGTCAAGAAAGCGGGCTACGACGAGGCCATCATGCTCGACGCCGAAGGCTATGTTTCCGAAGCCAGTGGCGAGAACATTTTCATTGTTCGTGACCGCAAGATCAAAACTACGCCACTGACCTCGATCTTGCCGGGCATTACCAGAGATTCGATCATTACGGTGGCCCGGGACAAAGGGTATGAGCTGGTTGAAGAGCGCTTTACCAGAGATGAACTTTACATCGCCGACGAAGCCTTTTTTACCGGCACGGCAGCGGAGTTAACGCCGATTCGCGAAGTGGACGATCGACTCATCGGTGCCGGTCGTCGTGGTGTGGTGACCGAGGATCTTCAGACAACTTTCTTCGATATTATTAAAGGCAAGAACGGCAAGTACGAAAAGTGGCTCGCCTTTCTCTAAATCAGGGAGTGACGACGGGGGTTTCGTTAAACCTGGTCTCGCCGATCGTCTAAAAACAGTGGCAATGACGGGTTCTTTGGATCCGACGTTACGCGTGGCCATGTTGCCGCGAGATACTAACTCGCACGGCACTATTTTCGGAGGCGTGATCCTGAGCCATATCGACTTAGCGGGAGGCATCGCTGCTTCACGGCAAGCATCGAGAAAGTTTGTCACCCGGGCGATGCGCGAAGTCGAGTTTATTGCGCCCGTGTATGTGGGAGATGTGGTGAGCTTTTATACCTCGGTGATACGCCAGGGAACGACCTCGGTCACGATTAGAGTCAGCGTCGAAGCCGAACGCGGGAAGGAGCCCCGACATCGCGTCAAAGTGACGGAAGCCGAGGTCATTTACGTCGCGGTCGACGAGAGCGGTAGACCGATACCATTAGGGTAAACGATCTTGGAGCGAAACATTCCACTCGTGTTGCTCTTCTCGCTGGCCGTGCTGGTGGCGGCCGCCTGCCGCGTTTATGCGGCAGATCCCACAACGGCGCAAGAGCCGAAGCAGCCGTGCTGCAGGCAAGACGGCGGGGAGATCGCCCGATTGCTCAAAAACGCCGACCGACTCTACGGCCAATTCAAGCCTAAAGAAGCCGTCGGTGAATTGCATAAAATACTCCGGCTCGACGGATACAATTTTGAAGCGCTGGTCAAGCTCGCGCGCGCTCATATTGATATCGGCGACCGGATTCCGGAAGACGGTTCCGACGCGAAGGAGCAACGGCTCAAAGAATACGCTGTCGCGGAAGACTACGCCCGCAAGGCGGTCAAAGTGGATCCCGCTTCGACTTGGGGGCATTTCTGGGTGGCCGCCTCAGTAGGCAATATCGCCTTGGTCTCACCCATTTCGAAGCAGGTTGAGCTTGCCGGCGAGATTCGCGAACAGGTCGAAAAGGCGATCGCTTTAGATCCGACTAATGGATCGGCATACCACATTTACGGTCTGTGGCATCGCAAGATGGCTGAGATCGGCCGGGCGAGCCGGGCGGTGGCTTCGGTGCTTTACGGCCGTTCGTTGCCCCAAGGAAGCTTGGAGAAGTCGATTGAATTCCTCAAAAAGGCGATCGCACTCAATCCCACAGTAATTGTCTCTCGTTTGGAGCTGGCGCGCAGCCATGTTGCCAGGGAGGAATGGGAGCCGGCGCGAGCCGCGCTCAGATCGATTCCAGAACTGCCGATCCAGTTCTCCGACGACGCCAAACACAAACAAAAAGCCGAGCAGCTGCTGGACGAGATCAAGGACCGGTAGCGTAACATCCGTCACCGCCGTTCTCTTTCAGAAACTGAACCGCCTGCTCTTTGATCTCGCGTATTGGCAACCAATGGCCATGCTCCGGAAACAATATCAAGCGATGCGGTTTGGCCAAGCTTTGCAGTTGATCGCGCAGCAGCGTCGCCTGCAAAGCCGGGATGAGCGTGTCCTGCGCCCCATGCAGGATCAGTGTCGATGATGGCCAACGCGAGACCTCCGGCAGCACGTTGTAGAGTTGCGGCTCGGCTTCGCCGTTCGGGTTGAGCAATTGGCGCAACCAAAAACTGGAAGTTTCACGGTAGAGCCGTGGCAGATCGTAGGCGCCCGAATGAAGCAGCGCGCCTTTGACATCATCGATCCGGCTGATTAGCCCGGCCGCTACCACCGCGCCGCGAGAAAATCCATAGACGTAGAGCCGTTTGGCGTCAATCCAGGGTAGCTGTTTGGCCGTCGCGATAGCGTCGAGAACCACTTGGCGGGTTGTTTCCACCAGCGGTCCGGCTGAAGTTTTGGTATCACCATAACCAGGTAAGGACACCGCCAGGCCGGCGAAACAAAGTTCGCGGGCAAAGATGTCAGCTGCGGGTAAGACTCGCTTGGCGCCAACGCCGGTCCAACTATGACCGTGCAGCAGGACCATCAGCGGAAATGGGCCAGTGCCGCGAGGACGGACCAGATACGCTTCACCCTTGCCCCCCGAACTGGGGTAGAGAAAGCGCGCGGTGGCGCCCTCGGGAAGCGCCCGAAGCTCTGCCAGCGGCACGGACTGGACGGCGGCGCAGCCAACCAGAAATAGCGCACCCATTCCTGCCAAAAGAGCGTGCCGATTCACCATCGTCTACCTAACATTCTTACAGGCAAAACCAAAACGTTTGCACCCCTTGGGCGCTTTCAGTATCAATAAGTGCTGGCGATGACGAGACACCTACTACGGCGACGCTTTGCGCTTCTGCTGACGCTGTCGCTGTTTGCGTGTGGCGATGCCGGCAAGGCCGGCAAAACCTTGCGCGTCGGTTTTGTCCCGGCCGAAGACGCCCAGCAGGTCATGCAGAACGCGCAGCCGATCGTCGAGATTTTGCGCCAACAACTAGGTATGGAAATCCAGCCCTTCGTGGCGACGGACTACACCGGGATCGTCGAGGCGCTGCGGGTCAACAAACTGGATATCGCATTTCTTGCGCCTGCTTCTTACGTGCTGGCGAAAAGCGAGGCCAATATTAAAGTGATCCTAAAGTCCGAGCGAAAGGGCATTCCCTACTATTACGCCGCGATCATCACGCGGGCCGATAGCGGCATCAAAACTCTCGATGATTTACGTGGCAAGACCTTTGCCTTTGGCGATTCGCTGTCGACCACGGGCAACGTGATCCCGCGGAAAATGTTCATAGAGCGCGGCATTGATCCGGTGCGCGACTTCAAGCAAATCCTATACTCCGGCGGCCACGATGCTACCGTGCTGGCGGTGTTAAACCGCAAGGTCGACGCCGGCGCAACTTATGCCAATTCACCCGATAGCGAGGATACCGCGTGGATGCGCTACCTAAAAAATCCCGAGGACGTGAAAAGGATTCGCGCCATCGCTTTTTCCGAGCCGATCCCTGCGGATAATCTCGTCATCAGCGCCAATCTCGACGAACGGATTGCCAAGAAAATCGAAGCTATATTCATTGAGCTCAGCCGGGACCCCAAAGGAAAAAAGATGCTGCGAGATCTCTATCAGATCGACGGGTTTGTGCCCGCGACCGACAAGGATTACGACTCCGTGCGTCGCGCCTTCATCGATGCCGGTATCCGTATAAAAGACGCGCTACAAAAAAAGCGGCCGTGACTATTCTTGAGGTCAAGGAGCTCTGTCAATCTTATGACGGCAGCTCTCCGGTATTGCGCGGCGTAAGTTTCAGCGTTGATAAAGGAGAATTCGTCGGGGTGATCGGCCTGAGCGGCGCAGGGAAATCGACGTTGCTGCGATGTATCAATCGTCTTATCAATGCCACTGCTGGTGAGATCCTGGTTCCCAGCGCGCTTTTGCGCGGGGAATCGAATGGCCCACCCATCGATATCTTGAAACTCAACGCCGGCGACCTGCGCGCGTTACGGCGAAAAATCGGCATGATCTTTCAGCAGTTCAACATCGTAAAGCGATTGTCCGTCATCGAAAATGTTCTCTCGGGAGGGCTCGGTTACCAGCCCGCGGTAAGAAGCGCGCTGCGGATGTTTAGCCATGAAGAAAGACGCCACGCGCTGGTCAACCTCAAGCGCGTGGGCCTGCTCGAGTATGCCTACAAGCGGGCCGACGAGCTGAGCGGCGGGGAGCAGCAGCGCGTCGCCATTGCGCGGACATTGATGCAGGAGCCGGTGATTATTCTCGCCGACGAGCCGGTGTCCAGTCTCGACCCTACGCTGTCACGAGTCGTGCTCGATATTCTTAAACGGGTCTGTCGCGAAGACGGCATCACCGCCGTGGTGAGCTTGCACGCGCTCGAGCTAACCCGGCAGTACGCCGACCGTGTGATCGGCCTTAAGCAAGGGCAGATTTTTTTTGACGGTCCGACCCAGAGCCTGACCGACGCAGTGGTCGATTCGGTGTATCAACGCAGGGATTGAGGTGAGCGGCCTGGTTCTTTGAGTTTCCTAAGGACATACCGATAGCCACGGCTGTTATTTTGTCAATGCCGCGCCAAAGCGAAAATGCCTAGATCATTGACCGACGCTGAGTAACGCTCGGTGCGACCGTGACGACCATAGATCACTTTCACCGACGATCATAGAGAGGAGACGACTTTGGCCCAACGAACACGTAGAGCCGAACTGCCAGATATATTTGCCGAGGCGCCACCAGCGCCACGACATCGCAAACAGTTTTTCATTGGCATCATTGCGGGGTTATTTCTCCTAACGTGGTCCTTTCAGGGAGCCAAAATCCGCCCGGGAGAACTGCTCGAAGGGATACCCCAAATTTTTCTCACACTCGGTCGCATGTTGCCGCCGGATTTTTCAAAGATCACTGAAAGTAAAAACTATTTCGTCCCCGACAATATTACGCCGACCGAGCTTTTGCTGCCTTTGCCGCTGGGAGAGTCCGCGAAACAAGCGCGGCAACGCTGGTGGAACAACACCTTTCCTCAAACCGTAGCCGGCGCAACACTGGAGACGGTGCAGATGGCGCTGGCAGGAACTTTTCTGGCGCTCGTGGTCGCCTTTCCTATCGGCTTCTTGGCGGCGCATAATACCACGCCCCACCCGCTCGTGTATTACGGCGTGCGCGCGGCACTGAATTTCGTGCGCACGATTCCCGACCTGGCGCTCGGGCTTTTGTTTGTCGCGGCGGTCGGACTCGGAGCGTTCGCGGGAACCCTGGCCTTGGCGATTCACACCGCAACGGTGCTCGGCAAGTTGCTTTCCGAATCCGTGGAAAATATCGACGAAGGAGTCGTCGAAGCGATCCGCGCCACAGGTGCCGGCTATGCGCAGATTCTTTCCTTCGCCGTGCTACCGCAGGTCTTGCCCGATTTAATTTCTTTCACCTTGTACCGCCTCGAGACCAATATTCGCGCCGCGTCAGTTCTCGGTCTCATCGGCGCCGGTGGTATCGGCTACCTGATGAACACGAGCTTTCGCACGTTCCAGTATCAAGAAGCGGCGGCCATCGTGCTGGTTCTGATCGGGCTCGTGATGCTAGTAGACTATCTCAGCTCGCGTCTCAGAAATCTCGTGGTTTAGTTGTTAAATGTAGCTACCAGCGCGCGGGACGGCCATCCGAGCACAAAGGCCGCCCGAATCGGCCCGGGCCCATACGGGTCGTCTCAGACTCCTCTTGCCATTTCAAACCCGACACCAGTCGAACAACGCTGTTCGTGCTTCGACGGCTCGGCGAAGCGGTCAGCCTATGGATTACGGCTTCGCCGATTTCACGGCAGAAACGGTACCACGCGTTGAAAACTTCACGGCTCCGGTCGCGGGACTTAGCCCCGCTTGCTTGGCTTTCTCTTCATTCGTCACGGTGATGGCGATCAACGCCGTCATGGACATTTTTTTTGGCCATGTGGTAATCTCGCCGAGGAGCGATTTCATCAATGATTCGTGCCGTTGGTTTAGTGGCAAAGTACCAAGAACCGAAAGCTACCCAGATGGTTCGTTGGCTGATTCCGTGGCTTAAGAAACGGGGAAAAAAAGTTTACGTCGAAAACGGGCTCGCGCACGTAGGAGCGCAGTCATGTAGCAAAAAACAAATGGCGACGAAAGCCGATCTCATTATTTCCCTCGGCGGTGACGGCACTTTGCTCAATATCGCGCCGCTAGTGGAACGGCCCGAGGTGCCGATTCTTGGAGTGAATCTAGGCGGGTTGGGTTTTATTACTGAAGTCGCGATCGATGAGCTGGAATCGGTTCTTAGCAAGACCCTCGAGGGCGATTACGAAGTTGAAAAGCGCATGACGCTCGAGATCCGTGTCATGGGTAAGAAAAGCCGCCAGCATAAGTTCCGCGTGCTGAACGACGCGGTGATCACCAAGGGAGCGCGCAGCCGAATTATCGATTTGGAGACCTATATCGGTGACGATTATCTGTGCACCTACCGAGCGGACGGACTGATTATTTCGACGCCGACGGGCTCCACCGCCTATTCACTGGCCGCAGCAGGGCCGATCCTTGAGCCGACGCTCGGGGCCATGGTGCTTTCACCCATCTGTCCGCACACGTTGAGCAATCGGCCCATCGTCGTGCCGAGCAACGCGGCGATTCGCGTGACGCTCCGTTCTTTCGGCGACACCGTTATTTTGATTCCCGACGGGCAGCAGGGCGTACGGCTGAACAATGGCGATAAAGTGGAAGCTCGTGATTACGGCATGCCGGTTTCGCTGATCAAGCTTTCCTCGCGCAGTTACTACGAGATCCTGCGTGAAAAACTGAAATGGGGAGAGCGCTAATACCGCCGGGCTATGCTGCGCGAACTTCGCATCAAGAACTTCGCCGTTATCGACGAGGTCGTGCTGGAGTTGGGGCCGGGGTTGAACATCATTACCGGGGAAACCGGCGCGGGTAAATCAATTATTCTCAATGCCTTGGGGCTGATCTCGGGCGAGCGAGGGGGCTCGGATATTATACGTCACAAGGAAGACGAGGCGACCGTGGAAGCCTTGTTCGACACCGTGCCGCCAGCAATTGAGTCCAAGCTCAATGAAGCGGGATTCGAAATCGAAGGCGAGCTGGTGATTCGACGGATTCTCAATCGCTCGGGCAAGAACCGAATCTACGTAAACGGCAGCCTCTGCCCCCTCGGTTTGCTCGCTGAAGTGGGTACTTCGTTGGTGCACATCTATGGCCAGCACGAGCACCACACGTTGTTGCAGCCGGAGACCCATTTGAACTTGCTCGATGCGTTTGCCGACCTGGATGAGAGCGCGAAGTCGATGAAAGCCAACTTCGATACCCTGTCGAGCGCTTGGGACCGGCTCCAAGAGAACCGCGCATCGCTCGACAATCGGCGCCGGGAGAAAGCGCTGCTCGAGACGCAAGTCGAAGAGATCGCTCAGGCACACCTGAGATCAGGCGAAGAGGAAGAACTCCGCTCGGACAAGAGCATCCTTGCCCACGCCGAGAAGTTGCATCAAGGATGTCGTGAAGGAGAGGAGCTTCTCTACGAAGGCGATGCCGCATTGGTGAGCCAGCTTGGAAAATACGCCGTCAGGCTAAAGGACTTGGCCGGGATCGACCCGAGCTTGCAGCCTGCCGTCGAGCTGCTCGAGTCCTCTTTGGCACAACTGCAAGAAGTCGCAGCGCAACTGCGGCGCTACGCCGGGCGTGTGCATTTCGACCCGCGAGCCTTAGAGCAACTTGAGGACCGCCTCGCGGAAATCCAGCGTCTCAAACGGAAGTACAACGCCGGCGTCGACGAAATTTTACGGATGCATGGGGAAATCAAGGAATCCCTTGAGAGCCTCGAGCAGAGCGAGGAACAAATCGCCGGCTTGGAAAAGACGTTTATGGAGGCGCGCCGAAACGCGTGGGAGATGGCGGAGAAAATCTCGAACGAGCGGCAGCGCGCTGCGAAAAAGCTTAAGCGTGAAATGGAAAAAGAAGTCAAAAGCCTGGGCATGCCGGATACCACCTTCGAGGTTCGCTTCGTCACCCACGATGAAAAGTCCGATGTCCAGCCATTTTTCATTGCCGGCAAAAAGCTCACCGAGCGAGGTATGGACCAGCTAGAGTTCTATTTTTCGCCGAATCCTGGAGAACCGGTGAAACCCCTCGCGAAGGTCGCCTCTGGCGGGGAACTCTCGCGCCTGATGCTCGCGCTGAAAGCGCTGGTCTTGACGCCGGGTGTGGTTTCGACATTGCTCTTCGATGAGGTGGATGCGGGAGTTGGAGGGCGAGTCGCCGAAATCGTTGGAAAAAAACTAAAACAGGTGGCAGTCCACCATCAAGTGATCAGCGTGACTCACCTGCCGCAAATCGCCGCCATCGCTGACGCTCACTTCGTCGTCCAAAAGGAAGTCGAGAAAGGCCGAACCTTCACTCGAGTTCAACGACTCTCGGACCGCGAGCGAGTCGACGAGGTCTCGCGCATGCTCGGCGGTGTCAAAATTACCGAGCAGACGCGCCGGCACGCCGAGGAGCTGGTTCGAGGGAAGTAAAAAGCACTGGGTAACGAGTGATGCGTGTTGCGTCGTGGGAACAAGGATTCGTCGTAATGTTAGATTCTTACGCGTTGTTCGATGTAGGTTGACTTTTCTGGCCCGGTTCCCTAATTTTGACTCATTACTCACTCAGTCCTTCCGTGCGTGGGGCCGTAGCTCAGTTGGGAGAGCGCTTGAATGGCATTCAAGAGGTCGTGGGTTCGATTCCCATCGGCTCCACCACCCTTCGCTCTGGAATCTCTCCAGAGCTTCGGGTGGCAAGCCACTCTTTTCCGCCACGATCTGTCCTGATGCAACGCCTTTCCGGAGCGAAGGCGTGTCCCCCGAAGCCTCCTCCTTCGCCAAGGCTTCGGAGGATATTCCCCGAAGTTTTAACGAAGGGGAATTGGCGCCCGGCCTTCGCAGCCGAAGCGGCTGCTTCGGCGGAGTAGGCGAGGGGGACAATCATGAAGTATGTATATCTTCTCGAAAGCCTATCAGTCCCCGCCCAACGTTATGTAGGCATCACCGCCAATCTTAATGAGCGCCTCCAGGCGCACAACGCTGGCGCTTCTTCATACACGTCAAAATACCGTCCCTGGAAAGTTGTTACGTATCTCTGTTTTCAAGACGACCGGCGCGCTGCCGAGTTTGAACGATATCTCAAGACAGGGTCCGGACAGGCCTTCGCGAATAAGCGTCTTTGGTAAGTTCCCGTTGCAGTAATCTTTTCAGGAACTGAGGGAAGCGGGTTACCATCCACAACGAGGGCGGGGATTTCAGTTACTGGACAAGCTCTGAATCTGCGATGCTGCTTGTCAGCGCGCTCTCGCGCTTGGAATAGGCGCGGTATTCATTGGCCAAGCGATGATGTGGATTTCGCGACGTTACGCGGAGAACCTGGCCGTCTAATTTGACGGCGACGCGCGCCTTACTGTTGGGATCTTCTAAGGTGAAATTGTCGGCGTCTTTGTCTAGGCCGGCGACTTTAAACCCGACCGATTCTGCTATACCGGCGACCGACTGCAACGGTTCTTTTGCCGGTTCTTTGACCAGGTACCAGTAGTCGTTCACAAAAGGCTCGTCAAAGAAGCGGGCGACCTCGATGCGTTTGACGACGCCCGCCTCGTTAAAAGTAAGGGTCACCAGGGCTCGAGTGTTGGTGGGCACGGTTCCGGCACCGACGGGTAGCACCCCTATACCAGGGCCATATCGACGCTCCGAAATCTCAAACTGTCTGTCGTCAAAATTATATGCCCAGCGCATGCGATCATTGCCGTGGTCGACTCCGAAGATGCTTTCAACTTCAGACTTGTTGCTTTGGCCGATCCTGAGCCGCGAGATTTTATCTTCCACGGAAACTTCGGAGATCAGCTCGGGAGAGGACGTGCAGGCGTAAAGTGACAATAGCAGCGCAATAACGACTAGCTGAAGGCAAATTGGCCGTGTCGGTTGGGGCGTCATGCTTGCCTCCTTCCGGCCGACTCTTCAAGTGAAGTCTCTAACATTTCGTTAATTTACCGTCGGCGCTGCGCCAAAGTAATTCTTCCAGGCGAGATGAAGCAGCTCGTTCGAAAGAACCATCGGGCGATTTTCATACTTACAGAGATCGGCGCAGCGTTGGATCAGATCGCGTGGCTCGCAGCCGCGGAGCGGACGTTTGTCGGTGTCGTATAAGCGAAAAACGTATTCCAGACGCTGGGGATCGTAGTCGAAGCCGCTGGCTTGCACGAATTGCTGAAAGATCGCGGTGTACATCTCCCGGTCCGGTGGATTGACGTAGAGACGGTAACCCATGCGGCGCAGAAAAGCGTCATCGACCAAATCGTTGGGATCGAGGTTAGTGGCGAAGATCAATAACTGCTCGAACGGTACCTCGATCTTTTTTCCGGTGTGTAGGGTAAGATAGTCGACGCGCCCTTCGAGCGGAACGATCCAGCGATTAAGTAGATCATGGGGATCGACCCGCTGGCGGCCGAAGTCGTCGATCACCAGCGTGCCGCCGTTCGATTTCATTTGAAACGGCGCTTCATAGAATCTGACGGTGGAGCTGTAGATCAGATCCATGGTTTCAATGGTCATTTCGCCGCCGACGATCACGATGGGCCGCTTGATTCGTATCCAGCGCTCGTCATAGCGGTCGATATCTTTTACGGGAACGGCGTGGTGGTTGTGCAGATCGAATACTTTGATTACTTGCCCATCGACTTCGATGGCGTAGGGAATCCAAATCTCGCCATGTTGAGCGGTGTGCAATGCCGTGGCGATGGTGGTCTTACCGTTGCCGGATGGGCCGGTCATGAAGAGGCTCCGCCTCGAGTTGGCGACGAGCCCTAGTGTCTGCACTGTAGCCTCAGGCAAAACCAGTCCAGACATGGCGCCGCGCACCGATTCGGGTTCGATGGGATCCCGAGCCGCGCTTTGACGGATGACCATTTCGCTATAGTCTTGTAAGGAGACCGGCGCCGGGCCGATGTAGCCGTTCATGTCCAACAATTGCTGGGCGCGCTGCCAGCCGCGATCGAGGAGGCCGTACCGACTGTTCCCGTAACTGATAGTTCCACGGATTTCGACAAATTTTTCCCGATACAGGTGCTGCAGCAGATCTTCCGTCACGGGCATCGACAACTTAAGTTTGTCGGCCGCCCTTTCAGTGGTGCAATTCGCATCTGCATACACCGTTTTTAGCGCTAAGTCCGCAAGGAAGCCAAAATCGAGCCGAGTGTTGTCGGCTTTGAGCGGCATAGGCGGGACTAATATTCGATTCGATGAATTGCTTGGTTCCGGCTTGCTCATAATTCGCCCTCCGATTCTCCGGCAGTATTTCCTGATCGGAAATCCTGCAAATGTGCTGGCGGTCAATGACCATCCGATTTTCCCCGTATTTTAAGAGTTAATAAGCTATTTGGCAATCTAAGCGGATGAGTTTTCCACGCCTGGCGTTTTTAGCCTGCAACGGCCTCTATCTTGGGCTATCGTAAGCGCTCGCGTAAGCGCCCGGTCGCGCGCCAATTGAAGCACGATGGTGCTTGTGCTATAAAAAGTACCTATTGAGAGGATCTTATGAAGCCAGGAATCCATCCGGAGTATAAATTGGCCAAGATTGTTTGCGCCTGTGGACAAGTCGTCGAATCGCGCTCCACAGTCGGGAACATTCACGTGGAAATTTGCTCCAACTGCCATCCCTTCTTCACCGGCAAGCAGAAATTCGTCGACTCGGCTGGTCGTGTAGAAAAGTTTAGAAGGAAATACGGACTGAAAAACTGAGTTCGGCGGAGGACCGGGGCTGAATGTGATTTACTAGGCTATTGCAGGAAGGGAAAGGGCAAAGGGTAGCGATGATCCCTTTGCCCTTTTTTTATTTTACGCGATTGGTCTGGATCGTGAGCTCAGCATGCTTGATAAACTAGCCGAAGTCGAAAAGCGTTATATGGATCTGGAAAGAATGATGTCCGATCCCCAGCTGCTCGGTCATCAGCGGGAATATTCCAAGCTCGCCAAGGAGCGCGCCGAACTGGAGGAGATTGTCACTTGCTATCGTGAGTGGCGCAAGGTCGAGCGAGAAATCCACGACAATCGGCAACTCCTGGAAGAAGCGGACGAGGCGATCCGGGAGCTCGCCAAAGAAGAACTTGCAGCGTTGCGCGAGCGCAAAGAGGCGCTAGAAAACCGGCTCAAAACTTTAATCCTGCCGAAAGATCCCAACGACGCAAAGAACGTCATCGTCGAAATCCGCGCCGGAACGGGCGGCGATGAGGCGGCGTTATTCGCCGCAGAACTTTTTCGCATGTACTCGCGCTACGCCGAGTCGCGTCGCTGGCGGGTCGAAATGATGAGCTCCAGCCCGACCGGCCTTGGGGGCTACAAAGAAATCATCATGAGCATCGAGGGGCAGGGCGCCTACAGCCGGCTCAAATTCGAAGGCGGCGTGCACCGCGTCCAGCGGGTGCCAGTGACCGAAGGGTCTGGTCGGATTCACACGTCGGCGGTGACGGTGGCAGTGTTAGCCGAAGCCGACGAAGTCGAAATCGCCATCGATCCGAAAGAAATTCGCGTCGATGTGTTTCGTTCATCCGGGCCGGGCGGTCAGAGCGTCAATACGACCGACTCCGCAGTGCGTATCACGCATATCCCGACGGGTATCGTCATCTCGTGCCAAGATGAAAAATCGCAGCATAAAAACCGCGCCAAGGGCATGAAGATTCTCCGCGCCCGATTACTCGAAAAGAAACAAGAAGAGCAGCGCTCCGAAATCGCCGCAACCCGCAAGTCGATGGTGGGCAGCGGCGATCGCAGCGAGCGCATCCGCACCTACAATTTTCCTCAGGGGCGGCTGACGGATCACCGGATCAATCTCACGATCTATCAGTTGGACAGAGTGATGGAAGGGCAAATTGACGACATCGTCGATGCGCTGATCACACACTACCAGGCTGAGGTGTTAAAAGCGACGGGAAAGCCGCAAGAGCAAGATGGAAAGTCAGACCCCGATAACAACTAGCCCTGCCACCGTATCGATACAGGCGGTAGTCCGTGAGAATGTCCATTGTCTGATCGAAGCGGGCATAGAGACAGCGCGTCTCGATGCTGAAATCCTTCTGAGCCATGTCTTGAAGCTGACGAAGGAGCAATTTGTTCTTTTTTCGGACATGCCAGTGCGCCCTGAGCAAATGCGGCACTGCGAGGAGCTCTTGCTTCGGCGCATTCGGCGCGAACCGGTGGCCCATATCACGGGGCGACAAGAGTTTTGGTCACTCGATTTTCGCGTCACCCCCGACGTGTTGATCCCGCGAACGGAAACGGAACGGTTGGTGGAGATTACTCTTGGGGTCGCGCGAGAATTTCCAGAGAATAAAGCATTGAAGATTCTCGATGTCGGCACAGGGAGCGGCGCCATCGCAGTAAGCCTCGCGAGAGAACTACCGTCATCGATGATTTGGGCGACCGATGTATCCATTGAGGCTTTGGAAATCGCCCGTAGCAATGCAGCGCGTTACAGCGCGTCCGAACGAGTTCGTTTATTGCACGGCGATCTTTTCGAACCCATCGGCGAAATTGCCGGACGATTCGACTTGATCGTTTCAAATCCACCCTATATTCGCTCAGCGGAGATAGTTGCTTTAGAACCGGAAGTGAGCCTCTGGGAACCGCGTGGCGCGTTGGACGGCGGCGTCGACGGGCTCGACTTCTACCGGCGGATCGCGCGCGAGGCTAGTGATCACTTGGCGCCGAATGGCACCGTCGCCGTAGAAATCGGCGCCGATATGGGAAAAGAAGTGGCACGATTATTCGCCGGAGGCGGTTGCTACACTGGTGTGACCGTCTTTCAAGACTACGCCGGCCGAGATCGTGTGGTTATGGCGAAGCTGGCCGGCAAAAAAGCGAAATCAATCTTTTAAGGACGCAAAAGCGAGTGGACAAGATCATTTTACAAGGCGGTAAGAGCCTCGCCGGGGAAGTCAGCGTCAGCGGCTCGAAGAATGCGGCGTTGCCGGTACTGATCTCTTCCCTGCTTACCAGCGAGCCTTGCACGTATCAGGGCGTGCCTCATCTAGCTGATATTCGCACCACACTCAAACTGCTTTCTGGATTGGGCGATAAGTACGACAATCAAAGCTGGCTAAAGGGCGCCGACGATTTGACGCTGCAAGCAAACCGGATCGATAAATTCGAAGCCGCTTATGACCTGGTGAAAACGATGCGGGCGTCTTTCTTGGTGCTTGGGCCGTTGCTGGCTCGCTTCGGCCGAGCGCGAGTTTCAACGCCGGGTGGCTGTGCCATCGGGGCCCGTCCCATCAACCTCCATCTGAAAGGCCTGGAAGCATTGGGCGCGACGATCGAGCAATCGCACGGCTATGTGGAAGCAAACGCATCGCGCTTGCGCGGCGCAAAAATCTATCTGGATCTTCCGTCGGTCGGCGCCACCGAAAATTTGATGATGGCGGCGACTTTGGCCGAGGGCACGACGATCATCGAGAATGCCGCCAAGGAACCCGAGATCGATGATCTCGCCAGCGTATTAAACGAAATGGGCGCGAGGGTTCAAGGTAGCGGCACCGACATTATTCAAATCGAAGGTGTTGATGCTTTGCATGGAACAACCCATCGGATCATTCCTGACCGCATCGAAGCCGGCAGTTTCGTCATTGCCGCGGCGATCACCGGCGGCGACGTGCTGGTCAGAGGTGCGCGCGCTGATCATCTCGAGGCTTTTCTGATCAAGCTCAAGGAAGCCGGCGTCGTCTACACGGCCGATGAAGTCGGGATCAAAGTTGAGCGCAACGAGAATATCAAAAGCGTCGATGTCACGACTTTGCCCTATCCCGGATTTCCCACCGACTTGCAGGCGCAGATGATGGCGCTGATGGCGGTCGCCGACGGCATCAGCATCATCACCGAAACGATATTCGAGAATCGTTTTATGCACGCGCAGGAATTGGACCGCATGGGTGCGCGGATTCAACTGGAGGGAAATCGCGCAGTGGTACGGGGCGTGCACGAGCTCTCCGGCGCGCCGGTGATGGCGAGCGACCTGCGCGCGAGCGTAGCGCTGCTCCTCGCCGGTTTGGTGGCCAACGGCACGACGGAAGTTTCGCGGGTGTATCATCTGGACCGGGGCTATGAACAGATTGAGAAGAAGCTTTCGCGATTGGGCGCGCACATCGAGCGCGTGAAGGGCTAATATTCGTAACAAATCCGAAATCCGAATATCGAAATCCGAAACAAACTCGGCGACAAATAAATCTCAAATCGGGAAAATCCAAAACACCGAATCCGAAAGGAAGCTTGTTTGGAATTTTACATATTTTGGTCATTTGAAATTGTTTCGAATTTCGGATTTCGTGCTTCGAATTTGTTTCACTGGTTGCTTGGCGCGAGAGCATTTTTTGTCAGTACGGTCGGGTAGGTGGCAATGAGGATCAGATTGGTCAAAACAACGGAGGCTGGATTCAAGCCGCTGCTCAAGAAAATACTCGACCGGCGCGGTACCCGCGCGGGTGGGATCGAGCGGCGCGTTTCTGAAATCGTTACTGCCGTAGAGCGGCGTGGCGATCGGGCGCTATTGCGTTACACGCGGCTCTTCGACCGTGTGCGGCTGTCACCTTCGACGATGGAAGTAAAACCAGCAGAGATCAGGCGCGCGCTCGAGAAAGTCGCGCCGCGAGACTTGGCGGTTTTAAAACTTGCCGCTAAACGAATCGCGGCGTTTCATCGCCGCCAGCTGCAGAAAAGCTGGCAGTATCGCGACCCGCTCGGCATGTTGCTCGGTCAGCGGATCACGCCCCTGGAACGGATCGGTGTGTATGTGCCCGGCGGCAAGGCTTCCTATCCTTCCACGGTTCTGATGAATGCGATTCCGGCCAAAATTGCCGGCGTCAAAGAAATTATCATGACCTCACCCATAGGCAATGACGGCGCAATTATTATCGCCGCCGCGCAGGTCGCCGGGGTTGACCGCATTTTCCGTGTCGGCGGCGCCCAAGCCGTGGCCGCCATGGCATTCGGCACCAAAACGATTCCGAAAGTCGACAAAATCGTTGGTCCGGGAAATATATTCGTCGCCACCGCCAAGCGAATGGTTTTCGGCGAGGTCGATATTGACTCGATTGCCGGGCCGAGCGAGATTTTGCTGCTGGCGGATGATTCGGCGGAACCCGTTCATGTTGCGGCTGACATGCTTTCGCAGGCCGAACATGATGAATTGGCCGCCGCATTGTGCTTGACCACTTCGGTGGCGACGGCGCTCAAGGTTCAACGTGCAGTCGACACTCTGCTTCGAAATACGAAACGGCAGGCGATCACGCTCAAAGCACTGGCAAAGTACGGCGCAATCATATCGTCAAACAGCCGCAAAAACTGGCAAAGCAGATCCACAACGCCGGCGCGATGTTTCTCGGGCCTTACTCGGCGCCGCCGCTGGGGGATTATTTGGCGGGACCCAATCATGTGCTCCCCACCGGCGGGAGCGCGCGGTTTTTTTCGCCGCTCGGCACCTATGATTTTCTCAAGCGTACTTCGATCATCCACGCCGAGAAACGCGCTTTAAAAGCGTTGGCGCCGAAAATTACGCATTTGGCGCGACTCGAAGGGCTCGACGATCATGCACGCTCGGTAGAAGCCCGCTTTCGCTAGGAAGGAGCAACCATGGGACGGATGGCAAAAGTCAGCCGCAAAACAAAAGAAACCGATATTACGGTTAAGTTAGATATCGACGGCAGCGGTCAAGCGCGAATTCAAACCGGGATGCCGTTCTTAAATCACATGCTGGATAGCTTCAGCCGTCATGGTTTTTTTAACATCGATGTCGACGCGAAAGGCGACCTTGAAGTCGACTATCATCACACAGTCGAAGACGTCGGCCTGGCGTTGGGTCAAGCTTTCAAGGACGCCCTCGGCGACAAGCACGGCATCCGCCGCTTTGGCGAGGCGAGTTGCCCGCTCGACGAAGCCCTGGCTGAAGTTGTCGTCGATCTCAGCGGCCGGCCTTATCTCTTTTACAACGTCAAGATCCGCCCGGGGCGTGTCGGTGACTTCGACACCGACTTACCGCACGAGTTCTTTGGAGGATTCGTCAATCAGCTGGGCATGAACTTACACATCGACGTCGTGCGCGGTGAAAATCCGCATCATATCATTGAAGCGTGTTTCAAGGCTTTTGCCCGCGCCATGGACATGGCGACGCAACTCGATCCACGGCTTCAAGGGGTGCTGTCCACGAAAGGCAGCTTATAGTTCTTGAACATTGAACCTTACACTTTGAACCTTCGAGCTCCAGCCGGTTTCGAATGGTTCAGGGGTTCAACGTTTAAAGTTCAAGAAATGCAAAGCTAGAAAAAGATTTTCATGATTGCGATCATCGACTACGGCATGGGCAATTTGCGCAGCGTGCAGAAAGGGCTGGAACACGTCGGCTTCAAGGCCGTGGTGACCCGCGACGTGAGCGAGATCGATGCGGCTCGCGGTGTCGTCCTGCCGGGAGTCGGCGCATTTAGCGCCTGTATGGAAAACCTCGGCAAGTTCGGCCTCATCGAGCCGATTCAAAAAATCGTGCGGCGAAAAAAACCGTTCTTAGGGATCTGTCTCGGTTTACAGCTGCTGTTTTCAGAAAGCGAAGAGTTCGGCAAACAAAAAGGCCTGGATCTGTTTGCCGGAAAAGTCGTCGGGTTTCACGCCGAGGAAAATCTCAAAGTGCCGCACATGGGCTGGAACCGGATCGAAAAAAAAAAGGAGTCGCCTTTCCTGGAAGGGATTGTCAGCGGCGATTACGTTTACTTTGTGCACTCGTTTTACGTCGTCCCGGACGAGAGCTCGATTGTTGCGACAAAAACGGATTACGGTAATTCATTCGTCTCCAGTATTGCTACGGACCGGCTCTTCGCCTGTCAATTTCATCCGGAAAAGAGTCAGGAACTGGGCCTCCGGATTCTCGCCAACTTTGGACGCTTCGTCGCATCAAACTAAGTCTATGCTGATCATTCCCGCGATCGATCTCAAAGACGGCCACTGCGTGCGTCTAGTTCAAGGCGAGATGGACAAGGAAACGATCTATTTTGAAAATCCCGTCGACGCCGCGCAACACTGGCGCGCCGAAGGCGCAACCTTCATTCACGTCGTCGACCTCAACGGCGCCGTCGAAGGGCGACCGGTGCACACTGAGGAAATCGAAGCGATTTGTAAACAATCCGGTCTTTTCGTCGAGCTGGGAGGCGGGTTGCGCTCGATTGAAGCCGTCGAGGCCGCGTTGAATCTCGGAGCGTGTCGCGTCGTGATTGGCACGGCTGCGTACGACAATGAGGAATTTCTCCGCGCCGCCTGCAACAAGTTTCCTGGGAAAATCGTCGTCGGCATCGATACCCGCCGGGGCAAAGTCGCAGTCAAAGGCTGGAAAGAAACTACACCGATGGATGCCGTTGAATTGGCAAAGCGTTGCGAGGGTGACGGCGTCTCACGGATCATTTACACCGACATCAGTCGCGACGGGACACGTGAAGGCGTAAACGTTGACGAGACTTTAAAAATCGCCAGGTCGGTGAAAGTCCCGATCATCGCCTCGGGCGGCGTTGCGACCCTCGATGACATCCGCAAACTTCTGCCCCTGGAAAAAGACGGCGTCGAGGGCGTGATCGTCGGACGGGCGCTGTACGCTAAGGCGTTTAGTTTTGTCGAAGCCCGAAAGCTTGTCCAAAACTACTGAGTTGACGAGATTCCCTCCACTTCTTCACAATCATACCGCGAGGGTTTGAAGCCATTGACGGAAAGGCATCTTTCACTATGGCTTTCTGTTTTGGTCTTTCCCGTTTTCGATTTTCCACAAATACAACGTGTGCTGGTGCTTGTACCCGCCGGGCTTCAATTCAAACTCCGGCAGTTTTACGGTTTCGTCCGGTTTCCAGCCGTCAATGCCGAAATCGTGGGCAACGATGCGCGCGCCGGGTTTGAGATATTTTTTGAAACTCGGCTTCATGGCTTCGTTGAACCAAGGCAGCATGTAAAGTGTGACCACGGTGGCCTGCGAAATATTCGCGTTGAGCGCGTCTTCGGAGCGAAATTTGACCAAGTGGCTGACGCCGGCGGCTTTGGCATCGTTGCGCGCCTTTACGAGCAGCATGCTGTCCATTTCGATTCCCACAGCGCGCGCGCCGTATTTTTTGGCGGCGCGAATGACGATCCTGCCATCGCCGCTGCCGAGATCGTAAATCACGTCGCCCTTTTTGACTTCCGCCAGTTCGAGCATTTTGTCAACGACTTCGATGGGTGTTGGAACGAATGGGATTTCTTCGCGGTATTCGGCGCTTATCGCGATCGAGTTAGTGATCAGAGTCCATCCGACCATAGATATCAGAATATATTTTTTCATGATCGCCATTGATAGCACGGCATACCAAAACTGAAAATGACCGGAATGGCGGACGTTCCGTAGAGCAAGACGGGACGACCGTTTGTGATTGGTCTCAAAGCAGTTTATCTATATCAAGTTATGGACCAAAACAGCTTTGATAATACTAAAAAGCATCCGCCGCTTCGGTTGCCTTTTTATTACGGTTGGTTCGTCGTTGCGATTTGTTTCGCAACGACCTTAATAAGCGCCGGCGTGCGCTCGTCGCCGTCTGTACTCATTCACCCGTTGGAGTCCGAGTTCGGCTGGAGCCGTGCGCTCATCGCATCGGCGATCAGCATGAATCTCTTGCTTTTTGGTGTGGCTGCGCCGATCAGCGGCTTTTTGCTTGACCGCTACGGCCCGCGCAAGGTCATGCTAGGCAGTCTACTCCTGCTGATTACCGGTGTCAGCGGTACCGTAGCCATGAACCAGTTCTGGCAGTTCTTTCTGGTCTGGGGAGTTATTGTCGGCATTGGCGCTGGTGGAGTCGGCTCCGTCCTTACCGCCACGGTCGGTAATCGCTGGTTTGTAGCGCGGCGCGGCCTCGCCTTGGGCATCAGCTTATATTTTTACCGTTTTTCATGGCTATGATCGCCTACTCGGGCTGGCGCATCGGATCTATGACCCTCATCGTTTTGGCGGTATTCTTATTGCCGCTGATTTTTCTATTCATGCGTGACGATCCCGCAGACGTCGGATTGCAAGCATATGGGGCAGGGCAGCCGGGCGCCGCGAGTGCCGGCGGCGCCGCGTCATTGCGCGGAATTTCTGCGAGACGCGCCACGATCACGCCCCGGGAAGTTTTGGGCAATCCGACTTTTTGGTTGTTGTGTGGCAGCTTTTTCGTTTGCGGCGGCACGGCCAACGGGTTGATCGGCGTACATCTGATCCCACATGAGATCGAGATTGGTATTCCCCAAATCACCGCGG
>VBKY01000337.1 GCA_005879255.1 Deltaproteobacteria bacterium
CAGCGGGTAGTCGCTGCCGTTGACCAGGCGGGGATGCAAATCCTGACGCTTGAGAAGCGTCTCGAAGGGCACCGGCATGCGATTGAACTGGAGCATGGCTGAGATTTCACCGAAGAGAAGCCCAACGTATTTGGATTCATCCATAAGGCGTAAGAAAAGGTCGAAGCAGTTCACCTTCTTTGCGTCCCGGCTGTCGAGATCGTCGCACTCGCCGAGACTCGCGGCGTGAGCGATGATCACGCGCACGCCATACTCTAGGGGTTTGCGCAGCAACAGCGGGTTGCCTAAGCGCTGGTCTTCGTCGGCCTCGACTGCTTGTTCTTCGCCCGCGTGGGACAACAGAATCATGTTGTACTCTTTCATTTTGCGATAAAACGGCTCGATGACTGGATTTGCCGGATCCATGCCTATAGCGTTTGGCAACCAATTGACGTATTTCACGCCCGCCTTACCCCATTTGTCGAGCTCCTGGATCGCGTCCGTGCGGTACGGATGGACGGATATCACCGGTAAGAAAATGTCGGAATACCTTTGGGCAAGTTCAACCGCGTAGCGGTTCGGGATGTACATGTTGGTCTTTCTAACATCTACAGTACCATCGGCGTTGTAGTGCTTGTCGAAGGCCAGGATGCGGTATTTGCCGTGACGATTGTTGCCGCGCGCCAAGCGGATGAGCCGCGTGACATATTCCTGGTCGGCATTGTCGATGTTCTTGATTCCCGAAGCGCTCGAGTAGATCTGAAACTTTAGCCGTTCAAGGTTGAATCCGTTGCGCATTTTTGCGTTGATGAACGCATCGTTCGCGCTCGTTCCGACGGCGAGAATATGAGTATGGTAGTCAACGAGTCTCGCCGGGTCGATCCCACCGTATGCCTGGTCGATCAATTTTTTTGTTTCGTTTGTGGCAGCGTGGTCCAGGTCCTCGGGAGTCTTCGAAAAAGCGCCGCCTAAGCGATCGGTCAGGCAACCCGAGAGAAATAGTATTCCCACCAGGCCAAGGAGCAGTCGAAGCGACCGCCGCTCACCAGTGGCGGTTGGGAGAATCATCCTTCGATCCAGTTTTCACATTCGCGATACCCTGTCAAACCGAGCCCCGGAACGGGGTCAGAAAATGAACCCGCGCGGGCCGGTTAGGGGCAGATTTCGCTGCTTGTTTGGCGAACTCTTCCACTCGAGTCCTGAGAAATACCAACCTGATCATTGGTATATGCTTTGCGCTCTGACTGGTCCCGACGCTCAAAATTCCTTTTACGTGGGTTGAACCGCTTTCAGCATGGGAGTGTTTTGATGGACTTCGACGAAAACCTCATGAGTCATACTTTGGAGCATCGGGGCTGCGGTATTAAAGCCGCTTCCTACGAAATCACGCCGCAGTCGTGGCTGCCCGAAGCTTGTGTGTGGCTTTATACCGACGCCGGGCACCGCAAGATATGGGTGCATAGTTTTGCCCATTGCTTTGCCGCCGACGAATTGACTTTTCCAAACAGACTCGACGCTGACAGTTGGGCCTTGGTGGCCGCGAGGTCGATCATCGATCGGGCGTTTGAAGGGCTGAATCTGCCGCCGGTGGGGCATACGCCCCAACGGGTCCGTAAATTTTCCCGGGTGTGGAAAATCGCGCGTTCATCGGTAACCAATCTCGCACGCCTCAACCGGTTTAGCTCACGCCACTAATTTCTTTTCTTGTTTCACGCGCCGGTCCCCTTGGCGCAGTCCCGTTTTTAACCCCAGTGATTGATATTCCGCCACCGGCTTGACAGGCTTGTGCGCGGTTTGTATTGAGGAGTCACGACCGTTTCGTTGTTAATGCACGGGAGGGACCTGATGGATCTACAAGAACTCAGTCAATGGATGAAGGATCGAAACTTGAAAGGCCACTGGGAGCACTCGGAGTGGTCACAGACCGTGAAGCCCTTTTTGTGGAAGGGCAACGAGATCATGCATGCGCTCCACTTGTCCGGGGAGTTAATCACCACGGGCGAGGCGGGGCGACGGACGATCCAAATGAGAAATCCCGGGCTCGCCGCGGGCATGACCAACACTGTGCATATTTCCGTGCAGCTGGTAAAGCCGGGCGAGGTCGCCGCGGCGCACCGCCACACCGCGGCGGCGATCCGTTTTATCGTTAAAGGGACGCCGAACGCCTACACAATCGTCGAGGGCGAGCGCTTTCCGATGTTCGAAGGCGATTTCATCACGACGCCGAAGTGGACCTGGCACGACCACTTTAACGGTTCCACCGAACCGGTCATGTGGTTGGACGGCTTGGATGTCAGGCTGGTGACTCATTTCGGTGCAATGATCCAGGAAAACTTTAAGAAGGAGCAACAGCCGGTCGAGAAGCCGGAAAACTTTTCGTCGAAGATTTTCTCCCACGCCCGCCCCACCTGGATCAAGAATTCTTTTCAGGCGCCGCCGTACCGTTATCCGTGGGAAGAAACCAACGCGAGCCTGCAAGCGCTCAAAGAAAGCACCGGCGATCCGTACGACGGGGTAATCTTGGAATATACCAACCCTGTCGACGGCGGACACACCCTGCCGACCTGCTCCTGCTCGATCCAGTTGCTGCGGCCGCACGAAAAGACCAAGACGCACCGGCACACGAGCACGACGGTCTATTACGCGTTCCGCGGCCACGGGATGACCAAAGTCTCGGCCAACGAATTCAATTGGGACAAAAGCGATATCTTCGTCGTGCCGTCGTGGCAGTGGCATTCGCACGAAAACACGAGCAACGAGGACGCGATCCTGTTTTCGATCAACGACCGGCCGTCGACGGAGGCGTTGGGTTTGTACAGGGAGGAGGCGGAGTAGGTTGGGATTTAGGGTTGAGGATCGAAGATTGAGGATGGAGGATAGCGAAGGTCGATTCTCGATCCTCCATTCTCTATCCTCGAAGTGCAAGTCCGCTCGGCGGTGCGCCTGTTCAGACGAGTGCAAATTGAATCACTGCACTTTATAACCTAATTCCTTAGCGACCTCTTTCGCCAATCGGTCGTCGGCGACGTCGGTGAATGACGGTTTCTTGTCAACGACCCGGCCCTGCGCCTGGATCGATTTGACCAGGTTGTCCATGCCCGCGCGGGTGGGGATGCCGTCGACGCTCAGGGTTTTCAAGAATACTTCGTATGTTGCCGCGGCGGACTCCGGGTCCATTTTCAAGATGCGCATCATCAGCTCGACGCTCTTGTCTTTGGACTTTCGCATCGCGTCTTTAGCCGACTGCATTGCGCGAATCACCCGCTTCACTTCGTCGGGCTTGCCTTTAATATCCTTGGCTAAAACAGTTAAGCCGCCGCCCGGCATCTCGACCAACGAGCCGATATCGAGAATATTCGGGAAACCTTTCTTCAGCGCGAGAAACAGAGTCGGCGGATTGAGCGACGCCGCGTCGAGAAAGCCGCTTTCGAGGGAGCGCAGCATTTCGGTGGGCGGCAGCGCGAGTATATTAAAATCTTTCGGCGACATGCCGAGTTTTTCCAGAGCGATCACCAGCGACACGTGATTGGTCGCGCCCAGGCTGCCGGTGACGCCAATCTTCTTGCCCCTTAACTCTTGCAAGGTTTTGAATTTCGGGTTCGCGACCAACGAATAGGACACCTTGTCGGAGGAAACCCAGACGGCGCGGAAAGGCAATCCACTTAAGCTTGCGCTCGCCACGCCCGGACCGACGCCGGCGAAGTAATCGATCTCGCCGGCAATCATCGCCGGCACGGTGATCGCCGGCGACATGAGAATGATATAGTTTCCACTCACGCGCCGCGAGCAAAGCGAGCGAAGTGACACTCATGGCGGAATTGGCGATCCTGATTTTGGTTTTTGGCTCTTGTGCGTTTGTGCACGTGTAGTCAAGTAACGAGGCAGCGATGATACTCGCTGCCGCGATAGTTCTGAGCAAGTGATGCGATATCAATCGGCGAAGCATCCGATCACCTCGCTCTGTTGCAATCCTATTATTGTCTTTTTCCGAAGTCCGTCATTCCCGCATGCCTTAAGCGGGAATCCAGGCGAAATCCGAACTGGATCATCTCGTTAGAGACATGCGCGGATGACGGTTGGGCAAATCGTTTTCAGTTGCTGTTGTCTCTCGTCAACTTCCTGCTGGGCAAAGTTACAACCGCGACCGCCCCGCGTTTTCACCCGCCAGGATTCCCGTCACCACCGCTTGTATTAGGCCGCCGGTGTAGCCGCCACCGTAACCGCCCATCAGACCACCGATGGCGTCGCCGGCGGCGTACTAGCGCTTCAGCGCGGCCATTCACTAAAATTCCTCCCATTGTGAACGTGATGCCGGGGACGACTCTTAGGCCGTAGAACGGCGACCGCAGCAACTTCGGCTTGCCGGTTCGCGCAACCGATAGAGAATGGCATGCGCCCGACTCGACGGCGCGATTGTAGGCTTCGACAGTTTCGACGAGATTCGCGCTATTCACGGCGAGCGTTCGCGCGAGATCTGCGATCGTCGCACCGGAGAATAGTTCGCCGTCATTATCCATCAGCCAAGGATTCGGCGCCGGTGTCTTTACCAGATTAGAAAATGCATCGTCTTTCGCCGCGTCCCAAGTTTCGCGATCGAAGATCAGCACGGCGCCGGTTGGATCGTTAGAACGGGCGAGCTCGTTGGCGACCGCAACATCGCCGCGTCCCTCGTCGACAAAGCAGCTGCCGTTACGGTCGATCAGTATCCCTTCGTCGACGAAGGAATCAAGTCTCGGATACGGCCAGAAGCGGTCGTCGACGAGCGCTTTGCGCGAGATTAGATGGCCATAGAAATATCTTAAGTTGACCGCCTTGACGCCGGCGGCGAGCGCCATGCGTAATCCGTCGCCGGTGTCCTGCTTCGAGCCGCGAAGTTTGCATTCATCGGCGTGTGGTCCGATGTATTTTTTAACCAGCTCCTTGTTGGCGCTAAAGCCGCCGGTGGCGAGGATGGTAGCGCGACTACGCAGCTCGATGGTCTCGCCGGATTTCGTGCCGCTGACCCCGCAGACGCGGTCATTTTCCACCAATAACTTTGTTGCTGCGACGCCGTTCAAATAGCGCCCGCCGAGATTTACGAATCGCTCTTTAAGTTTGGTAAGCGCGCGCGTGCCGACATCTTTCTTGTAAACCGGCGCGAGTGAGACTTCGCTATTTTGATCTAACCAGATTCTTCCCGGCGCGGTCTCCTCAAGGCCGACGCCTGCGTTCGCTAACCAGTCGATGGCGCGGCCGCAGGTTTCTGACCAGGCTTTGACGAGATCGGGATAGCCGACTTTCTCCGCCATGACGAATTCGTATAGCTCAGCGGGGTCGGATTTCGGGCTTTTGCCGCCGGCGCGCAGGCTACCGGAAGCCATCAAAACATTGCCGTCGCCCAGTTCGCCGTTGCTCTTATCGATCAACAAAACCTTGGCGCCTTGCTCGCAAGCGCGGACCGCGGCGGTGAAGCCGGCCAATCCGGCGCCGACGACGAGGACATCAGAATTTGTTCTGTCCATGTATTTCTCACTGTAGGGGCAACCCCCTGTGGTTGCCCCTTCGGAGGGCAGGCACGGGGGCCTGCCCCTACTGCAGTTTATACCCCAACTCTTTCGCTACTTCGGTCGCCAAGCGGTCGTCGGCGACGTCGTTGAGAGCAACCTTACGGTCGGTAAAACGTCCTTGCGCCTGAAGTGAGCGCACCAAGTTGTCGATACCCGCGCGATTGGGAATACCGGTCGGATTCAGCGTAGTCTGAAACGCATCGTAAGTCTCTGCAGCGGCTTCTTTGTCCATTTTCAGAATGCGAATAATTAATTCCACAGTCTTTGGTTTGGATTTGCGCACTTCGTCCTTGGCGACCTGCAGAGCATGAATAACGCGCTTGACTTCGGCCGGCCGAGACTGAATGGTTTTGATCAACGTCGTCAAGCCGCCGCCTGGCATTTCCACCATCGCGCCGACATCCAAGAGTTTGTTAAATCCCTTTCTTGCGGCGCTGAAGGTGTGCGGCGGCGACAGAAGCGCCGCCTCGACGAAACTGGATTCAAGCGAATAGAGCACTTGAAGCTGCTGTCCCGGAATGCCGACCGTCGCGAAATCTTTCGGGTTGAAGCCCGACTTTTCCAGCGCGATTAACAACGCCACATGGTTAGTCCCGCCCGCGCCCCCCGAGATGGCAATCTTCTTGCCCTTGAGATCCTGGATCGTCTTGTACTGCGGCGCGCTCTGCAGCCAGTAAGATATTCTGTCCGACGAAAACCAAATCGCTCTCGACGGCAAACCGGTCAGCGTTGCGGCGACCGACGCCGGTCCAACACCGGCGACGTAATCGATATCGCCTTGGGCAATCGCCGCCGCGGCGAGCGACGGGCTCATAACGATCAATTCCACGTCGAGACCATTCGCGCTGAACACGCCCCAATCCTTGGCGGCTAAAAGCGGCAATGCCGTGATCGTAAAACCGGCGTTGGAGATGCGTACTCTAGCGCGCTTGTCCTGGCTTGCCGCCGGGAGAGCGTTGAGAAGAATTAGCAACAGTGCGACGCAAATTTGCCAGACGAATTTTCGCGGTGTTAATCGATTCATCCGTATCCTTAGCACTTCTTCCCTCTGTCGATAAAACGTTTTTAGATTGCATTCATTTCCCTCGCCCACGAAGTGGCACGAAGTGGGAGAGGGCGAGGGTGAGGGCAAAACGCTTAACGCCTGTTTCAGCCATAGGCTGATCCGCCTCAGGCGGAGCCTTTCTACTTCATTTCACTTGATCAACTTGTTCGCCCGAGCGAGCACCTGCGGCGGAATCGTCAGGCCGATTTTCTTAGCGGTCTGAAGGTTGATCGCGAATTCGACCTTCGTCGGCTGCTCGACCGGCAGGTCGGCAGGCTTGGCGCCTTTAAGAATTCTATCCACGAAATATGCGACGCGCTGGTAGCTTTCCGCTTCGTCCGCCCCGTAGAACATGAGCCCACCAGCCTCTACGTCTTCCCTTCTTTCGTACACCGACGGTAACCGGCTCTTTAACGCAAAGCCGATGGTCCGTTTTACATTAGCGTTCATTAGCGGACCGCCGAGCACGTGGAGTCCATCCGGGCGATCCTTGTTTATCGCAGCGAATACCCTCTCGAAATCATCCGCATCGCTCACCTCGCGACGCTGCAACGTCAACCCAAGTGCACGCGCTGAGGCAGGGAGAACTTCCTTGAACTCGAACATGTTGCGTGCGTTATTGGCTTGGTAAAGCACGGCAACGCGGGCAACTTTCCCAACCACTTCTTTGAGCAGCTCCAACCGCTTCCCGCCTAGTTTTCCGGTAAGGTTTGTAATGCCGGTGACATTGCCGCCGGGACGGGCAAGGCTGTCAACTAGGCCTGCCTCGACAGGATCGAGCCCAGCGCCCACCATAACGATGGGAATCGTCTTGGTCGCATTCTTGGCCGCCCGGATGTTCCCGGACCCTCCTGCGACCACGATGATATCAACCTTGAGACGCACCAGTTCGGCTAAAAGCTCAGGAGCCCGATCTAGCTTCCCCTCCGTATATCGGTACTCGATGGCGATGTTCTGTCCTTCGATGTAGCCGCTCGCGCAGAGCCAGCCGAATTGCCTCGGCACGGGCGGACTCACGAGCTGGCTCTTGCGACGATAGATACCCGATCCGCGGGACCTTCTTCGGCTGCTGCGCCCAAGCCACAGCCCAGCCCAGAGCGAGTGCGACAGCGATTGCAAAACCCCCCAGCCATTTTAGATTTTCGATTTTGGATTTTCGATTGTCGGATCGAGCAATCCGAAATGCGGGTCGAAAGATCCTAATCATGTATTCTTCCGCCAATCCAAAATCGGCTATCGAAAATCCAAAATTGAATCACTTGATCAACTTGTTCGCCCTCGCCAACACCCCCGGTGGAATCGTCAGGCCGATTTTCTTAGCGGTCTGAAGGTTAATTGCGAATTCGACCTTCGTCGGCTGCTCCACCGGCAAGTCAGCCGGCTTGGCTCCCTTCAGGATTCTGTCCACGTAATATGCGACGCGCCGGTGGCTCTCCGCTTGGTCCGCTCCGTAGTACATGAGCCCACCGGCATCTACAGCTGCTCTGTCGTTGTACATCGACGGCAACCGGCTCTTTAACGCTAAGTCCGCGATCCGTTTTCCGTTAGCAGTTATTAGCGGGCCCCCTTGCACATAAAGTCCATCCGGGCGTTGCTTGTTTAGCGCGGCGAATACCCTCTCGAAACCGTCCGCATCTCGTACCTCCCAAGGCTGAAGAGTCAACTTCAGCGCGCGCGCTACGACAGGGAGATCCTCTTTCACCTCGCGTGAAGGACCCGAAATGGCCGGATCGTAGAGAAACGCGACACGGGCAAGTTTTGGAACCGCTTCTTTGAGCAGCTCCAACCGCTTCCCGCCTAGTTTTCCGGTAAGGTTTGTAATGCCGGTGACATTGCCGCCGGGACGGGCAAGGCTGTCAACTAGGCCTGCCTCGACAGGATCGCCCCCAGGGCCCGTCATAACGATGGGAATTGTCTTGGTCGCATTCCTGGCCGCCCGGATGTCCAGGGTCCCTCCTGATACCACGATGATATCAACCTTGAGCCGCACGAATTCGGCCGCAAGCTCAGGGAGCCGATCGACCTTCCCCTCCGCAAATCGGTACTCGATGGCGATGTTCTGTCCTTCTATGTAGCCACGCTCGCGCAGAGCCAGCCGAATTGTCTCGGCACGGGAGGACTCACTGGCTGAATCGCGCGCCGATAGATATCCTATCAGCGGGACTTTCTTCGGCTGCTGCGCCTGAGCGGGAAAGGGAAGAGCCAAGAGCATCGAGCAAAAAGCTCGCCGAGTGATTTTTTTGTGCATGGGGTTGGCCCTCACCCTCACGGTTTTCCACTTGGTGGGCGAGGGAAAAGTTTTCGATTGCTTGAATTAAGGAATCTTGTAGCCCATTTCTTTGGCGACTTCGGTCGCCAATCGGTCATCGGCGATTTCGTTGAACGCCACTTTGCGGTCGACGTGGCGCCCTTGGGATTGAACCGATTTGACGAGAATGTCCATGCCGACGCGTGTAGGGATTCCAGTCGGGCTTAGCGTGGTCAGAAACTGATCGTAGGTTTCGCTCGCGGCTTCTCGATCCATCTTGAGCAGCTTGACGATCAGATCGAGGGTTTTAGGCTTCGACTTGCGGATCTCTTCTTTGGCTTGCTGCAGCGAGCGGATGACTCGCTTGGTTTCGGCGGGCCGCTCTTGGATTGTTTTGACCAGCGCGGTGAGACCGCCGCCGGGCATTTCCACCATGGCGCCGACATCAAGGACCTTGTTGAAGCCCTTCTTTTGCGCGCCGAAGGTGACCGGCGGCGAAAGCAGCGCCGCATCGACGTAGCCCGATTCCAAAGAAATCAGCTGTTGAATTTGTTGTCCGCCGATCGACACCAGAACAAACTCTTTCGGATTAACGCCGAGTTTTTCCAGGGCCATGTTGAAAGCGACGTGAACTGTGCCGCCCAACCCGGTGATAGAAATTTTCTTGGCTTTCAAACTCTCGAGAGTTTTATATTGCGGCTTGGCCATGAGCCAGTACGAAATTTTATCCGACGAAAACCAAATGGCGCGGGTCGCAAAACCAGTCATGGTGGCGTTGACGGAAGCGGGTCCGACGCCGGCTTGAAAGTCGATATCGCCTTGAGTCAGCGCTGCCGGTACCAATGCGGATTGCATGAGGATGACTTCCATATCCAGTCCGTTGGCGGTGAACAATCCCCAGTCCTTGGCGGCCAGGAGCGGTAGGGCGGTGATGGTAAAACCGGCGTTGGAAATTCTTAGCTTGGCGCGGCGCTCTTGGGCGAGCCCGTTCGAGACCAGCAACAAGAGAGCAGACAAAATGATTGTCAGCTCGAAGCATTTACTTCGCCTTGCCATTTTTTGTTCCTTGTCCTTCAAAAAGTAGTAGTGGAAACTCACATCGCGCGCGGGCCGATGCCCGAGCGATGGGCGACAAACCAGTAGAGCGCGATGATCGGCACTAGAATACAAAGCATGACCGTCGTCAATGCCGCCGCCTGGCCGAAGCCGCCGTTGAGCCAGATGCTCCAGACAACTACGGGCAGCGTGGTGTTTTCCGCGCGGGAGAGCAAAACGGCGAGCGTGAGCTCGCGATAGGTGAGCAGCGCGATCCATAGCCAGCCATAAAGAATCGGTGGGGTTAAGATCGGCACGAGAATGCGCCGCACGACGTTCCAGGTGCTGCCGCCGCTAACGTAGGCGGCCTCTTCGAGCTCGCGGTGAATCTGAATCAGCGAGCTGTTCATCATGCGCGTGCCGTAGCTCAGGCGCACGATGATATAGAGCAGGAGCAGGAGCCAGATTGTACCGTACAGCGGAATAAACCCGCGCAGGACGAAGAGCGCGAGCAGGACCGCGCCGATGGCGAAGATGATGTTGGGCACGGCATGGGGCAAGAAGGCAAAGAAGTCGAACAGAAAACGTCCGCGGATGCGCGAGCGCAGCACCACCCAGGCGAAAATCACACTGACGATGACTGTGATGGTCGGTGTCAGCAGCATCAGGATCGAAGTGTTGCCGGCGCCGCGCAGGACCAACTCCCAGGGCAGTCCGAGATAGTTCTGCAGCGAGGTTCGTCCGAGGGCGTCTACGGAAGGCATCTCGAAATATCTTAGCAACGACGCCCACAGGAGCATCGCCAGCGGTATCAACTTGCTTAGAAATAGATAAATACCGACGAACAGCCAAGCTAGGATCGCCCGGTTGCCAAGCTTTATGATCTTCGGCTGATAGGCTTTGCCGGTGATCACTTCATATTGGTGACTGCGCTTTTGCACCTGTGCGTACCACCAGCCGAGAACCGCGGCGAGAACGATGCCGATGATGCTAAAGGTCGCACTCAAGCCATAGCGCGGCAGACCTTCCTGCGGGCTGACCATCAGGTACATGTAAGTGCTGAAAGTGAAAATGCGGTTGGACCAGCCGATGATCGCCGGCACGTCGAAGGCCGAAAGTCCGACGGTCAAAATATAGATTCCCGCCGCGAGGATTCCTGGCCAGATGAGCGGAACCGTTACGCTCCAGATGATTCTCGCGGTACTCGCGCCGCTGGCTTCCGCGGCTTCTTCGAGCTTGGGATCCATGGCGCGAAAGGCGCT
>VBKY01000105.1 GCA_005879255.1 Deltaproteobacteria bacterium
GATCGCTACCCGGCGCCGCTGCCGCTCCAAGCGCCTGAAGAAGGCTTCGAGAAAACCATTCGCTGGCTACTTGAAGCGAAGAAACCGGTGATTTTGGCCGACTGGGTTGGCAGGAAGGAAGCGGGCTTCAAAGCATTGGGCGAATTGGCCGAGCTGCTCGCTGCGCCGGTGCTCGATCAATTCGGCAGATTCAATTTTCCCGCACACAGTCCGCTCAATCTCACTGGACAGAATGACAAGGTGATTCCGCAAGCCGATTTGATCCTGGCGCTGGATGTTCCTGACCTTGAAGGCGCTACTACGCGAAGAGCGCAGGAAAGAGGGAATCGACGGGCGACGCCGTTGATGCCGGCCAATGCCAAAATCGTCAACGTCGGTCTCGACGATCTGCTCGTGCGCGCCTGGGCGACGGATTTCAACAAACTGCGCGAAGCGGATCTGATGATCACCGCCGATACCTCCATCTTTTTGCCTGAGTTGCTGCGCCGTTTAAAAGCTGACAAAAAACTCGGCGAATTAAAGGGTGATATCGACAAGCGGCGCGCGGATTGGGGCAAGATCTACGAGGAGAAGAAGGCAGCATTGGAGAAAGAAACCAAAACCAAATGGGACGAGAAGCCAGTTTCTATGACGCGCATTTATGCTGAGCTCGCCGAAGCGCTCAAAGGCGAAGAGTGGGTGCTGACAAACGGCAGCTCGCAGGGAAAAGAGAATCTATGTCTGCCAGCCAGCAAGTTCAATCAGATTCTCGGCAAGTACAAAGGCGGCGGTTTGGGATACGGCTTGCCCGCGTCATTGGGCGCCGCACTGGCGCACAAAGGTTCCGACAAGTTCTGCGTCGACATTCAACCGGACGGTGATTTGCTCTTTACCGTGAGCGGTCTCTGGACAGCGGTGCACCACCAGATTCCGCTCTTGATCGTTGTCTGCAGCAACCGTTCTTATTTCAACGATGAAGAACATCAGGAGCGGGTCGCCATCCAACGCCATCGTCCGGTGGAAAACAAAACCATCGGCATCCGCATCGAAGACCCAAACGTCGACTTCGGCGCGATGGCGCGAACCTACGGCTGCTGGGGCGCCGGGCCGATCACCGAGCCCAAGGATTTGATCAAAACGCTGCGCGAGGCCGTGAAGGTGGTGAAGGAAGGAAAACCCGCGCTGGTCGACGTGGTGTGCCAGATGCGGTGAAGCGTATTAGTCGCGAAATCTTGGCGACTGCGAGCGTCTCGGTCAAGTCAAGCCGGCTGGGTATTTTATATTCACTCAATCGCATTGACATATCGCCTCGTCACCGACGAAGATGCTCGCTTTGCTGCGCCAACTTTGGACCCTGTTGAGGCGAAACCCAATCGCGCTAATTTCGGTTGGGATGGTGGTCGGCGTTCCGATTGGCTGGTATCTTGGGGCGAAATCGGCAGTCGAGAAAATCCCCATCCCGCCGGCAAAAGCCGCGGCTTATGCAACCCTCTCCAACGAGGAGCTGAAAAACAAATCTGCACAGTTGGTGTCGGCGATTCGCGGACTCACGCGGTCTTTTTATGAAGAGGATAATCGGATAAGAATAACCGCCGATCAGAATTCCGGTAGCACCAACTCGCAATCTGAGCGGGAGAGAATACGCAAAGCTTGGATCGATGACAGCGCCAAACTCCACGACGTGTTTATGGATCGCTACAAAGATAACTTTTGGGCCGATGCGGTGCTGCTGCGGGAGGCCATTGTGGCGAGGGTGGGCGGAGCGCCGGGCGCGCAGAACCCGATGCTGTTTCAACACCCGACAAATATTCTCGGCGTTGAGCAGGTCGCGAATAGTCTCGAGTTGCTCGGGAAGTCGCTGCCCAAAACGTAGTTTTTAGAACGTGGGTAATTCCGATTTCAGGCGCGCGACAACCGCACTCTTCTTGATCTCCTCTAAAATACTCGGGTTGGCAACCAGGCTGACAATGGCTACGTTTATTTCGAGCCCGCGTGAAAACAAGATCTTTCCTTATTTGTTCAATATGTTAGGATGAGTTCTTAAGGAAATACTTTAGCTAAGTGTAATTTGAAGTTTGCGCTTAAACGCCGAGTTGATCAGCTAGATCCAACATGTCGGCCGCCACAAAATCGTATCGCCCGGCTGGTGGTATTTCTGAAGCTTTACCTGGTCCATGCTCCTTCGGCCGGTGAATAAAAGCAGTCCGCAGCCCGTGCTTTTGCGCGGATTGGAGGTCGTGCTCATGGGCGGCAACCATCATGACTTGCTCGGGCTTTAAATCAAAAAGATGCGGAACGAGAAGATAAACTTCCGGGTCGGGCTTGTAGTGACGGACGTTTTCCGCGGAAAGAATGCAGTCCCACGGTAGACCGGCGTGCTTCGCCATGTTCGTGAGCAAGGAGATATTGCCGTTTGATAGCGTCGTGATAACGAATCGCGATTTCAAACGGCTAAGTCCTGGTACGGAATCCGGCCAGGGCCTGAGTCGCTGCCAAACGCGATTGAAGTGCTGCTTGTCGTCTTCGCTAAGATTGTTAATCGCGAACTTACTAAGCGTTTCTTCAAGCATTTGTCGATGAAGATGATCGAGCTTGGTCCAGGGCAAATTTCCTGTTCCGACGCGATCCATATACGGACGATAGATTGACCGCCAGGCATCGGCGAAGACCGCCCAGTCGATATTCAAGCCTTTTGCCTTGCCTAACTCTGCGCCTTCGGCGATCACGCTCGAGCGCCAGTTGACGACGGTGCCAAAGACGTCAAAGGCGAGAACTTTCACGGAACTAATAATCGATTGCATCATCTTACACCTTCGTTTCTAGTCGTCGTCTGATCCATGTTGAGCGCCGCAGGCAATAACTATTCAAACGTTTTGAGCTCACCCGCACACCGGGAACTTGAACGGATAGTTGTGCAGCGGCTCGCCGCCGTTTGGTTTTACGACGACCGCGGCGCCGAGCTGTAGTCCGGCTTTGAAGTCTTTGGTGACCGGATTGGGCTGAATCACGTGCACCATATTCTCCTGCAGAGTCCAGGGTTCGAGAGGGTGAGCGGCCGACTTGCTGCCGAGCTCTGGGGACTTGCCGGCTTCGCCGTGGAAAACGCTGTCGTAGGAAGTGAAACCACTCTCTTCGATGATCGAAGATGCCGCGATGATCTGCTCGCTCGTGGTGCCCGGTCTGCAGATCTTTCGGATATTTTCATAGCACTCCAACGCAGCATCGAAGAGCTTTCTGTGGATGGGCGATGGTTCTTTGGCAATGGCGAACGGCCGATGGATCTGGGTCGAGTAGCCCCAGTAGCTGACAGTGAGCTCGGTTATGACGACGCTACCTTTTTCGAGAACTCTAGAAGTCTGCTTCTGCCACGGAACGAAACGGTCTGGGCTGGTCATGTTTGTCGACGCGATGAAGTGAATGCCCGGGTCGCCGCCGTTTTTGATGTAGGCGCTGTAAACGATCGACAAGACGTCTTGTTCCGTCAAGCCGGGACGCAAATTGTTTTCCAGCGCTTCACAGGCAAGATCGGTCAGGAAACCGCTCTTGCGGAGATACACCAATTCTTCTTCGCTACGCACTCGACGAATGCGGCCGAACTGCGGACCAAAATCAATGAATTCAGCTTCGGGGAACTGGCGCTGCAGCTCGCTGACATAGCCATAGGCCATGGCGCGCATGCTGACGAGGCCGATTCGACTTTTGGCCAAATTCCTACGGCGAATTTCTTCCGCCAACGTGGGCATTGGTGTCGGTCCGTACCAACGAACGTCCTCGACGACCGATTGTGCCTTGGCGCAAGGCTGATGGTTGAAGAAATGGATGAAGACCGTTGCTTCTCCTTCGCGTGGAAAGAGCAGCCAGCAGGGGGATTGTGCTAAGTAGTTCGACAAATAATGAACTTCGGAGGAGCCGCGCGCACCGGAAATGAGTATCGCGTCAAAATTGTCCTTCTCCATCGCATCGCGGATCGCGCTGTAGCGCCTCGCGTATTCTGCGTCAGAAAAGCGGGGAAAGAGTTCTTTGTCGTTCATGATGTTCCCATTCGCCGTACTAGATGGTCGCCGAGATTGTTCGAAGTATTGACTACCTTCTCTCAAGCCACACTTCGGTGTTGTAATCGGGCTCGTCTGAGATCGCGTCGGTTCTGCGCGAAACAAGCACGTTCGCTTCCGGCCAATAAGCTTGCAGGGTGCCGGATTTGACCGGAGCAATTCGGATGATCCCGTTCATGGCACCAATGTCCGAGCGGAGCGTCGCCATCGCGCCGTCCTCAAACCCCAATCGCTCGGCGTCTTCGGCCGAAATGAAAATGATATCGCGCCTTTCAGTTCCCAGGGGGCGATCAGTCGTGCCGAAGGTCATGCTGTTGAATTGTTTGCCGCGCCTTGTGGCTAGATAAAATTTACCGTCTGCTACTCTATGATCCGGTGGATCGAGCACGCTGAAAAGCGCGCGGTTGCCCGGCATCGCCGTGAAGCCACCTTTGTAGAGATAGGGGCCGCCCCATTGGAGCTGGTCGCCTTCTTTGTGCAACTTCTCGATGCCTTGGTAAATCGGTATGACTCGGGCCATCTCTTCACGGATGGCTTGTGTGTCGTTAAATGGGAAGAGCTTATCATTGTTGGGCATCGATTTACGCCCGATTAGAACCGGAATTTCCCACTCGGGCTTGGTCTCGCCGATGCGATGACCGGGAATCTCCGGGGTGAGGCGAATTCTTCGCTCGGTGCTCGTCGAAGTGCCGCCGCAGCGTTGCTCGTAACGGGTTTGCCCCGGAAGGATCACCACGGCGTCGTCGGGGTCGAGCAGCATCGAGGTGTTGAGTACGATATCCTGGTGCACACGCAGGGGCACCTTGGCCAATGCGTCGGCGATGAATCTCGGGTCGGCCATGGCCTCAAGTAGGTTTCCGCCGATGGAATAAAGAAACTTGATCTCTCCACGATGCGCGGCTTCGATCATCTGCACGACTTTCAAGCCCGGATTGGACGGCACCGGGTGATGCCAGAGATTAGAGAAACGGCGGGAGGTGTCGTCGTTGACCGAAAATCCGCCGGGAAACTTATCGGGCTCCGATCCGCACTCGCCCCCTCCCTGCACTCCGCTCTGGCCGCGGATCGGCATGATGCCACACTTCTCACGGCCCAACATGCCGCGAGAGAGAGCGAGATTGACAATCGCCTTGACGTTATCGACGCCGAATTCATGCTGCGTGAAGTCGATGCTGTAGACGATCACTGCGGTGCGCGCGCGTGCGTATACAACAGCGAACTGTTGCATTTCGCCGCGCGGGAGCCCGGAGCGCTGCTCCAACATTTCCCAGGATTGTTGCTCCAGCGCGGCTTTAAGCTCGGCGAATCCTGCCGTATGTTTGTCGACAAACTCCTGATCGATGCGGTCCAATGCGATCAGCGTTTTCAGTACGCCGTTGATAAAAGCGATGTCGCCGCCGACCCGCAGTTGAAAAAATTCATCCATGAGTTTGGTGCCGAACAGCGCGCCCGTTGTGACCGACGGCACCCAGTAGCGCTCCAGGCCGCATTCGCCCATCGGATTGACAACCAGAATGCGTGTGCCGGCCTTCTTGGCGTAGTGCATGTATTTGGTCGTCACCGGCTGGTTGTTGGCGAAGTCGGAGCCGAAAATGACCAGCAGATCGGTGCCGATCAAATCCGATAACGAGCAGGTCGCCGCGCCGATGCCGAGCGTCAGTTTCAAGCCGGAAACGCTGGCCGTATCGCAAAGACGCGAGCAGAGATCGACGTTGTTGGTGCCGAGCACCCTCGCTAGCTTCTGAAATACGTAATAAACTTCGTTGGTGAGTCCGCCCGAAGTGGCAAAGAAGCCCATTTCGTGCGGCGCCACATTGTGGATCGACTTACATACTACGTCGAGGGCCTCTTGCCACGAAACGCGCGAAAACCCGCGTTCACTTTTGCGCCGAATCATTGGGTACGGCAAACGTCCAAGCGAGCGCAGTCGCTCCGGCTGCAGGTTTCGCAGGCGATTCACATCGCTCATGACCGACATGTCAAGCGCGCTCATCGTATTTAACTTGAGTAATTTCAGTCGCTTCATGCACAGATGCACACCATCGAGCACGTTGTCTTTTAGGCCGTAAGGACCGAGGGAGCAGCCATCGCAGACTCCGTGATTAAGAACTTCCCACGCGTAAGGCAGCTCCTTTCGGTTTTCCCACAAGACGCCGAGCATCTCCCGAAAATAATGCGGTTTGGTTTGCCCAATCAAACCGAAAGGGACAAGGCGTGAAAGCCGGCTGTCGTTGGATTTTAGATTGGCCATCAGTTTTGAGCGCAATTCTTAGCGCTCCGCAGTTCATTGAGAATACTTTCGAAAACTTCAGGTTGGCTCTTTGAAACCGCTGTCTTGTACAGAGCATAGCGCTCGTGGTCTTGCCAGCGGGTCCATTCCGCAAGGGTTACTGCGGGGTACATCCCGACGCTTTTTTGCAACACCGGGTGCGGTACTTCCAACGGGTCCCAGAGTGAGCTGTTCATGACGTCGGTCGTTGTCACCGGCGTGCCACGATATTTGTTGGAAAGGAAATCGAGGTAAGAACAAAACGCCTGTCTCTCGTCGTCGCTATCGATCGGTAGATGACAGAGCACGGTCCGTTCTTCGACGCTGAACGCGAGCCAATCCTTGAGTGATATTTTAATTCCGGTTAGGTCGAGCTTCATACGCACATGGAGCGGTAGCCGGCTCAAACCCGGATAGAATTCTGCTTCGTATCCAAAGCGATAAAACATAATGACAATCGGTTGCCTTTTTATCCGTCGAGACGTACTTTTCCCTATGGTACTTGCCAAGTCAACTACGGATAAGTTGCCGCATGGTCAGGAAGCTTAACGCTACCGACTGAACTAAGCTACGGGAGGCGATCATGCCAGCAGGGTATTCAAAGGCATTTATGCCGCTAGACAAGGTCAAAGAGAAGGAGTTTATGTCTCGCCCAATGGGATGCAAGGGCGTCGGCTTTAGCTTCGTGCGCTGCAAACCGGGGGAGGGCGCGACCTACGTGCATCGTCACAAAGTGCAGGAAGAAGTATTTATCGCATTCAAAGGAGACGGGACGATTATCCTCGATGGAAAAAGGATCAAGATGCCCGAGGGAACGATAGTGCGGGTCGGCCCGAGAGTCTGGCGGGCGCTTGGCAACGATTCTAAAAAAGATGTTGTGTATATGGTGCTAGGAGCGGTTCCACCAAAAGGTTTTCCGTTGGGGGGACGAACGCTGCTGGGTGATGGCATTCCCAACCGCAACAAAGTGCCACGTTGGAAAAAGGCGTGAGCAGAGGCGGGATCGAATTAGCGCCAGCCAAAACCTATGGCGTTTCGGCGAACGTCCGGTTTTAAGATTTCCTGTAATGTTGGCATCAGCGCTCCTGATAGATACCATCGGTAAAGCTGTACACGACTTTAATATGCAGCCGTGATTGCACGGCTATTACACGATTAAATGCAGTACGATCCTCGGCATTCGACCACGCCACCTTCGCCAATCGAGCCGACGGGATTCTTCACCGGAATCCAGTTTAGGCCCATCATTGGCGGTGTGATCGTGGATACGATCGCATCCATTGCGCTGACGACCCTGTATTATTCATTTTTCATTGCTAAAGAGTTGGCAGCACAAGGTGACGCCGCTGAAGACGCCTTATCTCAATATTGGAGTTCCAGCGAAGGTTTGATGGCGAGTCTGTTGCTCGGTTCGCTGGGCACCGTGATCGGCGGTTTCTACGCGGGCTACAAGGCCGGCACATTGGAGATGAAGCACGGTGCCCTGGTTGGCATCGGGTCCATCATTCTTGGGTTGTTCATGCAATCCGCCGACATGCTAGGCGAGGCGCCCGAGTGGTTCATGGCTCTCTCATTTGCCGCGGCGGTACCTGCCGGCGCTCTCGGCGGCTTTTTCGCGGAAATGTTTAAGGGCGCTATCGGTGGAGGTCGTTCGCCTGCCAGCGGAAGTCGGCCAGCGCCTCGGTAAATACCGCTGAAGTTCTCCAGAGCTTGATGCGTTCGTACCGAGAGATAGTAAATTTCCTTCTCATCCGGGAACAACTGTCGCTAGGGTGGAAGATCGGTTTCGTCATTTGCGCTGCCCTCGTGTACGGGGCGTTGACGCTGCGGCATATTACGATTCAATCCATCGACTTGTCAGGCACAGTGGTGAACGACCGGACTGATGTGAAGGCAGGGGCCTTAGTGGACTATCTGACCGTGCAACTCGATAGCGGTGACACCGTACGCGCAAGCAGCGCTGGAACGATCGATTATCGTCCCGGTCAGCGAGTGCTCGTTAAAGAAAAGAGCACTAACTTTTTTGGTATCAGAAAGCACGAATTCAAGAAATATCTCGATGAACGCCGTTGGGAGTGACAAGAACCGAAAGTTCTCGTCCACCGATATTGGGATCCATGTCTGCCGTTGAATATCGTCGAGCAAAGCCAGCGGACTATGGTGACATCCTGCGTCTTCAGTCCGCCAATTACATCGCGAATCTTTCCGAAGAGGAACGCAAGACGGGGTTTCTATCGGCGCAATTTACGCCGGAGCAAACTGCTCAGATTGCCGAGGATCTTGGCACGATCCTCGCCGCCATTGATGATCAGATTGTAGGATTTGTTTGCGCATTTCGGAACGAATTCGAAACTGGGTCGCCGGTCATTGCAAAGATGCTCGCATCTTACGATCGCATGATCTTTGAGGGCCGCCCGCTGAGTTCGTTCAACAGCTACATCTACGGTCCGGTGTGCATCGCGCGCGAGTTCCGTAGCCGAGGGTTGCTGCGCGGGCTTTTCAAAGCGCTGAAAAAGAGTTTGGCCGACCAATTCGAAATCGGCGTTGCCTTTGTTTCGCGGAGTAATCCCCATTCTCTGCAAGCGCATATAGACGGTCTGGGCATGAGCGAAGTCGGCGATTTCGAATGCGGCGGCAATGTCTACGTTGTCTTGGCCTTTCGCGTTTGAGGGGAAGAACTAGTCAGTAGAGTGTCTTTGCGGCCTCGCCCGCATGCGGGCGAGGGAACTGGTGAGGGCAAGCGGAGAGCCTGAAGTGCTTTCCTAACAAAGTACCGGTTCCCTGTTGACGCTTCGCAATCCCTCCCATAGAATCGATTCACCGAGGCGGAAAACGCCGCGCCAAATCCAGATCAAGGGAGAATTCGAGATGGATGCTGATGCAAAGAAAACCGCGTTACGAATGATTCCCTATGGCTTGTATGTATTAACTGCGGAAGACAAAGCCGGCAAGGTAGCCGCCGCGACAGTCAATTGGGTGACTCAGACGGCATTTCAACCGCCGCTCGTTGTGGTCGGTGTGAAGGCCGATTCCGGGGCGCACGCGATTATCAAGGAATCGAAGACGTTTGCCCTCAACATTCTCGGCAAAGATCAAAAAGGCCAGGCATTCACATTTTTCAAACCGCTCGAGCGCGAAGGGAATACGATCGGCGGCGAGCCATTCCGCAAGGGAACACTCGGCGCGCCGATTCTCGAAAAGGCGCCGGCCTTTGTCGAATGCGCGCTCGTCGACACGATTGAAAAGGGCGACCACTCCATCTTTGTCGGCGAAGTGAAGGACGCCGGTGTAGCAGCGCAGCCGAGCGGCCGCCCGGACGACGTTACGCTTACACTGAAAGATCTCGGCGACAAAGTTTTTTACGGCGGTTAACAATCAAAGGAGGCGCGCATGGCAAAGATTCGACATATCGCGTATCGCGCAGTAGACGTGGATGCCATGGCCAAGTTTTTCGTCGACGCCATGGGCATGAAATTGATTCAAAAGCGCAAGAACAACGCCATTGATCTGAGCGATGGATCGGTCAATATCACGGTATTGCCGCTCGGCGCCGGCATGCCGGACGGGGAAAAGAAGCGTGCGGGTATTGATCATATCGGCTTTTCGGCGGAGAACGATCAAGAACAGTTTCGCATGTTGGAAGCCGCCGGGGCCAAGAAAGCCGGCACGCTCAACCTGGGTACCGCCTACTACGAAGACAAATTTCTCGGTCCCGAGGACATCATCATCGACGTTGGCCATTGGCAGGGAGCCGCGCCGGTTGGGAAAGAAGGGTAATAGGTATTTCCAACCGCAAAGAAAGCAAAGTTCGCAAATCAAGGAACGGTTGCAACCGTTCCTTGATCGGATTCAATCGATCCCAAGAGACGTCTCTCTTCCCCTGTTACTAGAATTTCCTGCAATGTCATCCTTCGGCTTAAGTCTCGGGATAGCATTTGTGTGTCAGACTAAGCTAAAAAGACGATCGTCTGGTTACATCGCGAAGCCTATTTCTCCACTTCTCTTCGAGCTTATCGATCTGCTCTGCCGTTAGCCCCTGCTCGGGATACCAACGCTTGAAACCATAATCCTTCGTGGGATTGCCGTATTCGTACTGCTCGAGCACTTTCTGTCCTCCCTCACCGAGGATAAATTCGGCCATCAGCAACGCGGCATGGGGATGCGGCGCTTTCGCCGAGACCGCCGTCGAGCCGGAGTTGGACGGGACGACATCCATCGGAATCCACGCAATCGGAGCGCCGACTTTCAACGATACCTCGACGTGATTGCGGAACGTGGTAGGCGATACGCCGACTTCGCCAGAGATTACCAGGTCGAGTAAGGCCCGCCCCGAGACGTTATGTATTGCTGGGCCGAGAGCCTTGAGTTTTTTGACGTATTCTTCGCCTCTGAACTTGAGCATCGCGCCCACGACCGTCACGCCCGTGTCACTGCCTGCGAAAGCGATCTTATCTTTCAATTCAGGACGCAATAGTCCTTCGTAATTTTTCGGCGCTAGCTTCTCCGGAATGGCGTTCCTGTTGTAGGCGAGGCCGATATGTGACTCCCGGTCGATGGCCCAGAATACTAAACCTTTGGGGCCTTTTTCTTTCACGTTGTCCGGATATTTTGCTTGAGCGGAGAAATGGTACGGCACCAACATATTGTTGTCTTTGAGAAGCTTGAGAAGTGGAATGGTGGTTTCCAGGGTGTCGACAATGTGGCGTTGCGCTTGCGCCTCGGCCAGAATACGCGCGCCCATTTCTTGGCGGGTGGCGCGATACGTCTCAACTTTGACCCCGGGATACCTGGCTTCGAATGCGCCGTAGAGCTGTTTGTACGACTCGCCAGCGAGCGACGTGTACCAGGTGATCTTTCCCTCGGCCTTGGCCCCGGTGTAAAGCATCTTCTCGCGGTCCGGCTTGTTGTACGTGGCCAGCTGCTCTATCGACATTTTGCTCTGGGTCCAACCGGCACTTGCTAGAGTGAGGCTGGCGAGTAACGCTCCGGCGATGGCTTTCATCCGGTTTCTCCTTTGGACGATTCTTCAGGCTAATAACCCGTTTCCATGAGCTGATTGTAGTAGAGCTTGATGAACGGTTTCAGTCTATCGGTTCGCTTATAGTGCGCGAATTCTTGCGGCACTTTAATTTCTTTTTCAATTTGCGCCAGACTCTTGCCGGTGGTGATCATCTTGGCGACTTCGTCGCGCATCACAATGAAATAACGTTTTTGTTCCTCGAGATCTTTGATACCGCGTCCGATATGCACGGGCCCGTGGCCTGGCACATAGGTGTCGACCGGTAAGTGACGCGCCATGATGCGGTCAAGAATTTCGATCCAACCTTTGACGTTGGAATAGAAAATGTCCCCCGATTCGCCTTGGCCAGGGTGGACTTCGGTGTCCAGAAGGTCGCCCATGAGAAACACGCGCTTCTGCGGAATATAAACGGTGAGGTCGCCGGTACTGTGGCCTCTGCCCTCGGCTGTAATTTGAAACGTCAGCCCGCCAAAATAGAGCGTCATGTTACCGTCGAAACCGATGTCAGGCTTCACCAACTCTTTCCCTTTGTACACAGCATTGCGGGGATCGTTCGATTCCTTGCGCTCGTTAAAACCAGCCAACTCTTGCATTTGGAGGTCGTGTACCTGGTTTTTGGTAGCAATGTAGGTGGGCTTGTCGTCGCGGAAATACCACGCGCCTGAAGCGTGGTCCAGGGCGCTGTGCGAAGAAATTAGGTAGCGAACTTTTTTATCGGTGAGCTTGCGCAGTCCCGCCAGGACTTGGTCGGCAGTAAGGATGTTGAAATCAAAAACCACGACACCTTCGTCGGTGATGACCACAGTAGCATTGCTGGTGCCACTGGTATTTTCAAACATGTAAACGCCGTCGGCAATTTTCACCGGCCGCATTTGCTCCGGCGCGGAAGCGCCGATGCTCAGGCACCAAACCAACGTGAATAGCGCGGCAATCTTGGCTTTCATTGCGTTACTTCCTCACAACGTGGACTCTCTCGGACTATTTTAAGATTCCTAATGACCTGGCCATGTCGATGGTGCGCCGCGCGCGCTCGACGATCGGCCGATCGATCAGCTGGCCGCCGAAGGCGATGGAGCCGTCGCCGCGGGCGTTCGCTTCTTCGAAGGCTTGCAAGACTTTTTGGCAGTAATCGATCTCTTCAGCGGTCGGACTAAATGTCGTATTGATCGCATCGACCTGTGACGGGTGAATGCAGGACATCCCGGAAAAGCCGAGCTGGCGCGACTGTTTGGCAAATCCCAAGAGCCCCTGGCTGTCGTTCAGATCGACCCAGACGCCGTCTACGGCTTGCACGTGAGAGCATGCGGCAGCGATGACCATGGACGAGCGCGCGTAGATAAGATCGCGCGCTTCGCCCTCGCGCACGGTCGGCAAGCCGATCTCACGGCCAAAATCTTCGGCGCCGAATAGTAATCCGGCAACGCGAGTTGAGCTGGCGGCGATCGCCGGCGCGTTGAGCAAGCCCCTCGGGCTTTCGATGGCGATCAAGAGTTTTACGCTGCCTTTCTTCAAGTTATTTTTCGGTTCTTGATCATTCAGAATCGCGTCGATCTGGCGCACTTCTTCTGGAGTATCGACTTTGGGGCAAACGAGACCTTCGAGACCCGGCCGAATGACAGCCTCTAGATCCGCATCCATGCGCGCATGGCCGATGGCATTGATGCGTACGTAGCGCGCGGGGGAGCCGGGCGCTTTTTCACGGCCCAATGATTCGGCGATATTCTTGCGCGCGGCGTCTTTCTCATTCGGGGCCACGCCGTCTTCGATATCCAACATCATCGCGTCGGCGTTGAGCCCGAAAGCTTTGTCAATCATTCTCTGCCGGTGCCCTGGCACGAACAGCCATGAGCGAATTAAGTCCATCGCAGAAATCTCCTCCGCCGTTTCCTTACCTGATGGACGGGCAAATGTCTAACATGTCGAGTCAGAAACAGGGCGCAGCGATCGATTCGAGGTTATTAGCCAAGGTCGAAGAAAGATTTCTCGCTCCGCCAGACTGTGTGAAACTACGTTCATGGTTCGACTAAGCTCACCACGAACGGTACGGGTTCCTTAGAATCTGAGCATTTATCCGTTCGCCCTGAGCGTCGTCGAAGGGCTCCGCAAGAGTTTTCACACAGTCTGCCGCTCGAAATAACACTTTCGAATCTGCCTTTTGTTGATCCGTCATCGCGAACCCTTCGGCTTTGCTTAGGGTAAACTCCGTGAGAGGTCTTTTTCCCAATTCGGTTGAACCCGCGCAGTTTTTAGAGAATAAGTGGACGGATATGAAACGCAGCACGTTAAGACTCCTGGTGCCGATCGTAGCCGTGACGATACAAAGTAATTCGGCATCGACGGTGATTCCGCCCTACCTTGATCACATGCACATCCCCGTGGCGCTCATTGGCGCGCTCGTTTCTTTGGGGCCCGTTTTCGCGCTCATTTCGCGGCTGCCGGTGGGGATGGCGTACAGTCAGGGGCGTGCCCGCGCGCTCTTGTCGAGCGCAATTCTCGCCATGGGAGTCACCAATTATCTTTTCAGTTTTGCCACAGACAGCTTGACGTTTGCCTTCGTGCAAGCACTCAACGGCTGCGCTTACGGCGCAGTGACGACACTTTACATGGCGTTTTACGTGGACTCGTTGGCGGCGGATGAAAATCGCAATCACGCGATGGGCTACTACGTAGGCACCTTGGCGCTCGGCTATTCGACGGGTAATTTTTGCGGCGGGCTGATCGCCGACCATTGGGGCTATGATTGGACATTTCAGTTGGGAGCATTGTTGTCGCTGGTGTCGGTCGGATTACTTTGGTCCCTACACGGCCCGAGCGGCAGCGGCGAAAGCAAAGTGAGAGGGAAAGGCGGCGATAAATTAACGTCGAAGGAATTATTTCGGGCGCTGCTCGAACCTGAGCTTGCCACAGTCGTCCTTGTCGCTCTTTTTCTCAATCTGCTGCATCAGATGGGCGGCGTGTTTATCTCCCTCTATGCGCTCGCCGTGGGCATGAACCTGACCCAGATCGGCATCATTCGCGCCGCCTATGCCGGTTGCAACGCGGTTACTCGTCCGATCAGCGGCCATGTGGTCGATAAAGTCGGCCATCGCGGCCTGTCTTACCTCGGCTTGCCGCTGCAGTCGTTGATCCTCATGCTCGTGCCGCTGTTCAGCGGCTTCGGTTCGATTTTGCTCGTCTACGTCGCGTCGGGCTTGTTGCGTGCGATCGTCGTCGTCGCCAATGCGGTTGGATTGGTGCAAGACGTTCCCGAAAGCCGGGTGCGGCGCGGCCTCACGTCGGGGGTGTACAATGCGGCCGGCGATCTCGGCAATATTTTGGGTCCATCCGTTGGTGGCTTCATCGCCCACGCCACGGGAATTGCCAGTGTCTTTGTCGTGGGATCCTTGGGATCGACGGCGCTGTTCCTGATCGGCGTGTTATTGCTGCGCCGCTTGAAGCGGCCTGCCGAATCTGCCGGTTGAGTTAGTTCGCGGTCTGCGGCGCGAGCCAAGCTGAAGTCGTATCCCCGTGTAATCGCCATTGGTTCGGCGGCGCCGATCACCTGCCGAATCACCGCCAGATCGTTTCTTCATCTACGGTTCCATCGGTTGTAAAGGTTGAGATCAAGTCGTCGTAGACGCGCCCGGCTAGATCGCGCTCGACTTAGCGTGCCAGCGCTTAGGGTGGCAGCAATTACTTTCGAAGAGGGTGGCTTATCTGAGTTTCAATAGGATTTCGGCATCCCCAAAACATGCTGCCCTAAATACGCCAGTACCAGGTTGTTGCTGATAGGGGCGACGGTCAATAGGCGGGTCTCTCTGAACTTGCGTTCGACGTCGTACTCCGCGGCAAATCCGTAGCCGCCGTGCGTCGTCAGACAGGCATTCGCTGCTTCCCACGCCGCTTCCGAGGCGAGGTATTTGGCGAGATTCGCTTCGGCGCCGCATTTTTCTTTGCGGTCGAACTTCGTTGCCGCTTGGAAGCGAACCAAGTCCGCTGCCTCAATATTGGCGTACGCTTTGGCAATAGGAAATTGGACCCCTTGGTTTGAACCGATCAGGCGGCCAAATACGTTTCGTTCGCTGGCATACTTGGCCGCGCGCTCGACAAACCAGCGGCCGTCGCCAATGGCCTCGGCCGCGACCAGGATGCGCTCGGCGTTCCAGCCGTCAATGATGTAGCGAAAGCCCATGCCTTCTGCGCCGACCAAATTCTCAGCCGGCACTTCAACTCCATCGAAAAATAGCGCATTGGTATGGTGATTAATCATTAGATCGAGAGGCTTGACTTCAAGTTTTCCTTTAGCTTCACGCAAATCGACAATGAAGACGGAAAGGCCGCGGGTCTTATCCTTTAACTCGTCATAGGGAGTGGTGCGCGCGAGTAAAAGCATGAGGTCAGACTGCAGCACGCGCGAGATGAAGATTTTTTGACCATTGATAATGTATTTGTCACCTTTGCGCGTCGCCGTCGTCTGAATGCGCGTACTTTCGGAACCTGCGTCGGGTTCGGTAACGCCGAAGGCTTGTAGGCGGAGCTCACCGACGGCGATCTTGGGTAGATAACGTTTCTTCTGCTCTTCGCTTCCGTGGCGCAAGAGCGTGCCCATGGTGTACATCTGTGCATGGCAAGTCGTAGCGACGCCGCCGGAATGATTGATTTCTTCCAGGATGATGCTGGCTTCGGTGATGCCGAGTCCCGTGCCGCCGTATTCCTCCGGGATCAACGCCGCGAGCCAGCCAAGCTCGGACAGTTTGCGCACAAAGACTTCCGGGTAGGCTTTCTTACCGTCGATCTCGCGCCAGTACGCGTCGGGAAATTCTTTGCAGACTTTCTTGATCTCCTCGCGGATCTGTTGCTGTTCGACGGTTAGGTTGAAATCCATCAGTTCCTCCTATAATTGGCTTATGGCTGATAGCATATGGCGTATAGACAAAAGCCATAAGCCATATGCCACATGCCATACGCCAATTACCGGACTATAACGTAATGCTTTCAGCGCCAAAAGAGGAGGAACATCATGGCCGTAAAACCGGGGTGGGAAGGCCGGTTCTTTGAGGATTTCGAAGTCGGCGATGTTTATCGCTGCCGTCTGGGACGGACAGTTACCGAAGCGGATAACATCTGGTTCACGTTGCTGACCAACAACACCAATCAAATTCACTTTAACAATGAGTACGGCAAGCGCACGGAGTTCGGCAAGTGTCTGATCAACAGCGCTTTGACTCTAGCTATCGTCGCGGGCATGGGCGTGGCCGACGTGAGTGAGAATGGTTTCGCGCTCGGTTGGGACGAAATCAAATTGCCCAATCCGTTGTTTGCCGGCGACACGCTCTATTCGGAATCCGAAGTGCTGGAAAAACGCGAGTCAAAATCGAAGCCGCAACTTGGCATTATCAAAGTGCGCACCCGCGGCATTCAGCAAGAAGGAAAAGTTGTCATTGACTATGCGCGAAGCGTGATGGTGTGGAAGAAAGCGCATGCGCCGAAGGCTGACTTATTTCCGAAGGTCAAAGAAGACAAATAGCTAAACCTTGAACTTTGAACGATTTAACCTTTGAACCGACACTTTCGTTCAAGAGTTCAAGGTTCAAAAGTTCAATGACAAGAATGAGGATTGTGTGGCAAGCAATTCGAAAGTGATACGCGCCCTGGATGGAGTGAAAATCGTCGCCTTCGAGCAGGTCCTGTCAGGGCCGTTTGCGACCTGTTTGCTCGCGGACATGGGCGCGGAAGTGATCAAGGTCGAGCGGCCCGGCGTCGGTGACGTGATTCGCTCGTGGGATTCGGTCGTCAAGGGACTCTCTTCCGGTTACGTTTGGCTCAACCGCAACAAACGCAGCTTGACCGTTGATGTCAAAAAAGAAAAAGGCCGGGAAATTCTGCAAGAGCTGGCGAAGAAGTCCGACATTTTTCTCGAAAATTATGCACCCGGCGTGGCGGCGCGTTTGGGTCTCGGCTATGACAAACTCAGTGAAATTAATTTACGGCTGATTTACTGCTCGCTTTCCGGCTACGGCCAAGACGGACCGTACCGTGATGTAAAGGCCTACGATTTGCTGATTCAAGGCGAGGGTGGCATCATCGCGACGACCGGATATCCCGACAAACCGGCTCGCGCAGGAATCGCGATCGCCGACATCGCCTCCGGTATGTATGCCGCCATCGGGATCCTACTTGCCCTCTATCAGCGCGAGAAAACCGGCCAGGGCCAGCTCATTGATGTTTCGATGCTCGACTCGATCGTTTCGTGGCTAGGATATTTTCCGCACCATTATTGGCATGCGGGTGAAGAGCCTGCGCGGGTCGGCATGCGTCATCACTATGTGACTCCCTATGGTCCGTATCTCGCCGGTGACGGCGAGTATGTGAACCTGGCAGTGGCCAGCGCGTCGGACTGGGAAATCTTCTGTAAGAAAGTCATCGAAAAACCCGAGCTGCTCGACGATCCGCGCTTCGCCACGGTAGAAGGCCGGCGGAAAAATCGCGGACTGTTGGAAGAAACGATTGAAACTATCTTTCTCGGAAAAGATCACAAGCACTGGCTGGAACAATTGAAGAAAGCCGAGTTGCCGCACGGCATCGTGCGCGGCATCGCACAAGTGCTCGCGCACCCGCAAGTGGTCGCGCGCAAACTTATTAGGGAAGCGGAGTCGCCGGTGGGCAAAGTGCCGGTGATCGCCAACGCGCTCAAGATGTCGCGCAGTGAAGCGCGCTACGATCGAATACCCGCGTTGGGCGAGGACAATGATACGATTCTGCGTGAGCTCGGTTACGATACGGGTGCGATCGAGTCGCTGAAACGGGACAAGGTAATTTAGTGATCTTGTCTCAAGAGTTCGTCAAATACCTCTTTTGCCTTCGCCGTGCTTAATTTCATAGCGCGTTCTTGCCGATTATTCCGGCGCAAAATATCAGATGGTCGATCGGTATCAACCAGTGGCTGCAGGAGGCTCGATGCATGCGTAAACCGGTTGTTGGCGTGATGGGCGCTTCGGCCAACGATGCGCTGTCAGAAGCGGAAGCGAGCCGCCTCAAAGCGCTGGCCGAAAAACTTGGCGCGGCGGTCGCGAAGCAGGAATGTATTTTGGTCACAGGTGCGACCACGGGACTGCCGGATTTGGTCGCCAAAGCGTTTCGCATGAACGGCGGCTTCGCTCTGGGAATTTCTCCCGCCGAAAATCGCCAGGATCACTTGGCTCGATTTGGATTGCCCGAAGACGGCGCCGATGTGATCATCTATACCGGGTTCGGCTACAAAGGCCGCAACGTTATCAACGTTCGCACAGCGGACATCGTGCTGATCGTTGGAGGGGCAACCGGCACGCTCAACGAGTTCACTATCGCCTATGACGAAGGAAAAATTATCGGCGTGCTCGAAGGCAGCGGCGGCGTGAGCGACCATATCCGAGAGATTGTCAGATTTTGCAACAAGCCGACGACGGGCGCGGTTTTCTTTAGCGACGATCCGGAAAAGCTCGTGGAGCAGTGCATGAATGCGCTTTGTCCTTAGCCACGATGAATCGCGTCATAAAACCGACTCAAGCTCGCTTCTTTTCCAGCCGAAGCAGATAGTCATTGGTGAATTTCTTCAATTGGTCGCGACTTAATCCGCTTCGATTAGCTTCTTCGACAGCCTTATCTTCATTCCAACCCTGCGCGGTAATGCGGAAAATCATCATGAAGGGCGCGACACGCTCGGCGAAGGCACAGTTGATCAGCATGGGGTGGTTCGCCTTGTCGCGAACCAGCGCGAGGAATTCATCCACTTGCTGATGGCGAGGCAGCTTGGCGCTGGCCGGAATGTTGAAGTAGCGCATCTTGTTCTGCTCCACCGTCAATCGTTCTCGCACAAGATCAACTCCATCTTGCTTGGTCCGCAGCGTCAAGACAGACCGATATCCATTGGCGGCAGCCTTGGCGTACGCTGCCCCTGAAGGTTGGCCGCCGGCCGATGGCTTATCATCGATGCAGAGGACGATGGGGACATCGACATTCGCCGAGCGTTCGAATCGGTTTGGCAGAGGGCGTTCGGTTTGCGGGGCTGGAGCAGCCCCGACCAACGCAATGACCAGAGCAAAACTAGCTAGACTGCCGATAAAATTCTTCACGAGGGGTCGACTGAGTTTAGCGGGAAACGCGGTTGAAACATTCAAAGGCGCGACGGCGGACGTCGAGCAATCATCTTAGCTTGCAGCACTATTACCATTTGACCTTGTGACTCGCGATGTAATCTTTTGCGAATTTCTTCAGCTCTTCGCCGCGCAAGCCGATCTTGATCGCTTCCTCCAGGGCTTTTTCTTCGCTCCAGCCTTGTTCAACGACGCGGAGAATCATCATAAAAGCGCCGACCCGATTGGCGGTGGAGCAGTTAACCAACATCGGGTGATTGGTTTTGTCGCGCGCGATGCGCAGGAATTCATCGGCCTGCTCTGCACGGGGCGATGAGCCATTTACCGGGATGTTGAAGTAGCGCAGCTTTTTGCTTTCGACTTGAGCGCGTTCGCGGGCCAGATCGATTCCCTCGTTCGCCGTCCGCAGGCTCAAGACCGAGCTAAAGCCGCTTGCCGCAGCCTTGGCGTAAGCATCTCCGGTGGGTTGCCCGCCCGTCGCGAAGTTTTCATCCAAACAGAGAACTCGCGGCACATCCGGGCTGAGAAGTTGTTGGATTTGCTCGGGGCGCATGGGATTGGCTTTCGGACTTTCCGCCGCGAGCGTAATCGTTGAGAAAAAGATTACGGCAGCAGCGGTGAACTCGTAGAGGTTCGTCATGAGATCTTCTTGCGAATACCGTCTATAACCTAAATAATCCCGCCGCCGTTTTTCCAAGTATGCCGATTTTATCAGTTGCCGAGCACGGCGCCTGACGCACCATCTCGAGCGATTCGATCAGATTTGCTGCGGTTTTGCATTCGAGCGGATAGTCGCTGCCAAACATGATTCGGTCCGGCGTGGTGATATTGAAGGCGGCGGCCATAGCAGGCAACCATGCGCCGGTTCCCGCCGTGTCGAAGTAAAGACGCTGAAAGAGTTTTTCGAATCGTTGCGTGAGGCCGAACTTTTTCTGCTCGGATTGAGTTTTTAGGTAACCCCTCATATCGGCGGGAATGTCGGCGTCGTCGGTCTCAAAGAACGCCATCATTCGACCTTTGAGAGAAGAAGTACCGCCGCCAAGGTGGGGCATGATGAAGCGTAGTTCCGGGTAACGTGGAAGGACGCTGTTCATTACACGGACGATCGCTTGGGTGGTTTCGAGCGGTCGGAAGACGCAGCGGTCGAGGCTGTAAAGCGTGTCCGAGCCTGTCGGTTTAGACTGCGGATGAATGACGATGGGCAAGTTGTGCTTCTGAATGATCTCGAATAGCGGATTCATGATCGGATTGTCGAGCTGAACGTCGAGGTGGCAGGCGAGGAGCGCCACGGCGCGCAGCCCCAGCTCATTGATGCCGCGCTCAAGCTCTCGCGTCGCAGCTTCGGGCTCATGAATCGGCAAGTGAATACAGCCGCGGAAGCGCGTCGGGTGGTTCTTTTCGACTTCGGCGATGCCATCGTTGAGCGCTCTGGCCACCTCGGCGCCCATCACCTGGACTTGATCCGTCAGAATACAAACGCTGATGCCGGCTTCGTCCATGCACTTGATGTGTGATTCAAGGTCCTTTCGCGACGGATGGAGTGTCAAGCTGATCTCTTTAGTGACGATGCGTTTACCCCCGGCCTGAGCGGCAAGACGGTCGAATAAAATAGCCGGCATGTAGTGGTGGTGCACGTCGACGATAAGCTCCGCGGAAGCCATGACTTGGGTGAACTCCTAGCCTTTGGTTTTTTGTGAACTCAACCTACGTCACGCCGCTTGTGACTGCAAGAGAGTGTTGAAAAGGTATACTTGAGCTAATCTGCAGCGTGATTCGGCGCGCGAAGCGGAACCAAGTAGGAGACCCAAAGAATAATCACAGGCAGGAATGCGGCGTGCACAAAGACGTCCGCGGGAGTCCAAGCGTAACTGGCAGCGTGCGGCGATGGGCAGGAGGGACAAACCCACATGGGCGCTCCGGCGAAAAAAAACGAGTCATGAACTCCACCGAACATCAACCGCTCACTAAACAAGGCGATGGCTCCGCCGAGCGCGAAAGTACAGGAAACCAACCAGGCGCGGTCCAGATGCTTATTTGAAAATCGAAAATAGATGGCGCCGAGAAAAAAGACATAGAGAAAATACAGCAAGACAACAAGGTGAAATGGCTCGAACGGGGTTACATGAAAAACCGAGTGTAATCCAAAGTTTTTGAACACTTCAATTTTATAGGGTCGATCCCAGCGAAAGAAAAACGCCTTGGAACCGAAATCGACCAATAGGACTCCAATAAGTAGACGGAAGTATAGATGCGCTTCTTCCTTGGTTGGCTTTCGCCATGCTCCGCGGACCTCAAAGCCGCGCCGCTTGGTGATCAA